>NZ_JCBDHE010000041.1:0-113646 GCF_059834225.1 Vibrio sp. R10-SG3-ISO3 | reverse complement strand
CTTCATGATCGACAAACTCTTCATACACATCAAATCGATGGATGTCGTCAGGATTTTGCGTGACCTCAAAGCACAGGCAGCCCGGCTCATTTCGAGTGAGTCTACAGTGTGTCTCCAGTTCGGCCAATACGATACTACGATCTTCGAAGGGAATAATGATATGGCCGGAGAGTGTGACTTTGTTCATTGTGCGTCCTTGGTAGAAAGTGCCTTCAGCATACCGTGCCCATAGGTGAAATCATAGGGATGATAGCGATAAAAAACGCCCACTAAGAGCGCGTCTTAAGTGGGCGTTAAGTTCGTTAGTCGCGAGCCGGTGGACGGTGCTCACTCATAAATTGCGAGAGTTCCGCCTCGGTGACTTTTCCATCGCCATCGGCATCAATAGAGCTAAAATCACGGGCTAACGGCCCTTTGGCTTCATCAGTGGTGATGTAGCCATCGCTATTTGAATCGATATCGCTAAAACTTGGCGGCGGGCCCTTGCGATCCCCGTCATTTGCACAAGCGGTGGTGATTAACAGAGCGCCGAGTAGCGCGGTACCAATGGTGAGAGTTTTCATCGTATTTTCCTTGTTAACAATGATTGACACACAGCATTGGAGCCGTTGAGTGGGATTTGGTTCGTAGCTTTACATTTTCTTACATTTGACGCTCCCACCAGTGTGAACTGGCGGGAGGGGGAAAGATTAATGGCTGTGACTAAGGGCCTCTTTAAGTTGCTGACGTTCTTGGTCTGTCATATTGGTTTTGTTGAGAAAGGGCATATCGGCCGACTCGACCGTACGCGCTAGAATGCGCGGGCTCCAGCGCTCAATATCTTGCCAAGAGTCGAAGATTGCGCCACTAGGTGCGACGGTGAACACATCGTCAGTCGGTATGGCGCTGTGACATTGGGTGCAGCGCTGCTCAATGATCTGCGTCGCTATTTCGATATAGTGAGTACGATTGATATCATAAGCAAGGCCGGAAGTGCCTCCTTCCGACGCGCTCTGTTGATGCAGGGCTGAGTCCTGAGAAGTGGTCGTTTGCGTGGCCACACTGCTTGCGGTCGCCTCTGCACGCGAGGCTTTATTCGCTTGAACGGATCCCCAACTGACGAAAACCGCGAGAAGCAGCATGGCTATCGAGCTTGAAATGAGTACGCTTGGCTTCGATTTACCCGCATGCTTGAGGTTAAAGTAATGGCGTAAATACGCGCTGATCACCAAAATCAGCATCCCCACTAACCAACTCAGCGAGTGTTGGTAGATCATCGGGTAGTGATTACTGATCATGAGAAAAATCACGGGAAGGGTGAAGTAGTTATTATGGATAGAGCGGCGTTTACCCTCCAGTCCGGGAGTCGGATCGACCGCTTCACCCGCCGCTACTTGCGCCACCATTTTACGCTGGCCGGGAATGATTTTATGGAACACGTTGTTGACCATGATGGTACCCATCAATGCACCCATATGGATAAAGGCACCCCGACCACTAAAGATGTGGGTAAAGCCATAGAAGAATAGCGCACCAAGCGCGATAAGTGCGCCGCAAAATAGCCCAGCGTGACGCGAGAGGGGGGAGCGCATCAATGCTTCATAGACAACAACGCCGAGTGCAATGCCACCCAAGCCCAAACTTACGGCTTGGAGGCTAGTTAAACTCATGACTCTGGGATCAATGAGGTAGGCGGCGGCGTTAAAATAGTACATCCAAATCATTAACGCGGTGCCAGTGATCCATGTCGTGTAGGCTTCCCATTTAAACCAGTGCAAGTTGGTCGGCATGCTTTGAGGTCCAACTTGGTATTTTGCTACTTCGTAAAAACCGCCACCATGCACGGCCCATAAGTCGCCTTTGATACCTTTATCTTTCTTCCATTGCGGTGGATTTTCTAGGCTATTGTCAAGCCAAGTGAAATAGAAACTGGCGCCAATCCAGGCCACTCCACAGATTACATGAAACCATTTGATAAAGAGCGCAAACCATTCGTAGAGTTGTGGCCACATACTGATACATCCTTTTGATAAACTAAATTTCCGTGAACATAAGTGCGTTCGATGACACGCTCATCGCCTAGGGTGACAAGGGCGAAGAGTTGTTCATTCAAATCCTGACAGCGCGCTGTACGCTGCTTGAGCATGGGAAACGCGTTGAGATCTAACACAACAAAATCGGCTTCCGTGCCGACGTTGAAGTTGCCAATACAGTGATCCAGCCCCATCGCGACGGCGGCGCCCTGGGTACACAAATATAAGGACTCAAACGCATCGAGACTGATGCCTTGTAATTGACAGATTTTGTAGGCGTCACTTTGGTTTTTAAGCAAGCTCAAACTGGTTCCGCCGCCGACATCACTGGCAATCGAAATAGGAATACCTGCCTCTTTTGCTTGCTGATAGGGAAACAAACCGCTGCCCAAAAACAGGTTCGATGATGGACAAAATGAGATTGACGCGCCACTGCTCGCCAGCGCATGTTGTTCCCGCTCGCTAAGATGAATCGCGTGACCAAATAGGGCTCTATCACGAACCAAATGGTTGCGCTCATAGACGCTAAGGTAATCGCTGTCGTCTGGGTAAAGCGATTGAACCCAAGCGACTTCGTTAATGTTTTCGCTTAAATGAGTTTGAATGAAGGTATCGGGGTGCTCATTGGCCAGTTGTCCCGCCTTCGCTAACTGCTCCGGTGTGCTGGTCGGCGCAAAACGCGGCGTGATGGCATAAAGAGCACGGCCATTTTTGTGCCAGCGCTCAATCAAGGCTTTGCTATCACGATAGCTGCTCTCAGGCGTGTCTTGCAGTGCGTCAGGACAGAATCGGTCCATCATCACCTTGCCACAGACCATGCGCGCATCGTAGTCTTGCGCGGCGCTGAAAAAAGCGTTGACCGACTGCGGATGCACTGTGGCATAGACACTGGCTGTGGTGGTGCCGTGGGCAAACAACTGTTGCAGAAAAAAGTCGGCTTGCTGCTTGGCGTAATGGGTATCGCTAAAACGAAGCTCAGTGGGAAAGGTGTAGGTGTTGAGCCAATCTAACAGCTGTTTTCCATAACTGGCGATGATCTCAATCTGAGGGAAATGGACATGAGAGTCAATCATGCCAGGAATCAATAAACCGGAGTGAACCTTGACTCGTCCCTGTGTGAGGAGATCTTGGTTGGCAGAGTGGGCGAAGAAGGCGTTGGCATCACCCACATGAACGATTTTGCCCTCTTCGATGACCAATACGCCATCGCGCCAATACTCATAGTGCTTTTGGGGCTCAGATGTCGCTGTTGGAAAGTGCAACAAGCTGCCACGGTGAATCTGTCTAGCCATGATTAACTGCCTCGATAACTGGAGTAAGCGTAAGGAGAGAGCAGCAGCGGAATGTGGAGATGACGCGTGTCTGAAACGCTAAAGTGCACGTCCACATAGGGGAAAAAGGCGTTGGAAAACACGCGTTGGCAGTAGGGCGCGACTAGAAATCGCAGGGTATAACTGCCAGCTGCTAATGTGGTGTTTTCAAAACGGGCGCGGCCATCATCGTCGGTGTGCATGCGGGCGATGGGATCCTGTGCGCCAAGTGGATAGAGTTCCACTTCAATGTTTGCTGCGGGGTGACCACTGGCGGTGTCGAGGATATGGCAACTGAGCGTGTTCATAAATAAGCTTCCATTCTAATTTGACTGATTTTGATCTGTTCTTGCGCAGCTTCGCGCAGTTCCACTTCTCGGCTTCGACCAATCCGCGATTCAAGCAGTGCAAGCATCTCTTTGGCACTTTTGTTGGTCGCGCAGACGATGAAGATGAAGCCGAATTTCTCTCGGTAGCGCTGATTGAGTGTGAGCAATCGCTCTAGGGTCTCTCTATCGGCGCTGGCTACTTGCCTCTGCTCTTTTTCACTGAGTGCTCGGCCTTGCGCGTATTTCTTTTCTAGACTGGCGAGATCGCCGATCATTGGATGCCCGGCAAAGGCCTCAAGCCAATCTTTCTCTTCAAGCTGCTGGAAGGCACGGCTTGCGCTATGGCGCAGTGCTTCACCGTCTTGAAAGGGTGCCGATTCCATCACCAAGGCTTGCCAGCGCAAACTGGCGCAAATCTGACTGAGCGCGAAGCCATCGAGCTGCGCAATCGGGCGTTTACGTGAGGTATCACTTGTGGTTTTAGCTGTGGTCATGCGCATTCCTTTTGAGTTGGGAGGTCACGAGTTGACGAGCGTCGTTGGCCTCGCGCCAAAGCGATTCTGGGCTCGTTTCTATCGGCGAGGATGTGTGGCTGGCAAAGTAAGCATTGAGCTGCGCTGCGACCGAAATAGCCACTTGCATCGGCAGTTTGCCTTTGACATCAGGATGCCCAATCGGGCAGGTGAGGTGCTCAAGCGTGGCCGGGTCGGCCAGTTGCTCTTTCAGGCGATAGCTAAAGCGCTGCTTTTTCCCCTCAGAACCGATTAAACCAACGAAAGCAAACCTGTTGGCATCCAAGGCTTGGCGAGTAATGTCGAAATCGAGGGCGTGATCTTGCGTCATCACCACGATGTAAGCATGGCTAGGTAGCGATGTAAGGGTTTGCGTGACATCCTCGATTAGATGGGTATGAATGTGGGCATCTTTGAGCGGAGCTAACCACTCACTGCGGGTATCGGCAACATGCAGCTGGCAAGGCAGCTCAGTTAAGATCCGACACAGCGCTTGGCCGACATGCCCAGCCCCAAACACGACGACGTGTGGTGTTTGGGTAAGGAAATACTCGAACATCACTTGCACACCGCCGCCGCAACACTGGCCAAGATCGGCGGCGAGAGAAAAGCGTTCGATGGTAAGAGTCGATTGGGATGTTGCGAGCCCTTGACGCGCTTTTTCAATCACTTGGTATTCCAAGTTTCCACCACCAAGCGTGTCAAACTGGGCGCTCTCGGTGATCACCATCTTAGCGCCTTGATTACGAGGTACCGAGCCGACACTGGCAATCACGGTAGCGATGCAGTAAGCCACACCTTGTGTCTCCAGCTGCTGACAGGCACTGAGCCATGAGAGTGAGCGGGAATGGAGAAATGGCGAATTAGTCATGGCTGTGCTCCTTCGCTCGTTGCTCGAGCCAGGTCAGTTGGTCTTCGCATGCAGAGAGAATCGCCTCGCCGGTCGCAGGCGCATGCAGCAAGGCGGCGTGTTGGTGTTCGCTAATGGACGAGATCGCATCAAAAATGGCGCACCAAGCGCTGATGCCGTGCATAAATGGCGGTTCACCCACCGCTTTAGAGCGATAGATGCTAGTTTCTGGGTTGGGTTTGTCGAACAAATCGATGTGCAACTGTTTGGGGTAATCACCAATGGTGGGGATTTTGTAGTTCATTGGGCTGTTACTGAGTAAACGCCCATCGTCTGCCCAGAGCAATTCTTCACAGGTTAACCAGCCTAAACCTTGGATAAAGGCACCCTCAATTTGGCCTTTATCGATGGCCGGATTCAAGCTGTTGCCAACATCGTGGAGGATGTCGACGCGCTCGACGGTCATTTCACCGGTTAGCGTGTCGATCATCACTTCAGAACACGAGGCGCCAAGGGCAAAGTAGTAAAACGGTCGACCGCTCGCGCTGGCTCTGTCATAGCCGATTTTCGGCGTTTGATAGAAGCCGGTCGCGGAGAGGGAAACGCGGTTCATGTACGCCGCTTGTACCAGTTCCGCCCAACTGACTGGCGTTGTGGTACCGATCAATTGACCGCCTTCGATATCGATCTCTGCGACTTGATAATGGCTTTTAGCAAACTCAATCAGCCTTTGTTTGATCTCTGCCGCCGCGTTGTGCGCCGCCATGCCGTTGAGATCGGCGCCCGAAGAGGCGGCGGTCGGTGAGGTATTAGGCACTTTATCGGTGCGTGTTGAGGTGACCAGTATGGCGTCAAGTGAGACGCCCAGCGTTTGCGCGACGATTTGGCCTACTTTGGTGTGTAAACCTTGGCCCATCTCGGTGCCGCCGTGTGAGACCTGTACCGAACCGTCGGTGTAGACATGAATCAAGGCGCCAGCTTGATTGAGGTGCTTGGCAGTAAATGAAATTCCAAACTTCACCGGGGTAAGCGCCAAGCCTTTTTTCAAATATGGATGAGTGAGGTTCCATTGCGCAATCGCTTCTCGGCGCTGACGATAATCACAGCGCGCTTCGAGCGATGTGATCAGTTCTCGCATCTCTTGGTGTTGAGATACTTCCATGCCGTATGGCGTGGTGTGCTTATTCTCGTTATAGAGATTGTTAAGACGCACATCGAGCGGGTCTTGGCCGGTGGCAATCGCTAACTCTTGCATCGCTTTTTCTATAACGATCATCCCTTGCGGGCCGCCGAAACCACGAAACGCCGTATGAGACACAGTGTCGGTTTTTAAGCGATGACCCACGATGGTCGCTTCACCGAGTGAATAGGCGTTGTCTGCATGAAACATCGCGCGGTCGACAATCGCATCAGAGAGATCCGGTGAGTGGCCGCATAGGCCATGAATGGCAATATTGGCGCCTTGAATGATACCGTTGCGGTCGGCACTCAGTTGATAGCTTTGATAGAAAGGGTGGCGCTTGCCTGTTGCTGTCATATCGAGCGCGCGCGGCAAGCGCAGCTTGACCGCTTGTCGAGTGTAGTACGCACCCAATGAGGCTAAGCATGCCCATTGCGCCGCTTGGCTCTCCTTACCGCCAAATCCACCGCCCATGCGGCGCATATCAACGGTGACGCGGTTGAAATCGAGACCGAGCACTTCGGAAATGAGCTTTTGCACTTCAGAGGGGTGTTGAGTGGAACATTGAACAAAAATGCCACCCTCTTCAGTCAGGTGCGCCAAGCTGACTTGACCTTCAAGGTAAAAATGCTCTTGGCCGCCCACATGCAGTTCGCCATTAATCACCACATCCGCGTCTTGCTGCCAGTCGCGCGCTTTGCTTGGGCCCATTTGGTGCACCGGCAGAAGCGGCGCTTGGGCAACTGCGTCTTGGTGGTGGAGTATCACTCGGTCATCGACCTCATACTCCACTTCAGCGAGTGAAGCGGCTCGCCATGCTTGCTGGTGGCTACGTGCCACCACTAATGCGATGGGCTGACCGTGGAAATGAATGTGTTGGTCGATCGTCAGTAGTGGATCGCCGGGAAAAATCGCACCGATGTCCTTATGCGCAGGGAGGTCGCGCTCACTCAGCACGGCGACGACACCGTCCGCCGCGCGAACGCGCTCAACGTCCAAACGTGTGATTCGGCCTTTGCTGACGCTACTGGTGATCACCGCCGCATGCAAGCAACCCGTTGGCGTGGGGTAGTCGTCGACGAAACGGGCTTCGCCACTGACTTGTCGGTCGGCGCTTTCATGCTTGACGGAGCGGCCAACAATCTTGGATGGCTGTCTGTTTTGAGCCTCTTCAAGTACGGTTAATTTACGCATGGTGCACCAACCTCACATCAATGTGTTGTGTTTGCAGATAGAAACGTTTGAGCAGGTTTTGCACTAACTTAACTCGATATTGCGCGCTGCCACGGACATCGGACAGCGGCTGGATAACCTCAGGAACCTTCGCTTGCGCCGCATGGACGATAGACAGGCTCAGAGGACGCCCGACAAAGACTTTCTCTAGTTCGTGGAGGCGCACCGATTTTGCGGCGACTCCGCCAGCGGAAATGATGCAATTCTTGACGCGCTGGTCGCTATCTATCGTCATATTGATGCCTAGGGTGACCGTGGCGATGTCGTCTTCATAGCGTTTGCTTATCTTGTATATTGCATGATGTTGATTGGGCGCGAGTCTGGGTAGGTGAATCGCACTGATCCATTGATGGCCGCGCAATAGGGTTTCACGGTAGCCCGTGATGTAGTCCTCGGGGGCAAACAGCGTTTTCGTCACGCCATCATCCACTTCGATACGTCCGTTGAGGCTCATCAACAAAGGAGCAATATCGCCAATGGGTGAGGCGTGGCCTAAGCTACCGCCAAGCGTTGCGCGGTGGCGAATGGTTAAACTGCCCAGTCTTTCAATCACCTCATCGGCACTGGAGAAATGCTCGCGTGCAAAGGCGTGTACGCGGTCCATCGGCACCGCAGCACCGATACGCCAACCAGAGGTGGTCTCTGTGATGGTAAGAAGATCATCGACATTAGAGATGTCGATCAGTTTAGGTAGTGAGCGACCTTGTTGGGTGACTTCCAATGAGAGGTCTGTGCCACCGGCAATCAGTTTAGCGCTCGGCATTTGGGATTTGGCTTGCGCCAGTTCAAGGCGCGTTTTTGGTCTAGCGTAGTGGTGGCAAGCGGCGTCATCGACACTGGCGATCCAGGTTTTCACTGCGCTGGTGTCTTGCTCCAGCGGATCGTCGATTGACTGGCTTGCGATGGTGTTGGCGACCTCGATCAACGGGCCGTAGCCAGTACAGCGACACAAATTTCCTGCGAGGTAGTCACTCGGGTGTGACACTGTCTGTTTTTGCTTTGATAGTGCGTAAAGGGACATCACAATCCCAGGCGTGCAAAAACCGCACTGGGTGCCATTTTTGTCGACCACCGCTTGTTGCACCGGATGCAAGGCTTGCGCTTGTTTGAGGTGCTCGACGGTAATGATTTGCTTACCATGCAGCGCGTGAACGGGGGTGATACAGGCATTGATTTGTTTGTAGCTCAGTTCGCCGTTTGGGTCTGATTCCACCATTACAACAGTGCATGCGCCGCAATCACCGCTGGCACAGCCCTCTTTTGAGCCGGTCAGTTGTTTGTGTTCGCGTAGGTAGTTAAGCAACATGGTGTCGGCGTCGAGGGACGCAATCTTAACAACCTCACGATTGATCATGAGCTCCAACATAACTTCCTCTGTTCTTATTATCTTGTCCAACTGGTCAACTATTTAGGTAAAAAAAGGCTCGCACCCGTGAGCGAGATGCGAGCCTAGATAGGTTTAGTTAGGAATTTTTGCGTCGATACCTTCGACGTACCAGTTCACGCCCGCAAGCTCTTTGTCATTGAGTGTGTATCCCGCTGCAATGACTTCGTTGCCTTGGTTATCTTTCATCGGGCCGGTAAACGGATGGAACTCACCTGATTTGATCTTCGCCTCGGTTTCGGCAATGGCGTCTTTGATCTCAGCTGGCAGGTCTGGATTGATCGAGACAATTTGCAGCAACTCATCTTTTAGACCACCCCAATAGTCTTGTGGTGCCCAAGTGCCATCCATCGTTCCCTGTACCGTTTTAATGTAATGTGGTGCCCAGTTATCTCGTACCGAGAACATGTGGGCTTTCGGCGCGAAGTGGCTCATGTCGGAAGCTTGTCCAATCCCCATCACACCGCGTTTTTCCGCAGCAATCAGAGGCGCTGGGCTGTCGGTGTGTTGAATAATGATGTCTACGCCTTGGTCGATGAGCGCGTTCGCGGCGTCAGACTCTTTGCCCGGATCGTACCAAGTGTTGACCCAAACAATTTTCAGTTTCACATCGGGGTTGACACTTTTCGCACCAAGATAGACCGAGTTAATGTCGCGGATCACTTCCGGAATAGGGAAAGACGCGATGTAACCAAGGGTATTGCTCTTTGTCGCCATGCCCGCAGCAACGCCAGATACATAACGGCCTTCATAGGTACGAAGAGTGTAGGTGCCAAGGTTTTTCGCCATTTTGTAGCCCGTGGCGTGTTCAAAGGTGATGTTTGGGAAACGTTTGGCGACTTTCAGTGTTGGGTTCATAAAGCCAAACGAGGTGGTAAAGATGACATCGTTACCTGATTTCGCCAACTGAGTGATCACGCGCTCAGCGTCAGCCCCTTCGGGTACGTTTTCGACAAAGGTGGTTTTCACCTTTCCAGCGAAATGTTTTTCCATCTCAATGCGGCCTTGGTCGTGCTCATAGCTCCAGCCATGATCGCCGACGGGACCCACATAGACGAAGCCGACTTTGACTTCATCTTCTGCAAGCGTTGAAGCTGAGAGCAACGAGGTCACTGATAAGGCCACCGCTGTCATCCACTGATTCATTTTCATGAAATTCTCCGTTTTCATTTTTGGTTTGAGTAGTAAGAACCTAAGCTGAAACTGATTCTTATTTATCTGCATAGCAAAAACTTGACCAATTGGTCGTATTTTTAGCCGAAGGGTGAAAATAATCGCGCAACGCCCGTCAAATCTGGTGTGGGGTGAGGTTTACGTGCTTCTTAGTTTCGATGGATTTGAGTGATGCGCGTGGTGGATGAGGGTGGTGTGATTCATTGTTGTGCGAAATGATACCGCCCGTGCACCGTTTTAATGCACGGACGCTATTACCACAAACATAAAAACAATCAATGGCGTTTGGGATCAAACGGTTTACCAAGGCTCATTGGCGTTGCCAATTTTTGGCGTAACTCGTTGGAACTGAGTAATACCATCACAACGATAGTGGCGACGTAGGGGGTCATGGCTAATAAGTTGGGCGAGATGTCTAAACCGACCCCTTGCATCATTAAATGCATAATCGACGTCAAGCCGAACAAGTAGGCACCAAGCATCAAGCGGCCCACTTTCCATGAAGCGAAGACTACCAGAGCCAGCGCAATCCAGCCTCGACCTGCTGTCATGTTCTCCATCCACATTGGGGTATAGGCTAAAGACATGTAGGCGCCCGCCAGTCCTGCAAGTGCGCCGCCCAGTAGCGTGACAAGGTAGCGTACTTTGATCACTTCAATGCCAAGGGCATTGGCCGAATGCGGGTTCTCACCGACAGCGCGGATCACCAACCCAGCGCGCGTCCGACTGAGCACCCAAGCACTAATACCGACCAGAACAAAGCTGGCGTAAACCAATAGATCATGTTGAAAAAGCAGCGGCCCAAGAAAAGGCAGATCGCTAAGCAGCGGAATCGCTATCGGTTGAAAGCCTTCAAGGGTGGACCCCACTAAACTGCCGCCGAGGAAGGCGCTCAAACCAGTACCAAAAATAGTCAGTGCTAAGCCTGTCGCGACTTGATTGGCACTCAGGCTGAGTGTCAGTACACCAAAAATAAAGGCCATCGTCATACCTGCGACCATAGCAAGGAGAACGCCCATCGCGAGGCTGTCGGTGAAATACGCGCCGGCAAAGCCCGCCATGGCGCCCATTAGCATCATGCCTTCTTGGCCCAAATTCAGTACGCCGGTTTTTTCGCAAATCAGTTCACCAAGGGCGATGATGAGTAGCGGCGTCCCGGTTTTTAATGCTGCTATGAGCAGCGATTGGATAAGTAGTGCGTCCATTAGGCGGCTCCTTGGTGGTCAATTGGGTTAGTTTGAGTGCGGGCGAAAAGCGGTTTCACCATCACCAAGCGATAGTTGATCAAAAAGTCGCACGCAAGCAGGAAGAACAGCAAAGTACCTTGGAATAGGCCTGTCACCGCAGTAGGTAAGCCCAGCTCAATTTGCGCGAGATCGCTCCCCATATAGAGCACGCCCATAAACAAAGCCGCAATCACCACACTAATAGGATTTAAGCGCCCCAGATACGCAACGATGATCGCGGCGTACCCATAGCCTGGAGAGACAGACGGGATCAGTTGTCCAATGGGCCCAGTCACTTCCGCCGCCCCAGCAAAGCCCGCAAGCGCCCCCGCGAGAAGCATCACGCCCCAGACGAGTTTCTTTTCTGAGAAACCGGCGTATTTAGCCGCTGCCTTGGCCTCACCTAACACGCGCAATTGGTAGCCGGGTAAGGTGCGAAACAAGGCAAACCCCGCGAGCAGCGCGATGCCAATGGCAATGACGATCGCCATCGAAGCACGGCCGGATTCAAATAGCGGGCTTAGCATGACTGCATCGGCAAACATCACGGACTCTGGGAAACCAAACCCTTGCGGGTCTCTTAGCGGGCCATGTACCGCCCAGAGTAAAATATAGAGACCGACATAGTTGAGCATGATAGTGGTTAAAATGATGTTGGTGTGAAAACGTCGGTAGAGCAGGGTGGGGATGGCCGCCCAACCCGCGCCAGCTAACACACCAGCACCGATGGCGAGTACTAGATGAAGTGGACCTGATTGATCGGTGGCGCTGATGGCAACCGCACTTGCTGCTACTGCGCCAATCAGCAGTTGGCCTTCAGCGCCAATATTCCAAATATTGGCGCGATAGCAGAGCGCCAAACCGACCGCACAGAGCATTAACGGCGTGGATTTCACCAACAACTCGCCGAGGTTATAACTGTCCTCAAACGGCATAACGACAAACACTTCAAAGGCGCGCACCGGACTGACATCAAGCCAGACAAACAGCAGGCTCGATAGCGCAAGCGTCAGCGTTATCGCAATGAACGGCGATAGCCACATCATCCACTGCGAGCTTTCTAATCTGGGTTCCACTTTAACCATGACTCACCCCCTGCGATTCGCTGCTTGCGCCTTGGTGGGAGGATGGCGATAAAAAGCCACCCGCGATCCATTCACCTAGTTGGTCGATAGAGGTGTCGTCGGTCTTTATGGCCGGAGAGACATGCCCTTCATAGATGGCGGCGAGGCGATCACAGATCATAAAGAGTTCATCAATATCTTCTGATACCACCAACACCGCAGCTCCTTGGTCACGCAGCGCAATCAGTTGGCGATGAATGGCGCTGGCTGCGCCGATATCCACACCCCAGGTCGGGTGGGCGCAAATCAGTAACGTCGGGGATTGAGCGATTTCTCGTCCCATGATGAATTTTTGCAGATTGCCGCCCGAGAGGCTTTTTGCTTGCGATTGCTCATTGCGACACTTGACCTGATTATCTTGGATCAACTGCTTGGCGAGTTGTTTGAGTTTGGGAAACTGAATCAAGCTCTTGTGATTTAAGTGGGCGGCGTGAGTCAGTAGCGTGTTCTCTTCCAAGCTCATCTCTGGTACTGCGCCTTGGCCAAGCCGGTTAGCAGGTACATAGGCAAGACCGCGTTTGCGCCTTTGCCCGGCATCAAGATGCCCAATCGCTTCGTCTTGCCATTGGATGCTGCCCTTACTGGCTCGTGTATCTTCGCCGCTAAGCGCCGCTAGCAGTTCTTCTTGGCCGTTTCCCGCCACTCCGGCGAGGCCAAAAATCTCGCCTGCATTAAGGCGAAGAGCGACGTCTTTTAATGCGCAGCCAAACGGGTGAGAGGCCTCGAGTGACAAGCCTTTCGTGTGCAGGACAGGGGCGCCGCCCTGCACTTTGTCATAGTGCTCTGAGAGGGTCGCATGCTCTCCAACCATCATCCTGGCAATGCTGTTGGGCGTTTCTTGGCTTGGGTCACACTCACCGGTCACTTTTCCGCCGCGTAGAATGACGGCTCGGTGGCATAAGGCGGTCACCTCTTTGAGCTTGTGGCTGATGAATAAAATGGCGCAGCCTTCTAAGGCAAGTTGGTTGAGCACCGCAAACAATCCTTCGATCTCTTGCGGCGCAAGTACTGAAGTCGGTTCATCGAGGATCAATAGCTTCACGTTTTGAATCAAACAGCGCAATATTTCAACACGCTGTCGTTCACCGATACTCAGGCTATGGACGTAACGATCGGGGTCGACATGGAGCTGATATTGAAGACTTTTGTCGATGATCGTCTGTCTTAGGTTGTCAATGGTTGCCAGAAAGGCTTTATCCAATCCCAGCTCGATGTTTTCTAACACAGTGAGCGTTTCAAACACGGAAAAGTGTTGAAATACCATGCCGATCCCCATCTCTCTTGCTTGGGTCGGTGAGGCAATCGTGACTTCATGGTTGTTCCATAATATCGCACCGGATGTGGGCGTGTTTACGCCGTAAATCATCTTCACTAGGGTCGATTTCCCAGCGCCGTTTTCTCCAAGTAGCGCGAGAATCTCGCCGCTATGGAGTTTTAAATTCACTTTGTCATTTGCGACGACCCCTGGAAACACCTTTGACAGGTTCCAGAGTTCGAGAAGCGGTGCTGTCATGTTGAGCCAAGTCCTTTTGTTTTTTTTGAATAGTATTGATGGGCTAAATGCAAAAAGCTGACCAATTGTTCAAGCCAACGTTGGGCTAGGCTCGCGATCCATACGGTGACAATCGATGAACTAAATCAGTGCGTATGCCTGCTCTTGGTGCAGATTCACAGGCTTGACAAGGCAATGAAATCGGGTGATTACTGTAAAAAGAGTCAGCATAAAACAAGGAGTCATTTTGAACGTCCAACTTGGGAAGGAAAAGCGCGCATCCTCGGGCGAAATCCGCAGGCGCAACGAACAGTTGATCTTGCAAGCCGCCGCCGATGAGTTTGTTAAGCATGGTTACAAAGGCACGTCGATACAAGCCATTGCAGACAGAGTGTCGCTGCCTAAAGCGAACATCCTCTACTATTTTAAATCCAAGTCAGGACTGTATAAGGCGCTACTGGAAGATATTCTAAACCTTTGGAATGACGGCTTTTCTGAAGATGCCATTCAGCGCGATCCTCAAGAAGTATTGCGGCGATATATCGTAGGCAAAATGCGTTACAGCCGCAGCCATCCGCAAGAGTCGAAAATTTTCGCTCAAGAGATCATCCAAGGGGCCCCCAACATCCGTGCGGCGATCCAATTTCCGGTTGTGGAGTGGAGCAGTGGCAAGGCGACCGTGATCAGCGCCTGGGCCGAGCGGGGGCTCATTCGTGCGGTTGACCCGTACCATTTGCTGTTTCTTATCTGGGGCGCGACGCAATTTTATGCCGACTTTGAAAGTGAGATTGAACTCATTAAAGGAGCTCAGCTCTCCGATGACGAGTATCAGCAGGCGCAAGAGTTTGTGGTCGATATGGTCCTGCGCGGCCTAAAACCGGATCCGGTCAATAAAAACCAATAGGCAGATAAAAATCGAGCTCAAAGTGTTCACTTTTGTTGGTGAAATGGTTATCGAAATAGTGCACGTAAGCCGGGGTAGAACCGAGCTTAAACCCTGACTGTGGCAGCCAACGTTCCAACACTTGACTGATTTGTGGTAGCAACTCCCCATACACGCCGGTCAAGCGAAACACGGCGTGTAACCCACCTGGAATCACCAACTGATTGACCAAGCTGCGTACCTTGATCGGTTTATCGATTTCAATACACGCCACATAGCGGCACTCGTCCAATTCCACCCAAGCGGGGTTGGAGTGGTGCAGGCCAAATTGCACGCTGGCGTCCCGCTGCTCTGAAAGCGCCCATGCATTGAGTACCGTCCATGCCTTTTTGATGGAACGGTTGTAGCCAGTATGACGGATATAGGCCGCAAAGCGCTCAGGCACCTGCTTGATTTGAGGCTCTGGCAACCGCTTATTAGCGGTGCGATGGTAGCCTGCTGCAATTTCTGGGTCCTTTAAATAGGGTTTGTCACCCGCGCGTAGATCTTGCTGACGCCACTCCCCCGGGGAGGCAGAAAACGTCGCTTTGAACGCTCGGCTAAACGACGAGACCGATTGAAATCCACAGCGCGCGGCAATGTCTGCCACCGAGGAGCCTTGGTCAAACATCAACTGGTTGGCCGCATACTCCATGCGGGTGCGACGAATGTACTTGTGTAGCGATTCACCGACAACCTGTTTAAACACGCGATGAAAATGCTGTTCAGAATAGGCGGCGACGTTGGCAAGCGCTTTGCCGGGGAGATCGCGGCTGATGTCTTTGTGGATGTAATACAGCACATCGTTGATACGGGACAGGTGTTGGGCCATGGTTTGAGAAAAATCGCATAAATGGACATGTTGATAAGCATAAATGGACAGCGCAAAATGTGCAACGACAGGTAATATCGAACGCTATAACAGAATATTTCACTGCTCTCACTTGCCGTAAGTGAACAGCCTTTGATTAGGCGCAGCCAAGTGGTTGCGCTCCGAGTTTGAAACGCACAGGGTCCGATATGCACATTGCCAAGTCATTAGCCAACACGCCTTCTTCTTACATTCGCGAAATTCTTGCTGCTGCCTCAGACAAGAGTGTGATTTCGCTTGCGGGCGGTTTGCCCGATGAACAAACCTTTCCTATCGAATTGATGCGGCCGACGCTAGAGAGTTTGCACCTGCAACCTGACGTGTTTCAGTACGGTGCCACGGCAGGTTACGGGCCTTTGCTCGACTATTTAACCGATCACTACGATTTACCGTCCTCACACAGCGCGATGGTCACCACCGGATCGCAGCAAGGGCTGGATTTGATTGCGCGTGCCTACATTGACCCGCAAGACACAGTGGTGATGGAAGCACCAAGTTACCTCGGAGCGATGCAAGTCTTTGGGTTAGTGGAAGCGAATATCGTCACAGTGTCACAGACAGAGCAGGGGCCAGACTTGGCACAGCTTGAACAGGTTTTCCAAACTCAGCAACCGAAAATGTTCTACGCCGTACCGGATTTTCACAACCCAACTGGGGTGTGTTGGTCACTCGATACGCGTGAGCGCGTTGGTCAGTTGTGTGAACAGTATCAAGTCAGCTTGATTGAGGACGCGCCATATCGCGAGCTGCGTTTTGCGGGCACGGCACTGCCAATGGCGTCAACGTTCTGCCCGCAACACTCGATTGTGTTGCGCTCCTTCTCCAAAATCGCCTCACCGGGTCTGCGTGTAGGGGTTGTGACTGGCAATACCACCTTCTTAGCACCACTGATCAAAATTAAACAAGGCGCCGATTTGCACTCCAGCGTACCGATGCAAGCGGTACTGCTTGGTCTGTTGCAAAACCCTGCGTTCAGTCAGCACATTGAGACGATTCGCACCTTGTACCAAGCGCGTTATCAGAGTTTATACCGCTCTCTCAAAGCCTCACTGCCTGCTGGCTGTGATGTACGCCCAGTACAAGGCGGCATGTTCGTCTGGCTCACCTTACCGGAGTGCGACAGCTTTAAGCTCGCTACCCAACTGCTTGAAAATAAAGTGGCGGTGGTCCCAAGTAGCGTGTTTTACCCCGCCGGCGCAAAGGCATTCCCAGCGCTGAGACTTAACTTCACCAATGCAACCGAACAAGAGTTGACCATCGCCGTCGAGCGTTTGGTTGCTGGCCTCACTGATATTCTCAGTTAACCCCCACGTATGTCGCCTGATCTGACTGTGGCGGGTGACGTATCATCAAACATGACCCACTCATAAGATGATACGAGCCGACAGGCGACATGCACAAAAAACTGACCCTTCCCGAAAAAGTCTGCCCTATTTGCCATCGGCCGTTCCATTGGCGTAAAAAGTGGCAACGCTGTTGGGATGACGTGAAATATTGCTCTGCGCGCTGTCGCCGAAACAAGTTCCGTCGCGACCCATAAGTGGAAAGGCTGCTTAACAGCGTGTCATTTTAGCTTTTTTCGTTGAACGTTGAGACCGAAAAAAAAGCCCCGCTATCACTAGCGGGGCATTGTTTATCACAGCTGAATCCGTCGTTAACCGATCAGTGTTTTCGCGGTTTTCACCACGTTTTCTGTCGTGAAGCCGAACATTTTGAACAGTTCGCCCGCTGGCGCGGATTCACCGAAGGTGGTCATACCGATGATCTTGCCGCCAAAGCCAACATACTTGTACCAGAAGTCAGCAATACCCGCTTCGATAGCGATACGAGCGGTCACATCTGATGTCAGTACAGATTCGCGGTACGCAGCGTCTTGCTTGTCAAAGGCATCGGTTGATGGCATTGAAACAACACGCACTTTCTTACCTTCCGCGGTGAGCTCTGCCGCAGCGTTAACCGCCAGCTCAACTTCAGAGCCTGTTGCGATAAGGATAAGCTCTGGCTTGCCTTCACAATCTTTCAGGATGTAACCACCGCGAGCGATGTTCGCGACTTGCTCTTCGCTACGCTCTTGCTGTGCAAGGTTCTGACGAGAGAAGATGAGAGACGTTGGGCCGTCTTTGCGCTCGATCGCGAGTTTCCAAGCGACAGCGGATTCCACTTGGTCACATGGACGCCATGTGCTCATGTTTGGCGTGAGACGTAGCGAGGCCATTTGCTCAACCGGTTGGTGAGTCGGGCCATCTTCGCCAAGGCCGATAGAGTCGTGCGTGTACACTTGGATGTTCTGAACTTTCATCAGAGCCGCCATGCGCATTGCGTTACGTGCGTATTCCATGAACATTAGGAAAGTTGCGCCGTATGGGACGAAACCACCGTGCAGAGCGATACCGTTCATGATAGCTGTCATACCGAATTCACGTACACCGTAGTGGATGTAGTTACCCGACGCATCTTCCGCAGACACTGACTTAGAGCCAGACCACATGGTGAGGTTAGAAGGCGCAAGGTCAGCAGAGCCGCCAAGGAATTCTGGTAGCATAGCACCGAACGCTTCTAGCGCGTTTTGAGACGCTTTACGTGATGCAATGTTTGCAGGGTTCGCTTGAAGGTCAGCGATGATGGCGCTGGCTTTCTCTTCCCACTCGGCAGGTAGCTCACCGTTTACGCGGCGTTTGAATTCTGCTGCAAGCTCTGGATATGCTGCTTCATAAGCTGCAAGTTTCTCGTTCCACGCTGCTTCCTTAGCTGCGCCTGTCTCTGTCGCGTCCCATTGCGCGTAGACATCTTGCGGAATTTCAAAAGGACCGTGCTCCCAACCTAGCTGTTTACGTGTCGCTGCAATTTCTTCAGCGCCGAGTGGTGCACCGTGACAGTCGTGAGAACCCGACTTGTTCGGTGAGCCAAAACCGATGATGGTTTTTGTACAGATTAGAGTAGGACGAGGGTCCGCTTTCGCCGCGATGATAGCTGCGTTGATCGCTTCAGGATCGTGACCGTCTACCGCTGGGATGACGTGCCAGCCGTACGCTTCAAAACGCTTCGGCGTATCGTCAGAGAACCAACCTTCAACGTGACCATCGATAGAGATGCCGTTGTCATCCCAGAACGCGATCAGCTTACCAAGACCTAGCGTACCCGCTAGAGAACAGGCTTCGTGAGAGATGCCTTCCATCAGACAGCCATCACCCATGAATGCGTAGGTGAAGTGGTCAACGATGTCATGACCCGGTTTGTTGAATTGCGCTGCAAGCGTTTTTTCCGCTAGCGCCATACCGACTGCGTTAGTGATACCTTGGCCAAGTGGGCCAGTGGTGGTCTCGATGCCCGGTGCGTAGCCATACTCTGGGTGGCCAGGGGTTTTAGAGTGCAGTTGACGGAAGTTTTTCAGGTCGTCAATCGATAGCTCGTAGCCGCTTAGGTGCAACAATGAGTAAATCAGCATAGAGCCGTGGCCGTTTGAAAGCACAAAACGGTCGCGGTCAGCCCATTCTGGGTTTGAAGGGTTGTGGTTGAGGTGAGAGCGCCACAGTACCTCAGCGATGTCTGCCATACCCATAGGTGCGCCCGGGTGACCTGAATTGGCTTGTTGTACGCCGTCCATGCTCAGCGCACGAATGGCATTGGCTAAATATTTGCGATCCATAATAAATACCGACTATTAGATGGTTTCTTAAAAAAATGTGAAGAGGGGAACGCAAACGTTCCCCTTTTTAAATTCTGTTGATTAAAGTTTCGCTTCAATCATGGCTTCAAGTTTGCCTTGGTCGACAGCGAAGTTGCGGATACCTTCTGCCAACTTCTCAACCGCCATTGGGTCTTGGTTGTGCTCCCATAGGAATTCAGCGTGTGTCATTGGTGCTGGACGCTCAGCGGCGCCTTTAGAGTCAACCAGTTTCTCAACCACTTCACCTTCAGCTGATTCGAGCTCAGCAAGAAGAGCAGGTGCGATAGTGAGACGGTCACAGCCAGCGAGTTCTAGGATTTCGCCGATGTTACGGAAGCTTGCGCCCATAACGACGGTGTTGTAACCATACTCTTTGTAGTAGTTGTAGATCTTAGTAACAGAAAGTACGCCTGGATCTTCTTGAGCTTCGAAGTCACGACCTTCCTTCGCCTTGTACCAGTCCATAATGCGGCCAACGAATGGCGAGATGAGGAATACACCCGCTTCAGCACACGCACGAGCCTGAGCGAAAGAGAAGAGAAGCGTTAAGTTACAGTTGATGCCTTCTTTCTCGAGGATTTCTGCTGCGCGGATACCTTCCCAAGTAGAAGCCAGTTTGATCAGGATGCGATCGTTGGTGATGCCTGCATCGTTGTACATTTTCACCAGTTGGCGTGCTTTTGCGACACTGCCTTCGGTGTCGTAAGAGAGGCGAGCATCCACTTCGGTAGAGATACGGCCTGGAATGGTTTTTAGGATCTCTTTACCGATGTTAACAGCCAGCATGTCGCAGGTGTCTTGAACTTGTTGCGCTTTGTCGCTGCTTTGAGATTTTGCATAGGCAATCGCGTCATCGATAAGAGGGGCATACTCAGCAATTTGTGCCGCTTTAAGAATCAAAGATGGGTTCGTAGTGGCGTCTTCTGGTTGGTATTTTTTTATCGCTTCAAGTTCACCAGTGTCAGCGACGACAGTTGTCAGTTTACGAAGTTGTGCGAGTTTGTTGCTCATTTCGATCATCCTATTTCTTGGGTGTCCACATCCGTACCTAAGATGTGTGCGGTGCATTGGCAAGCGAGTGCGCGGATCGTCTTATGAATTTGATGCGTTAGTGTCATAAAAAGGCGAACCACGACCACAATGTTTCCAGCGTCTGAGCAGTTGTTGTGAACATTTGCTCTAACGTTGAGTAAATGATGGGTCCATAATTATCTGATCTGGGGTTAAAGTCAATGCTAGATCCTGATGTTCAGTGAGCTTTATCAAGCTTTATTTGTCTTGGCATGACGCCAAAAATTGATGAAACGTTTGCGCAGCCAAAGCTAGCAAGAACACTGGGTTGAACTGGGTCAAAATTCTTGTGAGAAAATGTATCGGCTGTGAGCAAATGTTGGCATTTGGTGAGAGGGTGACATATGCTACGAGCTTGAGCGTTTGTTACAGACGGATATCCATTCCATCTAACTCGGTAAGTCCTGATTGAATTACAAGGACAGTAAAGGTGAAGCATGAGTAAAACACAGCAAGAGGTCTCGGTTGATAGCACCGATTTATTGACAGAAATCTCGGTGGCTTACTATCAAGATGGGGCAACCCAGGAAGAAATATCCAAAAAATTTGCCGTCTCGCGTGCCAAAGTCGGGCGGATGTTAAAACAGGCCCGTGACGAGGGTATAGTTGAAATTACCGTCAAATATCATCCAGTGTTCAGCGCCAAAATTGAGCAACGCTTGATAGAGCGCTTTGGCGTGAAGCGCGCACTCGTCGCGCTCGATCAGCCCAGTGAAGAGTTGCAGCGCCAGCAAGTGGCGGGGTTGGTCTCGCGCTACATGGCGAGCACGTTACAAAATGGCACTGTGGTGACGGTCGGGCAAGGACGCAACGTCTCAGCGGTTGCCCACCATGTCGGTGTGATCCCACAACGCGAGGTGAAATTTGTTTGTGGGATTGGCGGTATACACCCGCGCGGTGGGATGTTTAATGCTGACCACATTTGCCGTCAGTTTGCCAAAAGTTATGGCGGCAGTTCAGAAACCCTCTACGCCCCCGCTTATGCAGAGAACCGCGAACAAAAACTGGCGTTTATGCAAAACGGTACGGTAAAACAGACGTTAGATCTCGCCCGCAAAGCTGATGTCGCCCTAGTGGGCATCGGTGACATGAGTGAAAACAGCTATATGGTCGATTTGGGCTGGTTCAGTGCCGAAGAAGTCGTTCAGGCGCGTATGCAGCAGGGGATCGTCGGGGATTTTGCTGGCTATGACTTTTTTGACATCCACGGCGTAAGTGCGACCACAGTGATGAGCGACAGGGTGATAGGGCTGGGCATAGAAGAATTTAGGCCCATTTCGCAGGTGATCGCCATAGCGGCAGAAAACAGTAAACCTTTGGCCCTGCTGGGTGCATTGCGAACCGGCGTTATCGACGTAATCGCGACCAGTGTTAGCAATGCTTTGACCGTATTGAACTTGGATGAACAAATGAACCCAGCGGGGAATTCAAACTAGCACCACCGCGTCAGGGCGCGGTGGTGTTTTACGTGTTTGCGAACTGGATTAAGCGGTCTTAAACCGTTTCATTTGCATGTCGAGGTATTGCGCCACTTCAGCCAGTTCAGTAGCGGAAATCGCAATGTGTTTGATGGTTTCGCTGTTATCTCGAGTGATGTTGGCGGTTTCAGTGATGTTTTCGCTCACAGAATTGGTGACCATGCACTGCTCTTCGACCGCCGCGGCAATTTGCAGATTCGAGTCTTCGAGTTCACCGATGGTGCCATGAATCGCATTGAGCTTACCGGAGGTGACCTGCGCTTGGGTATTGACGTGTGTGACTTTATCGTGGCTCGAATCGATGGACTTGCGAGCCGATTCTGCGCCAGATTGCAATTCGCGAATCATGGTTTCGATCTGGCCCGTCGCATCTTGAGTACGTTTGGCAAGTGTTCTTACCTCATCAGCCACGACAGCAAAACCACGTCCTTGCTCACCAGCACGAGCCGCTTCAATCGCTGCGTTCAGGGCGAGTAAGTTGGTTTGTTCGGCAACGCCGTGAATCACTTCCAATATCGAGCCGATGTTCATGGATTGATCATAAAGCGCGAGCACTTGCACAGAGCCAATGGACATGGCTTCATCCGCGCTTTCAATGGCCTGCAACGTTTTCTCAACGTCACCTAGGGTTTCACTGATGTCTTGACCCGCGCGCTGAGTGAAACTGGCTCCGTCTGTGGCGCTCTGCGATATTTCTGTCGTGCTGGTGGAAAGCTGCTGCACGGCTGAGGCAATTTGATCCATTTCGGCGCGCAGACGATCCGCGGACTGGTCTGTGGTGTGCGTGATCGCCTGCAACTCTTCTGACATGTGACCGACTTTGATACACGAGTCCGCGACCGTCGCAACAATATCGCGCAGTGATTCAATGGTGTTGCGCATGTTACGTAATAGCTGCGCAATTTCATCTTTACCTTTGACCTCGACCTCAATCGACAGGTCGCCCTCTGCCAGAGAAGTAGAAACCTCTTGCACCTTCATCAACCCTTGTCGAATCGCTCGCGTTATCACCACAGCTGCGGTCAGTGACACCAGAATGGCAAGCAGAGTAAGAATCACGATCATTTCAATGGTTTGTGCTTTGTGTTCACTTAACACCTCGGTGAGGGTGACTTGCTGGTCCATCGATTCAAGCTTGATCGCTTCGAGCTCATGAGAGATAGCTTCGCCTAGCTCAAGCATGCTCTTTTCTGCTTGGTGCTGAGTGTCTCGCAAGGTAATCACTTGCTCAAAGCCTTGTTCATAGGCTTGGCGCTGCACAATGAACTCAGCGAGCAGCGCCTTATCCTGGCTAGAGGTAATGAGATCAGCGAAACGTTTTTCAAGCGCTGGGATTTTAGTTTGAAAATAGGCTCGAATGGTCTCGATGGTTTCCGGTTTCTCTTTGTGAAGGTAATTGAGCACTTCAATATTAGCGAGTAAGAATTTCTCCATCACCATCGACGAGTAATACTCAATATCAGCGTCGCCGTTGCTGTGCGCAGATTCAATCATGGATTCGAGGTCGTATAGGGCCTTTTTCTCTAACGCCACCATGTCAACAAACACTTTCTGTTCCACTTGCTCGGTGGAGCGCTTAACCACATCAAACGCTTGGTGGAATTGTTTTGCCTCGTCGAGCACCGCATTGAGGTGCTTGGTACGCAGCGGATCATCGGTGAGCTTCAAATCATCTGAGATGATGCTGATCAATTTGTTGTAGCGTTGGTTGTAGATATCAAGTTGCTTGGGGGAGAGCGTGTTGGCGTATTGCAGGGCGCTTAAACGGACTTTGAGAAAATTGGCTTGTATCTCACCGGCCAGTGTCGTTTCTTTGGCAAGGTGACCGTACTGTTTGAAGTTTTGACTGACGCCTGTCATACCCTGATAGCTGTACCAGCCTGATATGGCGAAAAATATCAAACAAGTGGCAAACGCAAGCCTCAGTTTGTTTGCGATCGTCAGGTTGTTCATGCCGCTTCTCCGCATTAATCCGTTAAACCTCAATTAAGCGTATACGCAAATAGGAGAAGCGCCATGTTTGAACAAATAAAACTTTAGTTTAGAAACGAATTGCCACTAAATAGTGAGTGGGTTAGCACTCGATAGGCAGGTCAGGGCGACTTCCCCATTCCGTCCATGAACCGTCATAGACCTGCAGTTGGCGATGGCCTAGCTCATACGCCGCGAGGGCTAAAATGCAAGCGGTGACTCCAGAGCCACAGCTGAATATTAACGGTTGGTTGTTGTGGTGCGCGGCAAGGCGTGATGCAAATGCCGAAGCGAGAGCGTCACGATCTTTCATTTGCCCGTTGTCGATGAGTAAAGAAAAAGGCAAGCATTGAGAGTGTGGAATATGACCACTACGTATCCCTTCTCTGGGTTCCGGTACTTGGGCATCAAATCGGGCTTGTGAGCGGGCATCAAGTATAGTGGCGCTTTTTGCGTTAGCAAACTCTAGGACAGCATCCGCATGAATAAATCCAGCTTGGCTACGTTGGCCCTCGAAGTTACCCAACCCTTTGGGTGCGTTGTGGGTTGGTTGTGTCGCATAACTTTGCGCTATCCAAGCTGGTAGGCCGCCGTTAAGCACATAGACCTGCTCGTGGCCCATGCATTTTAGCATCCACCACGCTCGCGGCGATGCGAAAGTGCCCGTATTGTCGTACACCACAATCACACTGTCTTTATTTAAACCCAATGCTTGGGCTTGACGGTTAAAGGCGCTTTCACTAGGCATCATATGCGGTAAGCCATAACTTGGATCGTGAAAATCATCATCATAGTTAAAGCGCAGTGCCCCGGGGATCACTTCATCAAGCACTGGCGCAGGGGTATTGGGGATCTGGAATGAAATACTGGCATCCAATACCACCAGCTCTGGGCGATGAAGGTGCTCACGGAGCCAGTGGGCGTTAACGAGTGCTGACATTGACTTTCCTTATTCGTTTTCGGTGCTGATTTAGGTGCGCCTGTTAGATGTGATTTGAGCCTCGTCCAGACAGGCGGTTACTGCTGTGAGCCGCAGACCTGACAATCAGGTTGTTTCATGAGTGCCATTTCACGCCAGTTGAGCGTCAGGGCGTCAAACATGAGGAGTTTACCTTCACAAGGCTGACCAAAATGGGTGATGACTTTGATCGCCTCGAGTGCCTGCATCGCGCCGATAATTCCGACCACGGGAGACATAACGCCGGCCTCCACGCAGCTCAGCGCATTGGCGCCAAATAGCGCGCTCAGGCACTGGTAACACGGTTTACGCGCGTCTTGGTAAGTGAAAACGCTTACTTGTCCTTCCATGCGGATCGCTGCGCCAGAAACAAGTGGAACTTTATGAGTAAAACAAAGGCGGTTTAGCTGATTGCGTGTTTCTACGTTGTCACTGGCATCGATCACAAGAGAATGAACGCCGATCAGCTGGGAGAGACGAATGTCGTCCAAACGCGACTCGACGGTATGCACGACGACGTGCGGATTCAATTGGCGTAGAGACTTCGCCGCAGATTGGACCTTTTTCTTGCCAATGTCTTGGTCATGATGGAGCACTTGGCGCTGAAGGTTCGACAGCTCAACCTCATCATCGTCAACCAAGGTCAAGGTACCGATGCCTGCGGCGGCGAGATATTGACTGGCCGCGCAGCCAAGGCCCCCGGCGCCCAGAATGAGGACAGAGGCCTCTTTGAGCGCTTCTTGACCGTCAAAATCAAAATCGCGCAAGATAATTTGGCGATTGTAACGGAGCATTTCTTGATCAGATAACATCACCAAGTTCCCCCCTTATCAGTACAAGGTTGAATTAAAGAGCTGAATGTGAACGGTTTCGCCTTCTGCAACATTGCCCCGTTCGCGCTCCAAAATCACGAAACAGTTAGCAAGACTCATAGAACGAAAGGCGCCTGAGCTCTGATTACCTGTCGTTTCAACCACAAATTGCCCATTTTCGATGCGGTAGATACCACGTTGATAGTCTGTACGTCCCGGCGATTTTTTGAAGGCGGTTTTGGTTACGGCGGGAATCATTGGCGGCGCCTGCCACTGCGTGTGTCCGGCTAATTTCGCCAACATGGGTTGCACCAGCACGTATAGGGTCAAAACCGCAGAGACGGGGTTACCCGGCAGCCCACAAAACCACGCACTGGAGAGCTGACCAAACGCGAACGGTTTGCCCGGCTTGATCGCTAGCTTCCAAAAACCAATTTCGCCGAGCTGTTCGAGGATATCTTTGGTGTAGTCCGCTTCACCGACACTGACGCCCCCCGAGGTCACCACAACGTCAGCCAGTCTTTGTGCCTGTTCAAATGTTGACGCCAGCTTTTCAGGGCAGTCGGGTACTATGCCTAAATCAATCGGCTCACAGCCAAAATTTTCAATCAGCGGTTTGATGCCGTAGCGATTGCTGTCGTAGATTTGTCCGTCAACTAGAGGTTCGCCGAGTGGCCTCAATTCATCCCCTGTGGAGAAAAACGCCACGCGAGGTTTACGTACCACATCAACATGACTTACCCCCAGCGTCGCGATCATGGGAATATCGCGGGCCGTCAGTCTCGCCCCTTTGGGTAACACCACATCGCCTTGGCGAATATCATCTCCGGTCGGGCGAATATTGTTGTTGGGTTTGACATCGGTTTGCAGAAAGCGGATACCCTCTTCACTCACTTCGGTGTTTTCTTGCATGACCACGGCGTCGGCACCGTCAGGAATTTTTGCACCAGTCATGATGCGAATGCAGCTTCCTGCTGGCCATTCACCTTCAAACGGTTGACCTGCAAAAGATTTACCCGCCAGTGGCAAGATCGCTTGCTTGGACAGATCCGCACGCCTGATGGCATAGCCATCCATCGCAGAGTTATCAAAAGGGGACACATTAATAGGCGAGAGAATATCTTGTGCAAGGACAAAACCGATCGCGTCGGCGAGCGGTAAGCGTAGGGTGGTTTGAATCGGCTTAATCGGCGAAAGCATTTTTTCCATCGCTTCTTCAATGGGCATTAGGCCCGGTGCGTCACAGCATCCCATAGAGTAAATTCCGTTGTTTTGATTATTATTCACCCCAAATAACCACAGGCGTTTAGGGTTGACGTAATGGTTGACACTCTACCATACAAAAAGCAGCACAAATCAATCCCCCGTCAGTAAAATGTGGATGTAATTATTCAAAAATCCGAGTATCCTTGTCAGCCATCCGAAAGGGGTAATTATCCCGATTTGACGGCAGTTAGAGTATTAAGAGGAAGTCGAATGTCAGGTCTTAGCGAGTCTGCGAAGTTAGTAAAAGAGGCGCTAGAACGTCGCGGGTTAGAAACCCCGATGGTGCCCAACGAATTTAGCCGAGACGAAAAAAAGCAGAAGATCGAGCATCATATGCGTGAGATCCTCGCCCTGCTTGAGTTAGACCTAAGTGACGACAGTTTGGAAGAGACGCCGCATCGCATCGCCAAAATGTACGTGGATGAGATTTTCTCTGGCTTGGACTACGCTAACTTCCCTAAGATCACCGTGATTGAAAATAAGATGAACGTCAGTGAGATGGTCCGTGTTAAAGACATCACCGTGACGAGCACTTGTGAGCACCACTTAGTGACGATCGATGGTCGTGCAGCGGTGGCGTACATTCCGCGCGGTAAAATCATCGGTTTGTCCAAAATTAACCGCATCGTGCGTTTTTTTGCTCAGCGTCCACAGGTCCAAGAGCGAATGACTCAGCAGATCTTGGTGGCCTTGCAAACCTTATTGGAGTCGGACGATGTCGCGGTAACGATTGATGCCACTCACTATTGTGTCAAATCTCGCGGCGTGATGGACGCGACCAGCGAAACCACCACCACGGCGTTGGGGGGGATTTTCAAATCGAACCCCGCGACCCGACATGAGTTTTTACACGGTATTCGATAGATAAGTAAAAACCGCTTCTTGTGAAGCGGTTTTTCGTTTTACCCATTTTAAGCGTTACGAGCGCAGACCAAGCGCTTGTTACAGTCGCCACCGCGCGAACCCATATTGAAACAACAAGGACACCAGAGTGAACCTTTCATTTGACCAACTTAACCTCAAAACCGAACTCAAGCAGACCCTAGACTCAATGGGTTACACTGAGATGACGGCCATTCAGCAGCAGGCGTTGCCGCTTATTCTCGACGGGCAGGATGTCATTGGTCAGGGGAAGACGGGCTCTGGTAAAACCGCGACCTTTTCTCTTGGCGTGCTGAACAATCTGAATGTGGGTCGTTTTCGTGTTCAATCATTGGTGCTGTGTCCTACTCGAGAGCTGGCTGACCAAGTGGCGACCGAGATCCGCACGCTGGCGCGAGGCATTCACAATATCAAGGTACTGACGCTGTGTGGCGGCATGCCAATGGGCCCTCAAATTGGCTCATTAGAGCATGGCGCGCATATTTTGGTCGGTACACCGGGGCGTTTGTTGGATCACCTCAGCAAAGGTCGTATCAATCTTGATGAGCTGAACACTCTCGTTTTAGACGAAGCGGACCGCATGCTGGACATGGGTTTTGAAGAGGCCATTGATGCCATTTTGGCTGAGGCGCCAACAGATCGTCAAACCTTGCTGTTTAGTGCCACTTTCCCAACCAACATCGACAGCTTGGCGCACAAAGTGATGCGCGAGCCTAAGATCGTTAAAGTCGAGTCGACCCACCAAAGCAGCACCATTACTCAGCAGTTTTTCCAACTGGAGAGTACCGAGCAAAGAGACGATGCCCTTGAGGCATTGCTTCTGACGCATAAACCTGAGTCGTCAGTGGTGTTTTGCAACACCAAGCGAGAAGTGCAAAACGTGACGGATGAGTTGTCTCAGCGAGGTTTTAGCGTGGTCGAGTTACACGGCGATATGGAACAGCGTGAACGTGAACAAGCCCTGACTCGCTTTGCCAACAAGAGCATTTCTATCTTGGTTGCCACCGATGTGGCGGCGCGCGGATTGGATGTCGATAACCTTGATGCAGTCGTCAACTTTGAGCTGTCACGCGATCCTGAAGTGCATGTTCACCGAATTGGCCGTACCGGTCGTGCGGGCGCAAAAGGGATGGCATTGAGCTTTTTCAGTGAAAAAGAGCAGTACCGCGTGGCGCGAATTGAAGAGTACATGGACATAGAGATCACGCCAAATTCGGTGCCGGAAAAGCCGATGGAAAGACCCTATTACCCAGCGATGCAAACCATCCAAATCCTCGGCGGTAAGAAGCAAAAAGTGCGCGCTGGCGATATCTTAGGAGCGTTGACCAAACAAGCGGGCATTGATGGCAGTAAGATTGGCAAAATCAACATACTGCCTATGGTGTCGTATGTTGCGGTGACGCATGATGCCGTCAAAACGGCACTAAAACAGCTACAAACCGGCAAGATGAAAGGCCGCACCTTTAAAGCGCGTGTGATGAAATAATCGTCATTACACTCGATGGAAAAACAAAAATAGCCAGCGTCTTTGCTGGCTATTTTTATGGCGATTCAATCAACCTTCGAATAAATAGAGATAGTTCTCGTAGCCCTGTTTAGCCATCTCCTCAAGCGGAATAAATTTCATCGCCGCTGAGTTCATGCAGTAGCGTAACCCTGTTGGCGCCGGCCCATCTTTAAAGACGTGACCTAGGTGAGAGTCAGCGAATCGACTGCGTACTTCTGTTCTTGGATAGATGAGCTTAAAGTCGGTTTTAGTGACAATGTAACTCTCATCGATCGGCTTGGTAAAGCTCGGCCAGCCTGTGCCCGATTTATATTTATCGGTTGATGAAAACAGCGGTTCACCAGTGACGATGTCCACATAGATACCTGCTTGTTTGTTGTCCCAATATTCGTTGTCAAATGGGCGCTCAGTCCCTTCCTCTTGGGTTACGTAGTATTGCAGATCGGTTAGGCGAGCTTTGAGTTCGTCATCGCTCGGTTTTACGTAGGTTGTCACCTCTGATGTCGAGCCACTGGCTTGACCGGAACTTTGGTCGATCATCTCACGTAGCGTCACTGGGTTTTCGTTGCGGTCTTCACCAAAAATCGAGTCCAGATATTGGTCGCGTCCAGATGCGTAACGATAGTAGTTGTAACGCACTTTACTCTTTTTGTAGTAGTCCTGATGGTACTCCTCTGCAGGCCAGAAGGTATCAAACGCAATGAGCTCTACTTTCAGTGGTTTTTTAAACACGCCTAACATGTCCACCTCGGCGAGGAATTGGTTTGCAATATCTCGCTGTTGGGGGTTGTGATAGAAAATGGCGGGGCGATAGTGACGACCTCGGTCAACAAATGAGCCCTGGTCATCGGTAGGATCAATATGGCGCAGCAGCTGATCGAGCACTTGCTCATAGCTTACTTGAGAGGCATCAAAGGTCACCTGAATCACTTCGATATGCCCGGTTTTGCCTGAAGAGACTTGTTTATAGGTCGGATTGTCGAGCGTACCACCGGAATAGCCGGACACTACATCAATCACACCGTCCAACTTTTCCAGATCCGATTCCGTGCACCAGAAACATCCGCCTGCGAGCGTTGCGGTTTCTATCTGAGCGGTATTCTGAGCGGCGCTCGTTGAGGGGCTATCTTCCGCGCTTTGTGTATGACCAAGAAAAGACGTCGCCACTGCCGCAATGGCAATAAGGGCTAAGGTCACGTGACTGTTCAGTTTCATATCAACCTCGTTGAATTTGACTATCTCTACACAAGACAGAGCCAGTTACGAAAAACTTTCACATAAAATCGTCTCCCTATACTCCTATTCCACCCCCAACGATCAAACTCGCTCCCACAACCCACAACCCACAACCCACAACCAAAAAAAGGCAGCCACGCTGCCTTTCCATCATCCATAATCACTGACTATTAATGTTGCTTAACCCAGAGCCGGGAGCCAACCTGCAGTGATGAGCACTTGCGCGCCGACAATGATAAGTCCAGTCAGCCCACATATGTTCAGCGCTATGTTGCCACCAATGACTTGATAGCCCGCGCTTTGATGCGTTTGCCTTGAGCGCTTCACCATCCATACTGGTAGGAATATCGCCAATACCGCTAAGGCTATCGCCGCGTAACCGAGCGCCATAATAAAGCCTTCAGGATAGAAAAGGGCAAAGCCCATCGGCGGCAAGAAGGTCACGACGCCGATCACCCAACGATTAGGGCGGCGTGTCGATGTCGTAAGCGAATCGCCAAGGAACTCGAACAAGCCTAAACTGACACCGAGGAACGAAGTCAGCAGTGCAAGGTCAGCAAACAGGCCGATAGTTTGCGCCAAGTTAGATTGATGGACTTGTTCGCCCAAGGTGCGAATTAGCGCGCTCAGGCCTTGGTTGTCCATCAGCGTACTTTGACTGACAACGCCCAGAGTCACCAACTGCCAAAATAGGTAAATCATCAAGGGGATCGCAGAGCCAATCATAATTGCTCGGCGCAGTGAGATCGTGTGGCCGTCCAAGTAATTCACAATGGCGGGAATACTGCCGTGAAAACCGAATGAGGTGAAAATCACGGGAATAGCGGCGATGATCAAACCTTGCTCAATCGGGAGGCTCAGTAGGTAAGATTGTGTCACATTGGGTGCTAGGAAGGTCAGCACCAACGCCATCGCTAGCAGCTTCACGCTAAAGAGTACGCGATTGACTTTATCCACGGTGCTTGTGCCAATGGTCACCACGACAGCAACAATGAGAGTAAATACAATGGTGGCGACAGCAGGGGAGACCTCAATTGCTGCAATTTGCGCTATACGCTCACCAAACTGCGCGCCACCCCCTGCGATGTAAGCAGCGCAGAGTGCATAGAAGAGAAACATCATGGCAAAACTGGCGAGCCACTTGCCTCGCTTACCGAGAAATTGCTCGGCCAATGTGTGCAGTGTCGCTTTGGCGTCGGCGTGTTGATGTAACTCGACCATCAACAGTGCGGTGTAAGCCATCAGGGCCCACAACACGAGCATGATAAGTAGAGAGGTGGAAAATCCGATCCCAGCGGACGCAAGTGGCAGGGCCAGCATGCCCGCTCCTATGGTGGTACCAGCAATGATCAAAGTACTACCGAAAACCTTTGATTTAGACATGTATGAAATTCTTTACGTGTTATTGGTGTTTGGTTAGAGAATAATGGCGTTAATAAGGGCAGGGTTAGTGCTTTATTTAACTTGATGGCGATTATGTTGGAGCTTTCCCTTGAGATCAAGAGAAATGTACAGATAAAACTCCATTGTTGTACATTATTGTTTACAGTTGGCTGTGTAATGCCTATTCTGGCAGTCATGCAAACGTTTTGCACTGGATCTCAGTGCGCTATCGAGTGCCAAGGGGTTTTACTTTTCAAAAAAGTGTCATATAACAGACGTATAAAGGAGACCTGCTTGAGGCTCGAGCAGGGGAAATGAAGAATAAGGAGGTCCTATGAGTGACCAAGCAATCAACGAAGAGAATCTTGAACTCCTCGATGCGATGGAAATCGGGTTTGATTTATCGAACTACGATGAAGAAACCCTCGAACTCGCCAAAGAACTTTTTGGTCAGTAAGTGTTACCCAACCCTCTTTTAGAGAATAGCCAGTGCGGATGCGCTGGCTTTGTGTTTTATGAACTACCTCGCTCACCTACATATCGCGACCGCGTGTGAGTCAAACCTAATGGGAAACTTGCTCGGGGATTTTGTTAAAGGCAATCCCGAGGGGCGTTTTCATCCTTCAGTGGTGGATGGCATTAAGTTGCATCGATTTGTCGATTCGTACACCGATCGCCACCCATTAACCGCGCAGGCAAAGTTGCTTTTCGCCCGTGAAAAAAGGCGTTATGCGCCCATCGCGTTAGATATGTTCTGGGACCATGCGTTAGCCTGCCGCTTTGATGAGTATCATCCCGTCTCGCTTGAGCAATTCAGTCAATCTGCCATGCGCACCGTTCTACGCCAAGCTCAGCAGACAGAGCAGCCACTACCTGAACGTTTTATGCGTGTTGCTAACGCAATGCACCAAGGTCAATGGTTGAGCTCGTATCAAGAGCTCGACAACATCCGCTTTGCACTGAGCCGAATTGCTCAGCGCTCGCCTAGAATGACGCCATTGGGGCATTGCGGTGAGGATTTAAGCCGAGAATCTGCTCACTTAATGGCGATTTTCGACCAATTGTATTCAGACGTGCTCAACGCTGCGCAGAGTTTCTGATAGAATCGCCGACCCGACTCTATTTGGAATTGCACAATGTCTCTATTTACTCAACTTGGTCTTGATTCTTCGCTTGTCGCAGCGGTGGAACGTTTGGGTTTCGATACGCCCACAGCCATACAAGAGCAGGCCATTCCAAAAGTACTGCAAGGGGTCGATTTGTTGGCCGGTGCGCAAACTGGTACGGGGAAAACCGCCGCGTTTGGTTTGCCGATTATCCAACTTTTGAGCCAAGCGGCGTTAAAGCGCGATCCACAAAGCAACGATGTGTTGGCGCTGATCGTGGTGCCAACGCGTGAGTTAGCGCAGCAAGTGTACGACAACCTCAGCGCGTACAACCACACCAGTGAGTTGCACATTGTCACCGCCTATGGCGGCACAAGCATCAATGTACAAACGCGTCACCTCGCCAATGGCTGTGATATTTTGATCGCTACGCCTGGGCGCCTGCTTGATCACCTTTACTGTAAACACATCCAACTTAAGAAAACACGTTACTTGGTGTTGGATGAAGCGGATCGCATGTTGGATATGGGCTTTATGCCGGATATTCAACGCATTCTCAAAGCGACAAACCCGGAGCGTCAAACGCTGTTTTTCTCTGCCACTTTTGATAAACGCATTAAAACGCTGGCGCACAAAATGCTCAATGATCCGCAAGTCGTGCAAGTGTCTCCGGCCAACAGTACCGCTGAGAAAGTGGAGCAGATGGTCTATCCGGTCGACAAAAAACGCAAAGCGGAATTGTTGGCCTATTTGATTGGATCTAAAAACTGGCAGCAGGTGTTGGTCTTTACCAAAACCAAGCAGGGCAGTGATGCGTTGGCCAAAGAGTTAAAGTTAGATGGCATTAAGGCTGCTTCTATCAACGGTGATAAAAGCCAAGGGGCACGCCAACAAGCGCTAGACGATTTCAAATCAGGTAAAGTGCGTGCGTTGATTGCCACAGATGTCGCCGCGCGAGGCTTAGACATTGCGCAATTAGAGCAGGTGGTGAACTTCGATTTACCTTACAAAGCGGAAGACTATATCCACCGGATTGGCCGTACGGGCCGCGCGGGTCAAGCCGGGCTAGCGGTCTCTTTGATGGCAAAAGACGAAGAGTACCTGCTTGAGGCGATTGAGCGTTTGCTTGATCAGCGCTTACCACAAGAGTGGCTGGCGGGCTTCGAACCGAGTCTGATTGAAGAGATGGAACCTGATCGTGCGCCAAGGAAAAAAAGCCGTTCATCGGAAAAGCGTAAAATGAAAGCCAAGCTGAAAATTCATGCGGGACGCGGTAAGAAAAAGGGTTGATCACAGGCGTTAGGTCATAGTGTGGAGTGAATAAAGAATCCTTATCTAGACGATAAAAATAAGTCTCTTTTCTTTTGCCCATTTCCTATTGCACTGACCGACTCATGACCTTACTATCGCCCTGCTTCTTGATGATAGCCAATCCGAGTACATCACATTCTGTTTTGTGGCAAGGCGATAGAGCAACTATCCAAGAGTGACTTTGACTGCGCGTATTGCGCTTTATTGACGCTCCATTGTTCATCGATTTGCTTACCCCCCCAATAGGGCAGCGCGACGAGCAATGCCTAAATTGTTGGAGAAAGCTATCATGGCTAACACACACTCAGTACTCGGTTTTCAATCTTTTGCTTCCCCTGCGATGGCAGCGAGTGAAGCGCAATTCATCGAATCAACGGTGAGCCAATATGGCGCACCTTTGATGCTCCTCGATTGCGACATCATTCGTGAACGCTACCAAGCGCTAAGCCGTGCACTGCCGAATGTCACCTTGCACTTCGCACTTAAGCCACTGCCACACCCTGCTGTTGTTCGCACTCTGCTTGAAGAAGGGGCGAGTTTTGACCTTGCCACTACCGGCGAAGTGGAATTGGTGGCCGAGCAGGGCGTGCCTGCTGAGCGCACGATTCATACTCACCCAATCAAACGTGATGCCGATATCCGTGATGCCTTAGCGTACGGTTGCAACGTGTTTGTGGTCGACAACTTGAACGAATTGGCGAAGTTTAAGCCTTATCAAGATGAAGTTGAGCTGCTAGTGCGCTTGAGTTTTCGCAACAATGAAGCGTTTGCCGATTTGTCGAAGAAATTTGGTTGCACGCCAGAGCAAGCACTCGTGATCATTGAGACAGCGCAAATGTGGAATATTCGCATTAAAGGACTCTCTTTCCACGTGGGTTCACAAACGATGAACCCGCAGAAATACGTCGACGCGATTCACGCCTGCCGTGATGTCATGGACAAAGTGGTGGCGAAAGGGCTACCGGCACTGAGTACCTTAGATATCGGCGGAGGTTTCCCAGTGTGCTATACACAAAAAGTGATGCCGATTGATGAGTTTTGCCAACCGATCAACCAAGCGCTTGCTACCCTACCAGAAACAGTGCAGGTGATTGCTGAGCCAGGACGTTTTATTGTGGCAGAGGCAGTAACCAGTGTGGCATCGGTGATGGGCCAAGCGGAGCGTGAAGGTCAGATGTGGTACTACCTAGACGATGGTATCTATGGCTCGTTCAGTGGTCTCATGTTTGATGATGCGCCTTACCCCATGGCGGTACTGAAGCAAGGTGGCGAGATGATGCCAAGCGTACTGGCAGGTCCAACCTGTGACAGTATTGACGTGATTGCGGAAAACATCATGCTACCGATGCTCGAAGATGGTGACTTGGTGGTGGGCCGCATGATGGGTGCGTACACCAGTGCGACCGCGACCGACTTCAACTTTTTCAAACGTGCGACTACGGTGTTGATCAACGAGCATCGTGTACAAGACGAGCGTATGATTGGCTAATAGCCAGAGTGCGGCTTGAGCGGTACTCTAATCAAGACAACCATTATCGAAACATGAATACAACAAAGGGAGCGTCAGCTCCCTTTGATCATTTAAGGCTTTTAGTTTAGATACTTTAGACTGAACAAAGTGTTCTGATTAGGCGTATTGAGCGATCTGTCCTTCCCAGCGACGTTTTTGTGCGGCGAGATCCTGTTTCAACTGTTGATAGCGCAGTTTTAAGAGGGATTGCTCGTAGCGCTCAACCATGTTGCTTTTCTTCGCTTCGAGGACCTGCTTCTTCACCTCGTAGTAGTCGGTCATTTTGCTCATCAACTGCTCAAACTCTTTGTTGAGCGTATCGCTGATGAGGCTCGCATTTGGCATAGAGCGAATGTTAGATTTGGCGCGCTCTAGCGTCATTTTTGCGCGCGCTTTCTCTATCTTAATCTTTGGAGTTACGCGAAGTTTCTCTGCCAATCCTACCCATTCACAACTTTTTATCAGCCACTTAGTTGGATCGTACTGCCACCAATGAATACCATTGCGGTAGTCATTTTCAAAAATGTGGTGGTAGTTGTGGTAACCCTCGCCAAACGTGAAGAACGCGAGAATCCCGTTGTCACGTGCGGTGTTCTTGTCCGTGTAAGGTTGAGCGCCCCAGATGTGCGCCAATGAATTAATGAAGAAGGTGGAGTGGTGACTCAGCACCAAACGCACGACGCCCACCATCAACACCATGCCCCAAACATCGCCATATAGAAGGCCAAGGCCCACAGGAATACCAAGGTTGGTCACCAACGCGAGTAAGAGATAGTGTTTGTGTTGCCACATCACGATCTTATCTTTCTGTAAGTCGCGGCAGTTGGCGTAATCGGTGTAGATCTCTTGATTGTAGTTTCTTAGCATCCAGCCAATGTGAGAAAACCAAAACCCGCGTTTGGCCGAGTAGGGATCTTTGTCATTGTTGTCGACGTGTTTGTGGTGGACGCGATGGTCAGAACTCCAATGGAGGATACTGTTTTGCAGAGCAAAAGCACCACCGAGCGCAAACAGCAATCGGATAGACCAGTGACCTTGGTAGGTTTTGTGGGACCACAAGCGATGATAGCCTGCAGTAATGGAGAGATTACAAAACGAGTACGTCACCACCAGCCAGAACCAGTGTTGCCACTGATAACCAAACTCGATGCCATACCACGGAGCGGCAATCGCAGCGACTAAAAAGGTAGAAATAAACAGTAAAACATTGACCCAAATAAGAGGCGGCTTTTCCTTAATCGACATGATGCAAACCTTCAGCTAACACGTGTTCGCCAGAATAGTCAGCGTACACGTGTAAGTCAAACGAAAGTTGAAAGGACTGAGAGCTAAATCTGTAACAGAGTAATTCACTGTTTTGTTTGCAAAGTGAACCAAATAGGCCCGGATTTATTGCTTATCTTTGACAGGATGTTTGGCTTTTTGTTAAATGTTCAATAGTATGAATGTGTAATTCATCCTTACAGGAAGTAATAAGGAACTATAAATGGAAATAAAAGTAGCGGAATATAGCGACTTCGAGCGTATAGCAGGATTGCATGCAAAAAGTTGGCAACGCTTCTATTCTGGCATCCTATCTAAAGCGTATCTCGGAGAAGAGGTACAATCCGAACGTAAAATCATCTGGCAAACGCGCTTAACCAATCCACCGTTCAATCAAGCGGTGTATGTGATTGAGGAAGGTGGGCTATTGTGCGGCTTTGTGTGTGGTTTTGGTAATCATGATTTTGAGCGCGGCACTATCATTGATGCCCTTCATGTGGATGACTACTTTCGCGGCCGCGGTATTGGCCTGACACTACTCAAAGCGATTGCCGATTGGGCACGTCAATATTTCCCTGATAACGGCGTGTATCTTGAAGTACTCAAGGGGAATCAGCAGGCGATTGATTTCTATGAGCATATTGGTGGTCAGTTAGCACAAGAGAGGCTATGGAATGCCCCATGTGGTACTCAAGTTCCAGAACTGGTTTATACCTGGCCATCGCCCGACGTTTTATATCAACAAGTTGATAACTTATTGCAAAGGCGTTTAGTTACAAACTGATACACAATACGGTATCGCTCTGATACTTCTCGGACAGAAGCGATGTGAATTGTGTTTATGTTCATGATGAACCTATTTCATTTCATTAGCGGTTTATCATGAAAAAGACGTTAATCATCACTGCGCTCACCAGTGCGCTTTTTATTACAGGTTGCAACGATTCTTCTACGGCTGCCCAAGGTGGATCAGCGCCGTTAGTGGTCGTTGAACCTGTCACTGAAATTTCCTACCAAGAAAGCAAATCCTACATTGGCCGCGTGGAGGCGGTGGAAGACACCAACATCACGGCACAAGTGACAGGCTACCTTAAAGCGCGCCATTTTGACGAAGGGCAGATGGTGGCAAAAGGTCAGCTGCTTTTCACTATCGAACCTTCTTCATTTGAAGCGCAATTGGCGAGTGCTAAAGCAAGCTTGGCGCAGGCCAACGCCGCGCTGAAAAAAGCGCAACTCGATTTCGAACGCGGGAAAAACCTCTTGCCCAAAGGCAGCATCTCGCAGTCAGAATTTGACAATTTGAATGCCAACTTGCTTGGCGCGCAAGCACAAGTTGAAGCAGGCAAAGCGCAAGTCAACTTGGCTAAGGTCAATCTCTCGTATACCCAAATTCGCGCACCGTTTTCGGGCCGCATCAGCGAGAGCCACTTCAGCACCGGCGATCTGGTCTCTCCGCAAAGTGGTGTGCTGACAACGCTCGTCAGTCTTGACCCTGTCCACACCGCGTTTAGCGTCAGTGAACGTGAACGCTTAGCCCTCGGGATGGATTCAATCAAAGGCGATGGCCGTGAAGGGGCCCACTCTGTCGAAGTACAGGTGCTGCTTGAAAACGGTCAACCTTTCGACCACTTTGGCGAGCTGGACTATTTAGGGAATCGTATTGATCTCAACACAGGCACTATCGCGATGCGCGCGCGTGTGCCAAACCCTGATTATCGCTTGCTTCCCGGGCAACATGTTCGTGTTGAGTTGCGAGAGAAACAAGCAAAGCCGGCGGTAGTGGTTGCAAGACGTGCAGTACAAACCGACTTAGAAGGGCACTTTGTTATGATCCTAGCAAAGGGGAATATTGCTGAGCGCCGCAACGTGACGCTTGGTCAGCAAACACCGCAAGGGGTGATCATTCGAGATAGCGTGATGGCTGGCGAGCAAGTGATTACCCAAGGTCTGCAACGTGTCCGTAATGGCGTGCCTGTCCATGTTTCACCGCAAGATGAAACGTCGACAAATGCGACGCAATCGTAAGGGGGCAGGATGCTAAGTCGTTTCTTTATCCAGCGCCCTAAGTTCGCGCTGGTTATCTCGATCATATTAACCTTAGCTGGAGCGATTGCGTTAGCAATCTTGCCTGTTGCTGAGTACCCGAAAATTAGTCCTCCTTCGGTCAGCGTGAGCGCGTTTTACACTGGGGCGAGTGCCGAAGTCGTTGAGCAAGCCATTGCCGATCCGATAGAAACCTCGGTTAACGGCGTTGAGAACATGATCTACATGTCATCAAAAAGCGCTAACGATGGTTCGTACAGCCTCAATGTCACCTTCGACGTCGGGACCGATCCAGACATGGCGCAGGTAAATGTCCAAAACCGCGTCTCGCAGATTGAGTCAAAGCTACCCCAAGAAGTCCGTATGGTCGGAGTGACGGTGAAAAAGCGCTCGCCAGATTTGCTGATGGTGCTCAACTTCTACTCACCCGATGGCAAGTATGACGATCAGTTTTTGATCAACTACATCAACCTCAACGTCAAAGATCAGCTCGCGCGAGTGAAAGGCATCAGTGAAGTCAACGTTATCGGAGGAGGCGAATACGCAATGCGTGTTTGGCTCGATCCAGACAAGATGGCTAACCTGAAACTGACCACATCGGATGTCTACGCCGCGCTCAGTGAACAAAATGTGCAAGTGGCTGCCGGGCGAGTGGGCGCTGCTCCGTATAGCGAAACTCAGGAAGTGCAGTTCAACTTGGTCACCAAAGGCCGCTTGGAGAGCGTTGAAGAGTTTGAGCACGTGGTGCTGCGCGCCAACCATGATGGGTCGACTGTCTATCTGAAAGACGTGGCAAGAGTGGAACTGGGCAAAAAGTTTTACGACGGAAGCGGTCAGTTCCGTGGCCGCGATGCGTCGATTGTCGCGTTGTCACTGCAATCGGATGCCAATGCGCTAGAAAGTGGTCAAGCGGTGATGGATTTGCTTGAACGCATGAGCGCCAACTTCCCAGAAGGCATGGCGTATGAGACCAGTTATGACACCACAGTGTTTGTCGCTGAATCGATCAAAGGGGTGGTCAAAACCTTAATTGAGGCGATTTTGTTGGTGATTGCGGTGACCTACCTGTTCTTAGGCAGCGCGCGAGCCACCTTAATTCCCGTGTTTGCTATTCCAGTCTCCTTGATTGGTACTTTTGCCATCATGCAAGCGACGGGCTTTACGATTAACACCGTCACCTTGTTTGGTTTGATTCTGGCCATCGGTATTGTGGTTGATGACGCGATTTTGGTCATCGAAAACGTGGATACCACGATGGCGAAAGACCCGACCATTTCCCCGCGTAAAGCCACTTTGCTGGCGATGAAAGAGGTGACAGGGCCGATCATTACCTCGACGCTGGTGTTGCTGGCGGTGTTCTTACCTGTTGCTATGTTGCCGGGTATTACCGGCATTATGTACCGTCAGTTCGCGTTAACCATCTGTATCTCTGTGGTGATTTCATCCATCAACGCGCTGACCCTCTCGCCGGCACTCTGTTCTTTGGTGCTAAAACAAGGCGGAGGCAATACCGCCCGTTGGTTTAACGTCTTCAACCGCGGGTTAGATAAAGTGACGCATCGCTATGGTCAAATCGCGGGTTTCTTGGTGAAAAAGACCGTTTTATTGACTGGATTCTTTGTTGTGGCCGTGGTAACGGTCGGCTTTTTCGCTAAAACGACCTCTACCGCTTTTGTTCCCCAAGAGGACAAAGGGATCTTGTTGATCAATGTCCAGTTGCCTGACTCTGCGTCTTTGTCGAGGACAGAGGCGGTCACGGGTTCGCTGATTGATTTGGTCAGCCAGGAGCCGGGCGTAGATGGCGTGACGGTAGCGAATGGCTACTCCTTTATGACCGGTGCCGCAGCGTCAAACGGTGCATCTCTGTTTGTTAAACTGCATGATTGGGATACGCGCAATGCGCTCACAGGTGATCACAGCGCCAACGCGATCGCCCAGAGGATCAACGGTAAAGCAGCGATGACACTACCGCAGGCGGTTGTATTCGCAATGGGACCGCCTGCCGTGCCAGGCATGGGCGCCGCGTCTGGATTTGAGTTCGTCCTCGAAGATACGTTGGGACGCAGCCGAACCGATCTGGCGCTGGTCATGGGGCAGATGATTGCAGAGGCCAATCAGCAACCTGAGATCGCGTATACCTTCAGTACCTTTAGGGCGAACGTACCGCACTATTACGTCGATATTGATCGCGAAAAAGCGCAGCAATTGGGTGTACCGTTGTCGTCAGTATTCCAGACGCTGCAAGGCAACCTGGGTTCACTCTATGTCAACGACTTCACCATGTTCGGTAAAAACTTCCGCGTCACGATGCAAGCCGATGGCGAGCATCGCCGCGGCATGGACGATTTGCAGCGTTTCCATGTGCGCAGTCAGTCGGGAGAGATGGTGCCGCTGAGTACTTTGGTTAGCTACGAGCAGGTGTTTGAGCCCGATGTGGCATGGCGTTACAACATGTACCGCAGCGCCATTATTCAAGGACAACCGGCACCGGGTTACTCCAGTGGCGATGCGATTGCAGCGATGGAGCGAGTCGCTGCGGAAGTGTTACCACAAGGCTACCAATACGAGTGGACAGGCATGGCCTACCAAGAAGTCTTAGCCGGTAACCAAGCGATCTTCGCGTTCGCGCTGGCGTTGATTTTTATTTACTTATTCATGGTGGCGCAGTACGAAAGCTGGAGTATTCCACTGGCGATCATCTTGGTTGTGCCGGTTGCAACGCTCGGATCTTTCTTGGCGTTAAACCTTGCCGGAATGCCACTCAATCTTTATGCGCAAATCGGACTGGTGCTGCTGATTGCCTTGGCGGCGAAGAACGCCATTTTGATTGTCGAGTTCGCTAAGGTCGAGCGCGAAGAGAAAGAGTCACCGATCGATGAGGCGGCAGTTCAGGGCGGTAAGCTGCGTTTTCGCGCCGTTAATATGACCTCTTGGTCGTTTATCTTAGGGATCTTCCCATTGATCTTTGCCAATGGCGCGGGCCATATCAGTCAAAACTCGTTAGGTGTTTCTCTTATCGGCGGGCTGTTGTGTGTTCTACTCGCAGGTACTTTCTTAATCCCAGGTTTCTACGCTTTGGTGCAGAGGCAGAGGGAAAAAATACATGGTGGTCCGACGAAATTAATTCCGCTGGATGATGAATAACTTGTATTTTACATACGGTTGAATGCATAAAAAAACGCTCTGCCATGTGGCAGAGCGTTTTGCTTTGAATGAACTTATAACGAGTTAGGCTAATTACTTAGCTGTCGCCGCTTCAAGCTGCTTCAGTTTTCCTTGAAGCATCATAACGTTCTGGTTGAAGTTACCTGGGTTCAACACTTGGCTTGCTTGGAACGGGTACTGGTTGATTGTTGCCAAGAATGGTGCGATCTGCTGTTGTACCGGAACAAACAACCACATGTTATCTGCCATCCAACGTAGGTACAGACCAGATTCGTGTGGTGCTTTTTCAAATGGGTCAGCACGTAGGTGAACAATTGAAGGCCAGTTGGTTTGGAAACGTACGCCGTCAGCGATGTTACCTTCCATATGTGCAAACTGAACTTTAAAGTCATTCCAACGAACAGCATCTAAGTCACTGTTAGCTGAGAAGTAAAGTAGAGACTCACGAGGACCTTTCTCTTCTTTGCCTTCAAAGTAAGGTAGGAAGTTGTAGCCATCTAGGTGTACACGCCAGTTCTTACCGTTGTATTTCGCACCCTTATCTGATTTTAGTTTATCTACGACTTTGTCATCGCCAGCCGCTGCAAGTAGCGTTGGGATCCAGTCTTTGTGAGACATAATGTCGTTGATCTTGGTACCAGGTTCGATCACACCAGGCCAACGAACCAATTGAGGTACACGGAAACCACCTTCCCAAGTGGTACCTTTTTCACCGTGGAAGAAAGTTGCACCGCCGTCTGGCCATGTGCCTGTTTCCGCACCGTTGTCGGTTGAGTAGATAACGATCGTGTTGTCAGCAACACCCAGTTGATCGAGCTTATCTAGTAGCACACCAACGTGATCATCGTGCTCTAACATACCGTCAGCGTAGATAGAGATGCCTGATGCGCCTTGGTATTTCTCTTGTAGACGAGTCCAAACGTGCATACGTGTGGTGTTGTGCCAGATGAAGAAAGGTTTGTCCGCCTTCACTGCACGCTCCATGAAGTTCAATGATGCTTCTAGGAACTCTTCATCTGCCGTTTCCATACGCTTACGCGTCATTGGGCCTGTATCTTCAATCTTACCGTCAGCCGTTGACTTAATAACGCCACGTGGAGCGTATTTTGCGCGGAACTCAGGATCTTTCGGGTAGTAGTAGGTCTCTGGCTCTTCTTCTGCGTTTAGGTGGTAAAGGTTACCGAAGAATTCGTCAAAACCGTGCGCAGTAGGAAGGTGTTTGTCTTGGTCACCCATGTGGTTCTTACCGAACTGAGCAGTCATGTAGCCCTGTTCTTTAAGAAGATCTGCAATGGTTGGAGCCCAATCAGGAATACCGTGATCTGAACCTGGCATACCGATAGTCAGAAGACCAGTACGGAACGGTTCTTGACCTGTCAAGAAGGCAGCACGACCTGCAGTACAAGATTGCTGACCGTAGTGGTCAGTAAACAGTGCACCCTCGTTAGCGATACGGTCGATGTTTGGGGTTTCGTAACCCATCATGCCGTTGTTGTATGCACCGATGTTGAAGATACCAACATCGTCACCCCAGATCGCTAGGATGTTCGGTTTATCCGCAGCGACAGCCATGGTAGACGTAGCGATTGCCGCGACACCCATAGCCAGTTTGCTTAGATGGTTAGCCATAAGGACTCCAATAGTTATGTGAGTTGTGTAGAACAAAGACTTTGCTCTTATCGCCATACAATAGTAGCCAAATTTGTGAAAGTCTCTTTATAGTTAATATAACCTAAGGTTATGCGCACTTTTTAAGTTGCTGATTTAACGGCATTAAATGATTAATTGACCTTTCGTTCTGTAAAGTTAATGGCGAGATGTGAGAGCAGGTTCAATTATTTCGGTGATGAAGTGAAGTCGAATAACCTTAACGCGTATGATTTAAATAGATTTATTTGAGGTTGGAGAAACTATGTCCATAGGGATATCAGTAAGCAACAAACTGAGATGTTTTTTACAATGTTTGACCCATTTGGGACTCATGATGACTGGCGCTCTCTCATTTCCCTCCAACGCAGAGTTCCAGTACGTTGGCTCTGAGGCTTGTATCGATTGTCACCAAGAGCCTTATACTGCATGGCAGGGTTCTCACCATGATATGGCGATGCGCCATGCTAAATCCGATTCAGTGCTCGGTGATTTCCAAGATGCGAGCATGACGCACAATGGGAAAAAGTCTCGGTTCTACAAAAAAGACGAAGAATATTGGGTCACCTTGGAAGGACCAAACGGTGAAATGCAAGATCATCAGATTCTTTATACTTTCGGTTTTGACCCTCTGCAGCAGTACATGGTTGCCTTTGATGATGGCCGAGTACAACTGATTCCCTATGCATGGGATTCAAGACCTAAATCAGATGGTGGACAGCGCTGGTTTCATCTTTACCCAGATACGACGCCTACCGATGAGTTCTATTGGACCAATAGTGGCCAAAACTGGAACTTTATGTGCGCTGATTGTCACTCTACTAACCTCAAGAAAAATTATGACGCCGAGAGCAATCAATACAACACGACTTGGTCTGAGATCAATGTCGGCTGTGAAGCGTGCCACGGCCCGGGAAGTGTACACGTTGAGCAAGCAAAGCAGTATGCCAATCAGCCGCGCAGCGAATGGTCAAAGCACAGTGCCCACCTTGGCTTTGATCGTGATTTAGGCCAATCAGTCGCTAATTGGGTTTATCAAGAAGGGCATTCGACCTTACAGCCAGACGCAATCGTACCGACAGCGCAAGTGCAAACTTGTGCCCAGTGCCACAGTCGCCGAACCCAGTTAAATGAGACGGGCGATCATGTGAATGGCTCATTTTTTGACAAATACCGCTTAAGCTTGATCACACCAGAGCTTTATCACCATGATGGCCAAATTTACGATGAAGATTATGTATACGGGTCGTTCTTGCAGTCGGAGATGGCGAGAAAAGGTGTAACGTGCAGTAATTGTCATGAGCCACACAGTGCGACATTGAAAGTGGCGGAAGAGGCCGTTTGTGCACAATGCCACCTAGCTTCTGAGTATACCCCAGAGAAGCACACCTTCCATGCTGCAGGCAGTGAGGCGTCGAAATGCACGACGTGCCACATGCCCGAGACGACGTACATGCAGGTCGATCCACGGCGCGATCATAGTTGGCATGTGCCACGTGCGGATATCGCCAAACATATTGGTACACCCAATGTGTGCACTGCTTGTCACACAGATCAAAGTGCGCAGTGGGCGGACGAGCAAGTCGCTGCATGGTTCCCAGACTCTCCTTATCGAAATCAGCAACATTTTGCCGTGGCTTTTTACGCCGATGAGATTGGGCATCAAGGCAGCGCCGATGCACTTGCTTACAGCGCGCAAGATGCCTCGTTGGCGCCAATTATTCGCGCCTCTGCACTAGAGCGTATGGCGGGAAATCAGAGTCAAAATACGTTGATTTCGCTCGCGCGAGCAGTCAAACACGACAATGAGATGATTCGCCTTGGCGCCATTGAAGGGGCATCGGGGTACGAGTTTGCTGATCAGTGGAAAATACTCTCACCGCTGCTTAGTGATCGAGTCCTTGCCGTGCGAACCGAAACCGCCGCCGCGTTAGTCAGTGGCTATTTGTCGATGAGTGCGGAACAAAAAGCGCAATTGAAACCGGCGCTTGAGGAGTATATCGAGATTCAACGCTTTAACGCCGATCGCGGCTTTGGTCGTGTTAATCTTGGCAATGTGCACCGTCAGATGGGCGACAGTGGGCAGGCCGAACGTTTGTATCAGCAAGCCATCCAAATTGAGCCCTATTTTGAGAACAGTTACATCAACTTAGCCGATCTTTACCGCACTCAAGGCGACGAGAGTAAAGCACGTGAGGTGCTGCTGAGTGGTCTTACTGCGCAGCCGAACTCCTCGATCATCCCTTACAGCCTAGGGTTATCCTTGCTTCGCAGCGGCGATCGAGCAAAGGCCAATGATTATCTGGCCATGGCAGCCAAAGGCGCGCAAACCAATGCCCAATATTGGTATGTGTACGGTCTTGCCCTTGAGGGCAGTGATGTAATGGCGGCCAGTCAGGCGCTCAATCAAGCGTATCAAGTGGGCGGAAACCCTCAACATCTTTATGCCCAGTGTGAAGTGTTAGCGCGCAACCGACACAGCGCTGAGGTAGACGAAGCCCTCAAGGCGTGTCTGGGCACATTGGCGCAAGTGGTCCCCCCAGAGGTGGTGGGGCAACTGCGCGCGCGGCTTGGATTAACGCCTTAGTAAGGGGCGAAGTATGACAGGTATAACCAATAGTTATAGGGTAAATCGCTAGGATAGGGCAGATGCCATACGGTCTCATTGGAGACGAGCGAGTAGCAGCAACATTGCGGTTAAATAGAGTGGAGCACAAAATGAATCAAGCACAGCAGGCCATTGCCGCCCTGATTGAACAAACAGAGAAGAGTGTTATCGGGCAAAGCCACGTCGTACGCGCATTGGTGATTGGTTTATTGACCAATGGTCACATCTTGTTAGAAGGCTTACCGGGTACGGCGAAAACACGCTCGGTCAAATCGCTGGCGAACCTTCTTAATACACGCTTTGGCCGCATCCAATTTACGCCAGACTTGTTGCCTTCCGATGTGACGGGCACTGAGGTGTATCAAGAAATCGATGGCCATCACCAACTCCACTTCCAACCGGGTCCGATTTTCAATTCGATTGTTTTGGCTGATGAAGTGAACCGCGCGCCGGCAAAAGTGCAGGCGGCGCTCCTTGAGGCAATGGCCGAGGGCACGATCACGGTCGGCGATAAAACGCACACCTTACCTGAGCTATTTATGGTGCTCGCGACGCAAAACCCCGTCGAGCAAGAGGGGACCTACCCCTTACCAGAAGCGCAAATGGACCGCTTTATCATGAAAGTGACGGTCGACTATCCAGAAGACGAAGCGGAGCGAGACATTATCCGCCTTGTACGCAGCGAGGAGTTGGGTGCGGCCAATCGTGCGACCCCAGATTTAAATACAATTGAAGTCAAGCATGTGTTGGACGCGCGCAAACAACTGCCATCCATTACCGTCGGCGAGATGGTAGAAAATTATATCGTGGCACTGGTGATGGCAACGCGTAAACCCGAGCGCTACGGAGAAACAAACCTCGCTCAGTGGATCGAGGTGGGCGCGAGCCCACGTGCGTCAATTGCGCTTGATAAGTGCGCGCGCGCAAGCGCTTGGCTCGCAGGACGTGACCACGTCACGCCAGACGATGTGCGAAGCGTTGCACCTGCGGTGCTCGGTCACCGCTTTACCTTGACTTATGATGCGTTGGCCGATGGTGTTGATCATCAACGCGTGGTCAATGAACTGCTTGATTGTGTAGCGATTGGATGAGTAAGGGGCAGTGATGGCTAAGCCGACATTAGCACCGAAATCACAAGGGCTCGACCCAAGGCTCTACAGTGATTACGCCACGTTAGTACGCCTGCAAGCTCAAGCACAATCCTTCACGCTGCTGCCGCATTTAAAATCGGCCAGCGTATTGGCGGGGCGCAATACGTCACTGTTTCGTGGCCGTGGGCTCAACTTTGAAGAGCTGCGCCATTATCAGTTAGGCGATGACATTCGCAACTTGGATTGGAAAGTGACCCTGCGCACCGGTAAGCCTCATGTACGAAGCTATACCGAAGAGAAAGATCGTAACGTGATGATCTGCGTTGACCAACGCAGTTCGATGTATTTCTCTTCTGTGCAGGTGATGAAATCTGTGGTGGCCGCGGAAGTGGCTGCCTTGTGTGCTTGGCGCGTCCTTAAAGATGGCGATCGGGTCGGTTTTTCCCTCGCCTCTAGCCAGTCTATTGTGCACAGCAAATCTCAGCGCAGCCAAAATCAACTGCTTGGTCAGCTCAAACACCTGGTTAAGGCCAACCAAGCGCTCAATGTGGACAGTACCGATACTGCGTCCGTGAGCTTTTCCCATTGGATGGAGCAACTGCAACGCATGCGCTTAAAACAGACCACTATTATCATGATCAGTGACTGGCACGACTGCCAAGATCATGATGTTGATCGTCTTAAGCAGCTCCAACAACACAATGATGTGCTGGCGGTGATGGTCAGTGATCCCTTAGAGCAATCACTGCCGTCCCGATTGGCCACAATGAATTGGGTGGTTGGCGATGGCGAATACCAGTTGAATCTCGATAGTCGCAATAAGCTATCTCAAGCCAATGTAGAGTTGGAGCAAAGGATGAAGAATCAACGTCAATCGCTCAGTCGTTTGATGGCGTCGAAGACCTTGCCGTACATTGAATTGGCCACCGACGGTGAACACATTGCGCAGTTTCAGCGCCGTGTAGGAGGGCGAGGATGAGTATGACACATACGCCACCAAGCACCTACATTTTGCGTGATTTGCACGACGTCGCTGTGCCCGCGAGCATCAGCTGGTGGCCACAAACCTTGGGTTGGAAACTCGTCGCGCTGTTTATCCTGCTCGCTGCGCTGTATGGCGGCTACCGCTATGCGCGCTTTTGGTGGCGCAATCGCTACCGCCAAGAAGCGCTGAACGCCATTGCAAGGCTTGAACTGAACGACCCCCAGTTTGCTGCGCAGCTCTTTCACATCATTAAAGTGGTGCTGGTCTATCTAGATAGCCGCAACAGTCCGTTATTTGGCGCCCCCTTTACGGATAAGCTCAATGCCATTTGCTTGGATTCGCCGTTTGACGCCTCGCTTGCTGAGCGTTGGATGAATCATTTAGTTAATCCCGCTGCGCCACTTGGCGATCACGACAAACAAGCGCTGATTGCGCAATCGAAACAGTGGCTGAGTCGTCATCAGGAGCGCGCACGATGAATAGTTGGCAAGGTCTTTTATCCATTAGTGGCTTTGAGTTCTCTTATCCCGCTTGGTTTGTGGTGTTGCCGCTGCCACTGTTGATCTATTGGTGGGCACCGGCTTATCGCACCAAGCAGATGGCGACCAAAGTGCCGTTTTTTACCCTTTTGGTTGAATCGATGGGCGAGGCGCCAAGTCAAGGGGCAAGCCAGCTTAAACCGACTTGGTGGCAGCGTGCGACGTTGCTGCTCTCATGGGTGTTGGTGGTGATGGCACTCGCTAAACCGACAGTATTGGGCGAACCACAAGTAAGAGAAAGTATCGGCCGTGATGTGATGGTGGTGGTCGATTTATCCGGGTCGATGGCTGAAACCGACTTTACCAGTGCCTCAGGTCAAAAAGTCTCCCGTCTTGATGCCGCAAAAGAAGTTCTGGAAGAGTTCGCGCAATCGCGCCAAGGGGATCGACTAGGCTTGATTCTGTTTGGTGACGCAGCGTTTGTGCAAACACCGTTTACCGTTGACCATGACGTGTGGCTTGAACTCTTGTCGCAAACCGATGTGGCGATGGCAGGGCAGAGCACCCACCTTGGCGATGCGATGGGTTTGGCGATCAAAGTGTTTGAACAAAGTGACAGTAGCACGCAAACAGCAGACGAGGCTCGCGCACGCGAAAAAGTGGCGATCGTCCTCACCGACGGGAACGACACGGGCAGCTTTGTTGAACCCATCGATGCGGCAAAAGTCGCCAAAGCAAAAGGGGTTCGTATCCACGCTATTGCGATGGGCGATCCGCAAACGGTGGGTGAAACTGCGCTGGATATGGAGGTGATCGAACGGATCGCCAGTGAATCCGGTGGACGTGCGTTTGAAGCGCTTGACAGGGCGGCGCTTAGTGATGCCTATCAGATCATTTCAGACATCGAACCCGAACTGTTTGAAAGCCTGACCTATCGGCCGAAACAGAGCATTCATCATCAGCTCATCGCCGTGGTTGTGGTGATCTATTTACTCGCGTTTGCGCTGGCGACAAGCAAGCGCATTCATCGAGCGCGCCGCTCACAGTCAGGAGGTCAAGGTGTTCGATAGCCAGCTGTGGGTACAGTTTTTTACCCAGTTTCATTTTATTCGTCCTTTCTGGTTGTTGGCATTGGTTCCAATGTTGCTTTTGCTTTGGCTGCGTTGGCGTGAAGAGAGTCAACCGAGTTGGCAGGAAGTCTTACCAGCGCACCTTAGAAAGGCGTTAACCATTGGTGATACAGGGTGGCGCAAGCAGCTACCCCTCAAACTGTTGGTGATGATCGTCACTTTGGCGATTGTGGTGTGCGCAGGCCCTTCATGGCAGCGCGAGGCGTCGCCGTTTGGCGAAGATCGTGCAGCGATGCTGGTGGTGCTCGATAGCAGTGACACCATGCTGGAAACCGATGTCGCGCCAAGTCGACTAGAACGTGCAAAACATAAAATTCGTGACTTGTTAGCCCTTCGAAGTGGTGGCAGCACGGGACTGCTGGTCTTTGCGGGTAGTGGTCACACTGCAATGCCCCTGACGCAAGACGTCGCGGTGTTTGCGCCATTTTTAGCCGCGATCGAACCAAGCATCATGCCCGAATCGGGCAAGAACGCCGATACCGCGTTGGCGCTTATCGACGATCAGCTCAATCAGCAACCGGGCTCAACAGTGTTATTGGTGAGTGATGGCGTCACGCCGAGTGCTATTGATGCCTATCAACGCTTTTTTGCTGAGCGTCCTTACCAGCTCGTCATTCTGGCGGCGGGCAATGAGCAAGTGGCGAGCACCAGTCAGGCGAAATCCCCACTCGACCTTCAGTCACTCAATCAGTTGGCGGATGCTGTCGGTGGAAGAGTGGTTGAAATGAGCATTGATGAGAGCGACGTCGAGCGGATCAACCGTTACGTTGAGCGTAATATGCAAATGAACGGCGATTCGGCGATGCCTTGGCAAGATATGGGGTATTGGCTTTTGATTCCGGTGATGTTGCTGATGTTGTTGTGGTTTAGAAAAGGCTGGCTGGTCCAGTGGTGTTTGGCCCTAACATTGCTTGGCTCGGTAGGCTTGCCATCGCCAGTGCTGGCGCAAACTGTTTCGACGCATGCCGAATCACCCGTAAACGTTGAAGTACCGACGATGCTTGATGAGGCGGCGCAGTGGTGGTGGGATCTCTGGTTAACCCCAGATCAGCAAGGCCAGCGCTGGTTTAACCGCGGCGACTATTTACGTGCAGCCAAACATTATCAAAGCCCGTTGCATAAAGGCGTCGCCTATTACTACGCCGCTGAGTACAAGCTCGCCCACACGGCGTTTCTTTCGATGCAAAATGATCAGCGTGATGAATCGCACTATCTCGGTTTGTATAACGCCGCCAGTGCCTTGGCGCGTCAGCGGGAATATTTAGCCGCGCGCAACTTGCTCAATAGTTTGCTTGATGACGAGAATCTGCCCGAAGCGCTAAGAAAAGACGTGCTCAATAACCGCGATGTGTTGGCTGGGATCGTTGAGGAGATCAACCGCTTAAGCGAGAGCCAGACCAGTGTGTCGGATGGGTTGGAAGACTCGTATGAGTTGTCTGATAACCCTCAAACCGCCGATGGCGCCGAAGAGAATACCGTTGAAGAGCTGCTCAACAAAGAGAGCTTAAACGCCCGCGAGATTTTAGGCAGTGATGAGCTCGCGGATAAGTGGCTAAAACGAGTGGAAGCGGATCCCAAACGTTTCTTACGCACGAAATTTTATCTTCAGCAGCAATCGGCGCAGGGAGAGTCTCAATGAAATCCATCATGGTTTGGCTAACGTGTGCCTGTTTCGCCGCTTTAATGTCGACAAGCGTGCATGCCCAGACGTTTGGCGGTAAACAGCGCAGCGCACAAGTCGAAATCCGCGCTTGGCTAGGTGACGAACAAGCGCCAAGCGCAACGCCACAGTTTACAGTCAACGAACAGATTGTCATGACAATTGATGTCAGTACGCCGCGTTGGTTTACGGCAGGGACGAATATTCAAAACGTGGAGTTGGCAAATGTGATTGCGATGCAGCGTAACCCGAGAGCCACCAACTACACGGAGCGTCGTAATGGCGAAACCTGGTCACACCAACGTTGGGAGATCACGCTCTATCCTCAAGTGTCGGGAGATTATGTCGTACCACCGTTGGCTTTGGCTATCACTGTGTCGGCGGAAGATGGCAAGCCGTTGTCCGGGACGCTGCAAACGCCACCGTTACCTTTTCAGGTTATATTGCCTTCTGGTCTGAGAGACACGCAAAAGAGCTGGTTTAGCGCTAGTGCGGTTGAGGTTTCCCAACAGTGGCAACGCTCCAATGAAACGCTTCATGTCGGGGATAGCATCACGAGAACGGTAAGTATCACGGCCAATGATAGCCTCTCCGTTTTGCTGCCCGAACTTCTCGATGGGTCGCGATCGGATTTTTACCAAGCCTACTCACAACCCAGTGCCCTCGACGATACACAGCAGCGAGGTAACTATCGTTCAGAGCGTAAAGAAGAGGTAGTGTATGTCTTGCAGCGAGGTGGAACCTTAACCTTGCCCGATATCGAATTCCAGTGGTGGAACAGTGAGACGAAGCAACTTGAGCATATGACGATTGAGGGGCAGAGTTTTGTGATTAAACATACGCTCAGCTCTTGGCTTAAAGCCTACGCGCCTTGGTTGATTGCGCTGCTTGTTGTCTTGTTGAGCGTTACTGTGTTTGCTCTGCTAACGCTGCGTTACTATCGCACGCCCCCAACACCCACTTGGCTCGTGTTTAGACGTACGCTGAAAGCAAAAGAGTGGGGCGCCGCTAGAGCATTGATTTATCGCGAACACCGCGCACGAACGGGCCGACGCACACTGCTTTCTAGTCAGCCGCTTTCTGACGCGAAACAGGACGACGAGTGGCAGATGCAAAGCAGCGCTTTGCAAGCGGGGAGCGACGCGGTCAATGTCTATCAAGCGTTATGGCGCCTTATCCGTCAAAGCACAGGCCGTTTTAGTGCGAGATTCAATCGCGTCGCCTTGCCTAAAGCACTCCCTGATCTTGCTAAGAACAAGCGTGATTCTTGATGGAAACACGCTTTGTGTGGGTGATTTTCGCCATATAGACAGCATTTTGTGTGTTTTCATTTCGATACCGAGTGGTATTTTCGTTACAATAACGCCTTTCCTGCCCAGCCTGTATCGATATGAAAACCACAGAACTTAATCTTATCCCCATTTTTGTTGCGATCTTCGAAGAACAGAATTTATCTCGTGCGGCCACACGCTTGGATATCAGCCAACCTGCGGTGAGCAAAGCGTTGGCGCGCTTGCGAGATATTTACGACGAGCCCCTGTTCCATCGCAGTACCAGTGGGGTAGAGCCTACCAGTTTTGCCATTGATATCTATCCTGCGATGTCGGCCGCGCTAAAAAACTACACCTCGACGCTCTCAGCGTCGCGCGAATTTGACCCGAAAGTCACCAATCGCACCTTTTCGATAGCCTCTGTTTCTGTCCCGAGTTACCAGTTGTTGCCCTTGCTGCTCAAGCAGATCAGACAGCATGCACCCAATATCGCACTTGAGATTCACCCTCTCTTTACTGAAGACTACGAAAGTGATTTGCGTCTGCAACGCTATGATTTGATTATTGATATTGAGCCTAGAGACCGCACGAAACTCAAGTATGAGCAGCTATACAGTGAAGAGATGATCGTGGTTTGTGCGAAGGATCACCCGCGCATTGGCGATACCATTTCGATCGAAGGATTCTTGGAAGAGGAGCACGTGGTGGTCTCGCGCTGGCAAAGCCGCACTAGTTTGCTCGGTGAGCATATTACCGAACTGGCAAAGCGCAAGGTGGCGTACCGCGCGTCAGGCGCTTTTGAAATGCTGCCTGTTATCAGTGGCGGTGAGTACATTGGTATCTGGCCGTGTCGTGCGTTAAAAAGCTTTACTGAGCAATATCAGTTGAAGGCGATCCCATTACCTTTTAGTAACGCTGAGCAGAAACTCAGTATGATCTGGCACCCGAGCCGCACTCAAGAAAGCGGACACGAATGGCTAAGATCGCAGTTGAAACAGGCGGTGAAGGCGTTAGGGTATTAGTGCTTTATGCCAAATTTAAAAGGGCTTCAATGCAAGCCCTTTTCCTTAGAGTTCTTGAACGGTTACTTCTTCACTTCCGTTAGCACATGCCCAGTGGCGCCGCTCGGTAGGGTGATGCCTAAGTAGTTAGATAGCGTTGGTGCGATGTCGTAAGGCGTCACGTCGCGGTTGATGACTTGAGCTGGTACCTGATGGCCAGCAAAGATCACCGGAACGTGAGTGTCGTAACGCCAAGGTGAACCGTGGGTTGATGCGATGGTGAGGCCATCCATGTCGTTGATGTAAGTACGCGGTGCGAACACCAAGTACACATCACCAGAGCGATCTGGGTGGTAGTTGTTTTTCACCATATCAAAGACACGCGTATTGGGTAGGCGGTTCGCTGCTACGTCGCTTGATGTGACCGCATAAGCAACGCCTTCCACTTTGCGAACTTCTTCAGCAATAGCGGTTTGGACATCCGCCAGTGCGATTTTCTTCTTCGCAATCACGTCGTGATCAAGATAGATGTATGGTTGCGCGTAAAGGCGTACGGCTTCTTTACCTAAACCGAACTCGTTCTTTAATCTTGCTAACACGTTGTCATTGATGATGTTGTTAACATCAAAGTAGCTTGCTTGACGAAAACCGAGTTGGCTAGCGTTTGGTGACACTTCAGGCACACCGTGGTCAGCTGAAAGGATAATCAGTGTGTTCTCCAGACCAATGTGGTCATCGACGGTTTTAAATAGTTTTGCCAGAGTGCGATCTAAACGAATCAAGTTGTCTTCGGTTTCTAGGCTGTCAGGTCCGTACAGGTGGACTACGTAGTCGTTCGAAGAAAAACTCACCGCGAGATAATCGGTAAAGCTACTTTGTCCAAGGTGCTCTTGACGCAGCAGGGTTTGGGCAAAATCGCCCGTAATTTCATCACCTGCTGGACTCACTGTTAGCATGGTGGAGAAATATTTAAAGCTTGACGGCCCGTATGGGTGAGGGAAGGTGCGAGCGAACCCTGCCAAATCGAGTTTGTTCTCTTGGCTGATTTCATCCAGTGTGTATTGATCGCGCTCTAGGCTGAGCTCCCAGCGTTGACCACTATACTGGTTCGGGATCTGTTTTTCGTTCCAGCGTGACACCCAGTTTGGGTATTGATCGTAGTAGTAGTCACTGGTGACAAATTCAGACTGCGATTTAGAGAACCAAAATGCTTTCCCGGTGTGACCTGCTAAAGAAATCGCACCACGGTCTTTAATCGAGACAGAAAAAACTTTTGCTTGCCCGTTTGATGCTACAGTCAGTTCATCACTGAACGAGCTCGCGAGGATAGGCGCGGGAGATCGACCGTCCTGCAGCGCAGTTTTCTGTGTGGGATCTATTTCAGTGGATTTATCGACGCCAGCACCAGCAGAGAGCATGGAGTAGTTCGCGTCTTCGACGTTGTACACCAGTCGTTCTAATTGTCGATCATACCAAACATTACCTACCATACCGTGAACAGAAGGCGGTGCACCGGTCGCGAGTGACACGTGCCCCACAATCGTCTCCGTGTTGCCATGTTGGTAATGGGCGTTGGTATAATGTGTACCTTGATCCATCAGATAGCGGAAGCCACCCTCACCAAAGTTCTGTTTGTAGCGCTCTAAGAGGTCACCACGTAAACCATCAACGGTGACTTGTAACACCAATTTTGGCTTAGCCTCTTCGGCCAATACCGTAAACGGTGCAGAAATCAAAAGTGCACTGGCGGCACCAAGCCATACTGTTTTCATACCATTCCTTTTATCGTAGGGTTAATCTTTCGCCAATCTCAAACCCATGTCAGACATAATGATGGTTTGACTAGCGAAGTCGCGGCGGAAGTTTTCTGACTCGTTTGCGCTGTAGGCGAAACTGCCACCCCGGACGGATTTATGTGCAAGACCGAGGTCACTGTGTTGAGCGTTGTTAGGGTTATCGGTTGGACCAAATCGATAAAAGGTATCGTCGAAGGCATCAATAACAAATTCACCGACATTACCTGTCATATCGTATAAGCCAAGCTCGTTCGGTTGCTTTAGACCTACTGGATGGGCACGGTTGTTCGAGTTTGCATCGTACCAAGCCACATCATCAATATTATTAGAACCGGCGTAGGTATAACCTTGACTGTGGATACCGCCTTGAGCGGCAAACTCCCATTCAGCCTCGGTCGGTAAGCGATAGTTCTCTCCCGTCATTTCGTTGAGCTGCTCCACAAAGTACGTGGCTTGCTGCCAACTTAAGTTGTTTACTGGTACCTGAGGGTCTTTGAAAAAACTTAATGATGAGCCCATCACAGACTCAAATAGATCTTGAGTTACCTCAAATTTAGATAAGTAAAAACCATCGACCTTCACGCTTCTTGCGGGGCGCTCTGCTTTGGTTGTTGTTTCTGAGTCACTCCCCATGACAAACTCACCGCCTTCAACCCAGACCATATCTTGATTTATTTGTTCAGCGAGTGGATGTGCAGGTTTACTTGCACAACCGGCAAGAGTAAACACAAATAGAGGTATAGAAAGAAGGGATAGACTCGTTTTCATCATCTGTTCTCTGGTAATGTGAGTGTATTGATAATAGCACTTTACACCATAAGCTTTGGTTATAACCCCTATAACATGAACTCAAGGAATACCCGCAGTACACTAACGGTACACAAAAAGATGAAAGGTGATGTATGCAAATTACTCAAGGTCCTCAGTTTCAAGGTAAGGCGTCGAAGCGCATGCATGTGATGGCGAAACCCATCGGTGCAGCGTGTAATATCGATTGCCAATACTGTTACTACCTCAGCAAACAGGACTTGCTTGAGTATAAAAAAGGCTGCTCGCCGCGAATGTCTGATGAGACACTAGAGCACTACATCAAAACTTACATTGAAGGACAAAATACCCCTGAAATCATCTTTTCTTGGCAGGGTGGTGAGCCGACGATGCTCGGACTTGACTACTTTGAAAAAATCGTTGAGCTACAAAATAAATACAAGCCAGATGGCATTGTTATTTCTAACGATTTGCAAACCAACGGTACCTTGTTAAACGACGAGTGGTGTGCGTTCCTTGCCAAAAACAACTTCCTGATTGGCCTAAGTATTGATGGCCCAGAGATGCTACACAATGCGTACCGCACCAACCGAGCGGGCCGTGGTACGTTTAAGCAAGTAATGGCGGCGGTTGACCTGCTGCACAAACACAAGGTGAATTTTGCCACCTTGACCTGCGTGAATAATCTCACCAGCCAAAACCCGCTTGAGGTCTACCGCTTCCTACGTGATGAAGTGCGCTCACCGCAAATCCAGTTCATTCCGATTGTGGAACAAAAGACGTTCCGCACTACGGCGCCGCAAACTTGGCCCGCAGGAGAACAACCCAAGCAGGGCGATAAACGCCTGATCCCGGGTCACAAAGATTCGGTGATGGAGCCTTGGTGTGTGTCGGATATGGCATGGGGTAACTTTTTGATTGCGGTATTCGACGAGTGGGTGAAGCACGACATTGGCAAAGTGTTCGTGCAATATTTTGAAGCGAGTATTGAAACTTGGATGGGGCGTAAAAACCCACTGTGTACACTGGGTGAGTTGTGTGGTAAAGGCCTCGCAATGGAGCCTAACGGCGATCTTTACACCTGCGACCATTATGTCTATCCAGAGTATAAAATTGGTAATATACATCATCAAAAACTCGATGATGTTGCTTACAGCGCCGAACAACAAAAATTTGGTTTCGCTAAATCGCGTACGTTGACGACACAGTGCCAGCAATGTGATTACCAGTTTGCTTGCTACGGTGAATGTCCCAAAAATCGCTTTATTCGAACCGCACAAGGTGAACCTGGCTTGAATTATTTGTGTGCAGGTTGGAAAAAGTTCTTCTCACATGTCGATCGCAGTATCGCGTACATCTTGCGTGCAACACGTCATCCTGTCGCTCATGGTAAGTATAGTGACTCCGTTGTTCGCGAAATGATGCAACAACGCAATGAATTGAATAAGGGGTAATATTATGACTCGTCCATTTTCAACTATCGCATTGCTTGTTGCTGCGCTGAGCGTTTCCACTGTGGTTGCTGCGCCTAATCAAACGAATCCAGTGGCACCGAGCCCACTCATGCCACAGGTGGAAACCCAAGCTATCAATCCGGTTCAATTGGCCTACAATGCTCAAGACACGCGTTTGGACAATGAAGAAAGAGCAATGGCATTGATGGCGCTTGCGAGTTACCCGAGTGAGAACGCACTCGTTGCCGTTGCTCGTGGCTTAAAAGATGAGAGCGCTGTGATTCGTCATGGTGCGATTGTCGGCTCTCAGGTATACCCGATTGAGCATCGCTGGCGCATGGTTTCTCCTTTGCTTACCGATGCCGAGCAGATAGTTCGCGTACGAGCGAGTGCGAACCTGGTTCAAGACTTCAATGCGTTAAGTCAACCGCAGAGAGAGCAACTGTCTGAATCGCTCAAAGAGCTTGAGACAAGTCTCGCTGAACAAAATGATCCAGAGTCTTTATTGTTGCTGGCAAACGTGTACCGTTGGACAGAGCGATGGAATCTCGCTGAGCCTATCTATGTGAATTTGGTAGAGAATGATCAATACTCGACAGAGCTTTGGCTCGCTTATGCAGACAACTATCGTGCACAGCAACTGAATGATAAGGCTATCGTGATCTTGGATCAGGCACTGGAACTGAATCCCGAAGCCGCCGCGTTGTATTATTCGAAGTCGTTAGCCTTGGTTCGCACAGATGAGAGAAAGCAGGCAGCGAAAGAAATGGACATCGCCGCAAACCTTGCGAAAGATAATAGTTACTACTGGTATCTAAACGGTGTGTTACAAGAGTCGTTGGATATTGAAAAATCGACTCAGTCTTTTGAGACTGCTTACCTTATATCAGGTGCTCCAGAACAGTTATATGCTCTTTGTGATATTTATATCCGTTACGATCATGATAAATCCGAGCCATGTATGGATGAGTTAAGTCAAGTCGCCCCAAGCTATGTCATTGATGAACTCAGAAGTAAGCAAAATGCCAACGTCACTCAATAGAGCGAAATAAAAAGGCGCGCCCAATCGTTGAGCGCGCCTTTTTACCTCATAGCTCTAATAGGTACGTTACTTGGTTTTGAACTCCGCCACCGCTTTGTCCATCTCAATCGCTTGAGCTGAGACATTATCGACTTCGAGCAAACAGAGTTTGGCTGATTCCATATTGCCCTCTGAAATCGAGTTGAGCTCGGTGATGGATTCACTGACTTGATTCATCACAATCCCTTGTTCTTCAATCGCCGAGGCGATGCGCTCAGAGTTGGCTTGGATGTTGTCCATATCGGAGATGATTTGCTCCAAACTCGCATCCAATGTTTCCGATGCTTTCAAGGTCTCAGCGCCTTGCTCGTTACACTTATCGATATTGGTGACCACTTCGGACATTTGTGACTGAATCGCGCTCACCACTTTGGTGATGTCTTCGGTCGATTGATGCGTTCGGCTTGCCAATGCGCGCACTTCATCGGCCACCACGGCAAATCCACGTCCTTGCTCACCGGCACGTGCAGCCTCTATCGCCGCGTTGAGCGCAAGTAGGTTGGTCTGTTCAGCAATACCTTGAATGATGTTGACCGCATCACCAATCTTGTCGACGTGATGGTTGAGCGATTGGATAGAGGTCTGGCTCTCGCCTAGAATGCTCGACAGCTGATCAATATTACGCACCGTGGATTCCACCACCTCACGACCTTTATGTGCATTGATCGACGCTTGATGAACGCCCTCCACCGCCACTGAGGTACTTTCTGAAATCTCATTGATGGTCGACACCATCTCTTGAACCGATGTGGCCATCGTGGAGGTGTGATCCGCTTGGACATTAAACTGAACAATGACATTTTCCAGTTCTTGATGCATGTTACCGGTCGTGGATGATAGATGCGCCGATTTCTCTTGAGTTCCTGAAATCAGCCCTTCAAGTTTATCGAGGAGACGGTTGAAGTATTGACTGATGGCGACCAACTCATCTTTACCTTTGAGATTGGCACGCAGTGCGACATTATTAGTCCGCGCGATCTCCTGAATCAGAGAGAGCAAGGTGGATACTTGGGTGTTGATAGAGCGAGCGATTTGCCAGATAAAGCCAATGATAACTAAAGAGACGATCACGGTAACACTTAACTTGAGGGTCGCTAGGCGAGATTGGGTTTGCGCCGAGTTTTCACTGAGCGCTGAAGAGAAGCTTTTAAATTGGTCCTCGACCGTGTGAGACAGGCCGCGTGTCTGCCCCAGTAGCCCCTCATTGTATTTTAGGCCGACCTTTTTGTGTTGAACGACCAGCGCTTGCGCCGCATTGAGCAGTGATGAGGCATTCGGCGGTAGCAAGGAAGAGTCGAACTCACCTTCTAGCACTTTCTCATTAAAATCGGCGAGCTGAACCAATTGGTCACTGTCGAGTGATGGGCGAATGGCGTCTAACGCTTGGTTGTAGCGACCAAGCAGTTGGTCTTCATCATTGAGACCATAGGCCTGAAAGGCGGACACCAAGCTAGCAAAGCCTTTTTGATAGGCGAGGATGTCTGTGCGTAATTGTTTAGAAGACGGCAGTTCATGAGCCTTTAAGAGAGTCGATAGTGTTGCCTCTTTGGCTAAAAACTTATCAATATTGTCATTGAACGAAGTGAGATATTTGGCGTCTTTTCTGAGCAGAAAATCTTTCTCGTTACGACGCAAATTGAGCAAGCGGACTTCAAGCTGAGCGACGAGTAGATTCGCTTGATTGAGTTCATTGGTCACTTTGGCAAATTGGGTGGTGGAGAGCAACAATACGCCGATACCGACGATGGCGACTGCCCCTAGAGAATAGAGCTTACTCTTTATGTTCATAATTGCTTCCTAAAAAAGGTGTAACTCATTATTGTTGTTATAGTAATGTGCATACTCTCAAGCTAGTTCAGTACTGAGATGTTTGTCAATCATACTCATGACTACTACTAAAAAACTAGTTTCTTAACCCATTTAGCTTTGTGAATTTTATATGAAGGAATTATTACATTCGTATCAAGGTCTCATTTTTGACATGGATGGCACCCTGATTGATACCATGCCCGCACACTTGTTGGCGTGGGAAAAGACGGCCGAGCATTTCCAGTTTCCCTTTACCCGTGAATGGCTGCACGGCTTAGGTGGCATGCCGAGTTTTAAAATCGTCGCTGAAGTGAACAGCAAGTACGGCTTGACGTTAGATCCCAACGAAGTGGCGCAATTTAAGATGGCGACATTTAGCAGCCTTAATGATCATGGAGAGCCGATACAAGCCACGATGGCGATTCTCGACCACTTCTACGGTAAAAAGCCACTGGCGGTAGGGACAGGCAGTCAAAGGCAGAGCGCGATGCGCTTGCTGGAAAAAGCGAACCTCATCGGGAAACTCGATGCGATTGTCACTGCCAGTGATGTTGAGCATCACAAACCGAACCCGGATACGTTTTTACTGGCGGCGGAGCAGCTTAAGCTAGCGCCGTCTCAGTGTGTGGTGTTTGAAGATACGCATCTCGGCCGTCAAGCCGCGCACGCAGGCGGAATGGATTGTGTCATGGTGGAAGGGGAAGCCTTGGTCTTTTACCCCGTGCCAGTTAAAGGCGAACAATAAAATGCGCGATAGCTTGTCACTACCGCGTTCATAAGTAATTCGCGTTTAAACGTATCTCGCGTTTATCACGTATTTAAAGCAGGTTTATCGCAACTTTAAATTGTATTTAGCGCGACATTATCGATCCCAATAGGCTTCTTCGAGACTGTCTTCACGCTCTGGTAATGCTCGACCCAATCTCGGCGAGTGTTGCGTGAGCACCTCGTAGCTTACGCGGTTCGCGTACTTACAGATCTGTGATAATGATGAGTAAGTCAAAAACGGCAAGTCATGTTTAGACGAGTTGGGCACGTTCATCTTGTGGTGGCTGTTGGCTGCCATGTCATGGAGCAAGGCTGATAATGCCGCATCGCCTGCGCCGTTGGTGTTTTTGATCTCGAGTGGACCACCAAGGTACGGACCAATATGCGAGTAAACTTTCAAAGGCGACAGACAGTCTTGTTTGCGCATCGCGCGGCTAAATTCATACTTATTAAACTCGGCGATGTTGCCCGGCAATAGCGGTAGTTCCGTATCACGCTTTGCTGATTCATCGGTGTAGCCCGCCATGTAAAGGCCAATAGGCCCCGCTGTACACAGCACGAGGTCGACCCATTCTAGCGCTTTATCAGCCGCGAGCAGAGGATCTTTCTCACCGGTAAGCGCTTCGCCTTCTTCCTCGTTCATCGCGATCACTGAAATGTTCTCTTTGATGTACTCTTGCCACCACGCCGCGTTGCCTTCAATCACCCACTTGGTACCCAAGGTCAGCACAACAGGAACCTGTTTTTGCTTGGCGATTTCAATTGCACGTGCGACCGCTTTTGGCATCGGATCTTCTGGCTTACCGCGCATTAGATAAGAAGAGACCACCAGTGCCGAGGCTTTATCAAACACCTCTTCAGGAATGCTTTCCGGACGCAGCTGATTCATGTGACCTTCATTGATAGCAAACGTACGTTCGCCATTTTCAGAGATCAAGGTATAGCAGCGGCCAATCGATCCCTCGACCATTTGCAAATGATTGAGATTCATACGAGAGGACGTGCGACACAAATAGCGATAGGCAAAGGAGCCAACCTCAATGTTCTTCGACATTACACCCAGCAGCACCGATTTGCTGTCCGCAAGCACGGAGTAGTTGTGTAGGGTGTTGCCGATGGTATCACCGGGGTATTGGTGTGTGATCAGTTCGCGTTCCACCAGCTCTTGATATAGCGCATCGGCTTTGTCCTCTTCGAGTACCAGTGAGTGTCCTTTGCTCAGCTCGTATTTAGCGAGGAAATCATCATCGACGCGCGCTTCAATATCAACGATGGTTTGACCGACACCGACCACGATAGGGCGGTAGAGCTTCGGTGCTTGCTTCATCTGATTGATCAATGGATCGCGATTGTCAGTAGGAAAGTAGTGCTTAGATTTACGTTGGCCAGGAAATTTCATGCTCAAAAAGGACAGTAAAAAATTTTCGCCAGTTTAACACAGAAGTGTCTTTCAAATTTCATAAAAATTACATAACAATGAGATTTTGATCAAAGAAACATGTCGGACAGGGAGACAGTCGAGATTGGCTTAAAGTCGGCTGTTGATTTAAGAAATAAGGCGAGCCAAAACAGCTCGCCTTAAGCCTGCCCACCCCTAGCATGACTTGGATATAGGGCGGGTCAGTCTGCGTGTGATTAGCGCAATTACTGTGCAGCGACAGGGGCCTCCACATACGCATCGGTACCCCAAAGTGGCACGGTCGACAGACTGTGTTTGAAGCTACCTTCGGTTTCTTTGGTTGTGTACGAAAGATAGAGGAGGGACTGTGTGTCGGCATCGTAGATGCGGCGCACTTTCATGGTTTTGAAGAAGATGCTTTTTGACTTTTTGAACACCACTTCACCCGACGCGCTCTTATCGATTTTTGCAATCATATCCGTGGTGATTTCGCCGGTTTGACGGCATGAAATGGAACTGTCGCTTGGATCGGAGAGGCTAAGATTCGCTTCAATGGATGCGATGTGGCAGGTCACGCCTGTCACCACCTCATCTTGCAGTGAGGTGATCTTAATGTCTTTCAATGTAAATAGACCGAGTGAAACGTCACCCACTTCGTTGCTATCACACGCGGTGAGCAGCAGTGAAGCCATGGCAACGCCAAGTAATTTTATCCGCATGGCCGCTATCCTTTCTTAAATAATGGTTGAGCTTTGTGATTGTCGAGCTAATTATGAACCAAGCTTATCTGTTTTATGCTCAAGCAGCCAATAGTTCAATGAAAAACTTGTCGCATCATGATCTTATCGTTAAGCTCATGACGATAAGACTCATGACGTTAAAAGATATCCCATGCCCAATACCGCCTCTGCCATCACCGAGATGAAAAACCAATGGCTTGCCAGCCAAGTGGACGTTGAATTTCCAACGCCAGAGAGCCTCAAAGGGCACGAACTTTATCAAGCACGCGCTTCAGAGCGAGAGACACACTTGCTTGATCTCAGTGAGTTGTCTCTAGACGAATTCAGTGAGCAAGATGTGTTTGTGGCGGATTTTCATCGCATGACCGTGATGTTTGCCTTGCAACAGGCCAAACAGTGGCAAAGCCAACAAGACAGGGAGTGGATTGTTGAGTTTTTCACTCAGATCATCTACTCAGCGCCTTGCCAATTGATCGTTGCGTTTAAAGGTAATCAACCCGTTGGCGCAGCGTTGGTGACCACGCATCAAGGTGCTGCTTTGGTTTCAGATGTCGTGGTGGAGCCGGAATACAAGCGTTCTGATCTGATTGCAGCGATAGTGAGTAAACTTGAACTCAATCAATGTGATGCTGTATATGCTGAACACAGCGCACATTAAGCGCACGAGATAGTCATTATCTTCATCATTTATTCTACCTACCATTCGTGACGCGTGCGAGGGTTCTCAGCAAAACCCTTCCCTTGTCACTTAAAGTGTTAAGTGACGCATTTGAAATCGTGGCCGCTCGTTTACTATTTTGTTTAACGAATTAACAGAGTGTGCGGCTATGTCAGAAACCCAATGCGTGATATTTGATTGTGATGGAACGCTAATCGACAGCGAGAAGCTGTGTTGCCAAGCGCTGAGTGAGACGTTTCATCATTTTGGTGCTGGGCTTTCTACTCAAGATGCCTTAGCCCATTTTGAAGGGGGGAAGTTGGCTGACATTTTAGCAGCAACGAATGAGCGCCTTGGCTGTCGAATTTCAATTGATCAACTCGAACCTTTTTACCGTGAGCGGCTAGATGACTTGTTTGAACGTCATTTAAAGCCCTCGCCCGGTGCCACCGAGCTTTTGAAGCAGCTCGAAGCGAAAGGGATTGAGTACTGTGTGGCTTCAAATGGCCCAAAAAGTAAAATCCGCCGATCGCTTGAGCTGACAGGGCTTTACCCTCATTTCGAGAATAAGATTTTTTCTGCGTTCGATACCAACAGTTGGAAACCTGAACCGGATCTGATTTTATATACTGCCATGACCATGGGATTTCGCTTAGAAAATTGTGTCTATGTTGATGACACAGTCAAAGGGTTAGAGGCAGGGATTCGAGCGGGGATTAAAACTGTTCACTATTTGGGCGTCAATAATCGAGTGCATGAGCACGCCCTGCCCAAAATTCACGATTTACGCGAACTGACCACCTTGATGTGAAGCGATCGATAGACAAAAACAGCCTGCGACGGTGGCAGGCTGAATACTTGATAAGCGAACTAGGTGAATGAAGGCGTTAGGTACGCTTGGCCAGATACGCCGGGTAGTCAGGGATCTCAATGTCCACTTCTTTCTCAAGTAAGCTCGACTCAAACAGGAACTTGGCCGTTGCGCGGTTGGTAGCAACTGGAATATTCCATACGCTCGCAATACGCAATAGCGCTTTGACATCTGGGTCATGTGGAACCGCGTTGAGTGGATCCCAGAAGAAAATCAGCATGTCGATTTTCCCTTCCGAAATGAGGGCGCCGATCTGTTGGTCCCCGCCCATCGGGCCACTGATCATACTCTTAATGGCAAGGCCGGTCTGTTTACTTAGCATGGTGCCAGTTGTGCCAGTGGCATAAAGAAAGTGACTCTGTAACTTTTCTTTGTTTTCCGTTACCCAGCGCAGCAACTCTGGCTTGCAGTTGTCATGCGCGACCAGCGCAATGTGTTTGTGTGCAGGTAGGGTACGTGTTGTTTTTTCCATGAATGTTCTTCCTGATTATGAATGTTCTTCCTGATTATGAATCGTTATTCTTTAGCTAAGACATTAAAAATGGGTCGGTATTCGGATGGAGACAGCGAGGCTTCGATAACCGAACGTGGTAAATGATTGGGCGTTAGCTTAACAATATCGGGCGCAATATGCCTGTCAAAAGGCGCTTGTTTGAGAGATTGAACCGCTTGACGAACCGATAGACGACCTTGCAACACCATCTGATCGCTCGGTGCAAACAGCACTTTATTGCGAAGTAAACCGCGATAGACGCCATGACTGAGGTAGGTAGAGACAAGACCGATATGCGCGCTCTTTCCGCCGAGGCGCAACTCACTGATTGCCGCTTCAATCGCGACCGCACTGCCAATTAGGTAATGGATATCGCGGTTTTCTGTTACGCGCTGAACTAAATTGCGTTGCAGCTCTTTGTCGTTGTCTGCCCAATACACGCCGGTGATAGTGACATCACTGCCTTTAATTGCAGCCTCGATGCCTTGCATCACAGGTTTGGTGCCACCACTTGCCACGGGGCCGGGAAGCACCGCGACGTTAACATGACCACTGCCTTTCGGGTGACGTTTTGCCAAAAACTCGCCAGAGAAATAGCCCATCTCATACCAATCAACACCGACCTCGCCAAGCAAGACGTCATCGTCGTGCTCGGCACTGTCTAACTGATTGATGGTGGCAAAAACCGGGATATCGGCAGAGAGTTGCGCTAATTTGCCCAAATAGATGTCTGGGGCAACGGTACCGAGCAATATCGCATCGGCTTGCCAATCTCGACAGCGTTGCAACTGAGCGGCCTGTTTACTCTGATTGGGGTAGCCGCCCGCTTCCAGTACTTTCAGTGTCACGTTCTGCGCTTGGGCTTCTTGCACCATGCCATAGTTGACCGACAGCCAGTACGAGTCTTTTAGATGCGGATAAAGCGCGCAGATCTTAAACGCGGGTGAGGCAATCGCCACCGATGACCATGATACAAACAGCGCACCAAGCAGCAGAGAGGATTTCAGTGTTGGGATCAAAGTCATTAAGCAATTCATTGGTAAAGTCGTGATAAACCTTGCAAAATATAACCCAATATTTCGGTGTACAGAAGCGATGATTTGTTATGTTACTAGCCAAGGCCAGCATTGGGCGTACGCTCTTATTCGCCTTTGTCTCAATGGGGCTGCTGGTTGTCATCTCGGCGCTGATCGGCATGGCGGGCTTTTCTATGGTGGCGAAAACCGAGCGCGGCGTGGTCAATACGGCAATTCCCTCCATGGTGGAAGCGCGGCAAGTATCGGAGCTCAGCGCTCGTATTCTCTCATCTGTCCATACCTTATCGAACGCGAAAACCGCTCAGCAACATCGTGACTCAGGTCAAGCGCTACTGACACAGCTCGAATCTTTGTTATTGCACATTAAACAACTTGGCGCAGAGGCGTTTGATTCAACCTTATTGGAACAGTTAGAAATCGATGTCGAGCAGGTGATTGATAACGTAGTGCAACTGGGCGTCGTGGTGGAAAAGCGTTTGAGCTTTAACCAGCAACTTTCGGCAGATACGAGGGAGATGCGCCAATTTGCAACGGAGCTTGAAGAGCTCACCCGCACCCAAGTGGCAAACACCAGTACTATCGCGGTGGCCAACGTGACGCATATCTATAATCTGCTTGGTGAAAACAAGCTCACGGATGCCTACCAAGCGCTGGATGCGCTGGTGGAAGTGGACATGGATTTGTCTGAACGTTTGCACGAACTGCATCTGCTGGCGTTTCGATTGCTCAATCAAATTGAAGAGTCGCGGACCATGAATGATGCGCAGCGTATTGAGGTCGTCAGATCCGCATATCAGAACAACATCGAGATTATGCAGCGACGGGTTATGGGAGTCGAAGATCCCACTCGCTCACAGCAAATGGCCGACTTACTGGAACAATTGGCGCAGCGACAATCGGTATTTACGCTATTGCTTGAGCGATACCAAAATGAGCTTGCCGCACAGGCGCTGCTCCAAGCTACATTTGATCAATTTTCTCAGCTCAACTCGACAGTGACACATCTAGTGGATCAATCCAACCGCTCGACTACTACAGCGGTTGAACGGCTTAAAGGCACGTTGAGCTATGCGCAGTGGCTCTTGGCGATTATTACCGCGCTTGGCTTAGCGGTGGCCATACTCATTGTCTGGCGCGTTGTATATCAATCCGTGCTCAAACGTTTGGATAACTACTCGACCGCACTGCTCACGATCTCTAAAGGGGATCTTAATGTGGATTTTGAGGTGCGTGGTAAGGATGAGTTAGCAGAGATGGGGCGCGCGATTCTGACCGCCCGAGACACCGCCAAAGCGCTGAAAGTGGTGGCTGACAGCGAAGCGAAAGCCAAACAAGCGCTTGAATCACATAAAAGCCACCTGGAAGAACAGGTTGAATTGCGCACTGAGCAACTGCAAACGGCCAATCAACGTCTCAATCAAGAAGTGGAGCAGCATGCTGATGCGCGTTCACAAGCAGAGCAAGCCAGCCAAGCGAAATCCGCCTTTTTAGCCACCATGAGCCATGAAATTCGTACGCCGATGAACGGAGTACTCGGCACCGCCAGGCTACTGACAGAAACGCCGCTTGATCAACAGCAGCAGCGTTACGTCGACATCATCACCCACAGTGGGCGAACCTTGCTGGCAATACTTAATGATGTGCTCGATTACAGTAAAATTGAGGCCGGGCATATGGAGATTCGTCCGGTGTCATTCCCTATCCGCGCTATGGTGGAAGATGTAGTGGCGCTGCATCAGGCCGACGCGTTGGCTAAAGGATTGTCACTCTCATATACGGTTGAAAGCGATGTCGCCGAGAGCGTGTTTGCCGACAGCACGCGTCTTAGCCAAGTGCTGAATAACTTGGTGGCGAATGCGGTTAAGTTTACTGATAGTGGCTACATTGATGTGTATATCGCCAATGATCCAGCGAAAGCTGAGCACGTTTTGTTCGATGTGAGTGACAGTGGCGTAGGAATAGCCCAGCCAGATCAAAGTGAGCTCTTCTCTGCGTTTACCCAAGTGCATCAAGGACAAGGCAAGCTGGGTGGAACAGGGCTTGGGCTTGCGATCAGCCAAAAAATTGTGCGGGCGATGGGCGGCGAGATTGCGCTTGAATCGGATCAGAATCAAGGCAGCCGCTTCTACTTTTCTTTGCCGATGCCTGTAGGGGCGACATCACGCAAAGATTCACACAATCATACAGTGACAACACCGTCTGCTCGCGTATTGCTGGTAGAAGACAATGAAGTCAATCGCTTTGTCGCTGAGGGATTTTTGGCAGCGCTCGGGCATCACACCGACGCAGTCGACACCCTCGCTAAGGGAGCCGCGCGATTTAAGGCTCATACTTATGATATTGCGCTGATTGATATTAATCTTCCAGATGGCAGTGGTGTGGACTTAATGCAAAACATGAAGCGTGACACCGATTGCGAGACGAAGATGATTGCGGTGTCTGCGCACGTGTTCAACCAAGAGGTCGAGCGATACCTGCAAGCAGGATTTGATGGCTATCTACCCAAACCGCTAGATAAAGACGCCCTCGATGCCATGATTCATACATTGATGACGGGAGAAACGGTTGATGATACGCCGCGCCAACCCGCGCCTATAAATGCAGAGGCTCCCAAGCTATTGAACACACAACTGATTGACACCGACATCAAGGTGTTGGGTTTAAGCCAAGTACAAGAACTCGCCGATCTTTTTGCCCGCACTACCCAGACATCGTTAACTCAACTGGAACAGGCATTCGTCGAAAATCATCCTAGCGAGGTGTCTGACATCGCACATAAATTGAAAGGCTCTGCTGCCAGCTTGGGCTTGGAGCAACTGAGAGTACTTTGTCACCAATGGGAAAACTCGCCGAGCGAAGTGGGCAACGACATCACCGGACTTCGCGAGGAGGTCGATAAGTCTTTGCAAGCATTGCAGGCTTATTTAAAGGAAAGATCGGAGAAGCGTGAATAGGTTAAGGAATTAGAAAGAGCAGCGTTTGCTGCTCTTTGCGTTATTAAGCGTTTTGATTAGGCGATCGCCGCTTCAAGAATTTGACGACTGGCCTTAAGGTCAATGGCTTGGTTTTCACCGAGCGCCGACATGCCGTGGCTCTCTAGTTGTGATACGACACTGTCAACGGCCGCGCCTTTATCTGCCTGATACTCATCAAACTGTGTTGACACACCGAGTGAGTGGTAGAAGGCTTCAATGTGCTGAATCGTCTCTTCGGCAAGGTTGTCGCTGGCAGCTAGACCGAAGACGTTTATGCCCATCTGCTCGAGTTTGCCTTTTTTCGCCGCTAACTGGTTGCGCAGTAGGGAAGGTTGCACAATCGCCAGTGAACGTGCGTGGTCAACACCCCAAAGCGCCGTAAACTCATGACCAATCATGTGCGTTGCCCAATCTTGCGGGACACCTGCACCGATCAAGCCGTTAAGCGCTTGGTTGGCCGTCCACATCAGGTTTGCGCGCCACTGATCGTTGTCACGGTCAGCAAATTGTTCACCGAGCTGTTTTAGGTTTTTCAACAATGTTTCTGCGTAGCCATCTTGAACCATAGCGCCATGTTGGTAGGTGATGTACTGCTCACAGACGTGTACCCACGCATCAACAATACCGTTGACCAACTGTTTTTCCGGTAGGGTTTTCATTACGTCCGGGTCCATCACAGCAAATTTAGGCTGCACGAAAGGTGACATGAATGCCAACTTATCATGCGTTTCCGCTTTAGTGATCACGGCGCCTGAGTTTGACTCAGAGCCAGTCGCTGGCAGGGTCAGAATCGCAGCAAGTGGTGTGGCCGAAGTGACAGGGTGTTTACCTGTCAGAATATCCCAGCCGTCGCCATCAACGTGTGCAGCAGCAGCGACGTATTTAGAGCCGTCAATCACTGAACCACCACCCACAGCTAAGATGAAATCGACCGATTGCTCTTTAACGATCGCTACCGCTTTGTCGAGTGTTTCTTTGGTTGGGTTTGGCTCAACGCCAGAGAATTCAACCCAAGAATGCGCGTTGAGTGCCGTGACCACTTGGTCATACGCGCCGTTTTTCTTGATGGAACCACCACCGTAGATCACGAGTACTTTTTGGTCTGTAGGAATTTGCGCAGCGATGTTTGCGATCTGACCTTGACCGAATAAAATTTTGGTTGGATTAACATAGGTGAATTGCATTGACATTACCCTCTTGTGTTATTGGGATAGTATTGATTTTGTATGTGTGCATAATAGTAATCAAATGAGACGGGATAAAGGCGAAATTCTGCATTTATTTTGCCTAATCCTACTTATATTGCTTAGGTGAATAGGTGGTAAGCGATGACGCTGGTGGATTGGATGGAGCAATACGTTGAGCAAAATGGCCTTGACGATTTGGAAGGGGTAGTCGGTACCGCCATTGAAGGCGTGTGGTTTTATCGAAGCTCCAAGGGGAATAAACGCCAACCTTTGGTCTACCAGTCGGGCGTGATCATATTGGGGCAGGGGACAAAACATATCTATCTAGGCGACAAGCCCGTTAAATATGGTGGTGATGATTATCTCGTGGTGGGCGTACCGCTCCCCCTTGAATGTGAAGCCATTGCTGATGCTGGCAAGCCACTGATGGGGTTAACGGTCGATGTCGATCCTCAAGTGCTGCACCGTTTAGTCAATAAGCTTGAAGAGCTAAACGTTCAGCCAAAGGCGATGACGCCTGCGCGCAGTGAAGGGCTCTCTTCAGTGAGTATGGACAACGATATGATGGACGTGAGTTGTCGAATCATGAAGGCACTTTGTCATCCTGTAGAGAGCGCTCTGTTAGGTGAGTCTCTAACTGAAGAGTTGGCACTGAGAGCGCTAATGAGCAGTGAAGGGCATGTGTTGTTCGATTTAGCCAAGCACGAAGGGCATTACGCGCGCGTCGCCAAAGCGCTCGAGTATGTGCATCATCACTACCATGACTCACTCACTGTTCAAGGGTTGGCTGAGACGGCGAACATGAGCATTTCCGCTTTTCATCAAGCGTTTCGCTCTGTGACGTTAGAAACCCCTATTCAGTACATTAAAAAGGTGCGCCTAAACAAAGCGAAAGAGTTGATTCATCTTGATGGATTGAAGGTCAGTGAAGCCGCAAGGCGAGTCGGTTACAACAGCACCTCGCAATTCTCCCGGGAGTACAAGCGCCATTTTAACGAAACACCTCGTGCTGGCGCGTTAGCGGCGTAACCGAGCTATGTCCTAAAAAGGGGAAAGTGAATCGCACGCAATTTGCTGTGTTAATCTGATCGCAAATAGGTGATAATTACTCTCAACAAATCGAAGATTTGTCACCTACCCCTATAGGAGATCTAGTCAATCTCTGAGTGAAGCCTCTAACTTAGGTTAGAGGCTTTTTTTACGAAAAACTGTAACTTTCTGGCACCACCACGATCCCGTCTGATGAAATCTTAAAGCGCTTGGCATCTTCTTTCGCATCGACGCCAATTTCTGTGTTGGCGGGGATTCGGACGTGCTTATCAACGATGCAGTTGACCAAGCGGCAGCCTTCACCCACTTCAACATCATCAAACAAGATGCTGCCAGCGATAGTGGCGCCGTCGTTAATACGCACGTTGGGCGAGATAATGGAATGATGCACTGAGCCACCGGAGTTGATCACGCCATTGGCAATAATGGAATTAATGAAAATACCCTCATTGCCTGTGGCTGAGGAGACGGTCCGTGCTGGAGGAAACTGAGACTCGTAAGTGCGAATTGGCCAGTTTGCCTGATAGAGGTTCATTGGGGGAACGGGTTCGAGTAAATCCATATTGGCCTGATAGAAGGAGTCAATAGTACCGACATCTCGCCAGTAGCAGTCTCTGTCAACTCGACCTTTGTCGTTGCAGAAGTTATAAGCGTAGACGCCTTGCTCTTGGATGAGTTTTGGAATGACGTCTTTGCCAAAATCGTGTGAAGAGTGGCTATCTTTGGCATCCACTTCTAGAGAGCGGGTCAGGGTTTCCATATCGAAGATATAGATGCCCATCGACACAAGACTACGCGTATCATTGCCCGGCAGTGATGGCGGATCTAGCGGCTTCTCAATAAAATCGTCGATGCGGCCGCTTTCGCCCACAGAGACACAGCCAAAGGCTGAGGCTTCACTGCGCGGGACGTCCATACAAGCAATCGTCAGCTTCGCGTTCTTGTCGATATGTTCTTTGAGCATCTCCGCGTAATCCATGCGATAGATGTGATCGCCCGACAAGACGATGACATATTTGGCATCGCTGCGGCTCAAAAGCCATAGATTATGGTAGATTGCATCAGCGGTGCCTTCATACCACTTACCACCACCCCGCATTTGAGGTGGAACGGCGGTGATGTACTCGCCAAGTTCAGGGTTAAAAATCGACCAGCCATCTCGTAGATGTTTTTGTAATGAGTGAGACTTGTACTGGGTAAGGACGAGGATTTTCCGAAGTCCAGAGTGTAGGCAATTGGTTAGGGTGAAATCAATAATACGGTACTTTCCGCCAAAAGGAACGGCAGGTTTTGCGCGATCGTCCGTGAGGGGGCTAAGACGAGAGCCCATTCCTCCAGCGAGAATGACCGTGAGAGCGTCTTGCATACTATTCTCCATAATAGTGCGGGGGTACTACTGGGGTATCAAGAACCGAGCCAACCCGAAGGTGATGGTGTTACCTAAGTATAGCGTTCGATAGGGCGTTTATCTGCGCTATCGTGGTGCGTGAACAAAATAATCTTGCACCAATTTAGACGAAGGCTTGCACCTGATCACTTTTGATCACGGAAATGCGATTTCTGCCCAGATATTTAGAGTCGTAAAGCGCCATATCGGTGCGTTTGTAGGTCTGACTTGGATTCGCGCAGACATCACTGACACCGCCACTTATCGTCACATTATGCATAGAGTGTTGTTCAACCACATTGCGTATGCGATTCGAGACGGCTTCCGCCTCTTCAACCGAGGTGTTAGGCATGATGACAGCAAACTCTTCACCACCGACACGGGCGAGCAAATCCGTTTCTCTTAACTCACCTTTCAATAACTGCGCCACGCTTTTAATCACGTGATCACCGACATCGTGACCGTACTGGTCGTTCACCTGCTTAAAATGGTCAATGTCGAATAAACAGAGCGCTGCCTGTTCCTCTTGCGGATAACGCTTCACACGCATGCATAGGCTTTGCAATTCAATATCAAACTTGCGTCGGTTCCATTGCGATGTGAGGGCGTCTTTTTCACTCAATCGGCGCAGTTGCTGTTCCAATGCCTTCAATTCGGAGATATCGACAAACGAGGCGACATAGAACTGAATCTTGCCATCGTGATTCTTGACCGTTTGTATGCGCAGCAACTCAGTGATAAGGGTGGCATCTTTGCGTCGATTGATGATTTCGCCCTGCCAAATTCCCCTTGTATGAATAGACTCCCACATCTCACGATAGAACTTTTGCGTATGTTCTCCGGAGGCAAACATCGACGGCTGTTGATCTTTGACCTCTTCAAAGGTGTAACCACTAATCCGGCAGAGCTCGTCATTCACTTTGATAATCCGATTGTCTTTATCTGTGATCATCAGAGCAGACATACCGTTTATCGCCGCGCGGGCAATTTTGCTTTCCAAGCTATTTTTGTGGTGATTGTCATTCCAAATGACAAAGGATAGGGCAATCAGAAAAATCACCGCCGAGACAGAACACAACTGAACAAATAGCTCAAAGCGTTCGGCGCGACTGATTTGGTTAGCCTGCTGCGCAGGCATAGTCACGAAGAGCAAAAGCGATTGAGTATGCTGACCGAGGGTAAAATCGATGGTTTGATAGGTCAGCCAAGCATTCGACTCGTGCACTGTTCCTGAAGCGTTTATCGCTTGCTGTCGCCATAGCAATGGGAAGTCATTGGCGACAGAATGCTGGGCTCGGCCGGGGAGCAGATCACCAAACAGCGTCGCTGTATCGGGAGACAGCACATAAAAGCCGTTTGCATTAGCAACGATGGGCTTCGAACCGCTGTTGTCTCGATACGCCAACTCGTCATAAATCATCGACAGATTGAGATTCGCAATAAAGTAGCCTTGTCGGACGCCAGAAGTCGCAACGGGCACGATCACGCGCAGCGCCGGCGTGTACGGGCGTGCGTATTCACCGTGCTCAATCTCGAGATCAATGCCATACACCCCCAGTTGGCCGTCTTCCAAGCTCTGCGCATAAGAAAAATAGTTGCGCCCGGATTTATCTTGCAAAAATACATCTTCAACGATTTGGGTTGTACGACCATTGTGGTTGATACGAATTTTTTCTTGGCCATGGATGTCCAAATAACGCAGTTGCGAGTAGTAGCCTTGGGTTCGAGCGACGAGGGCCCAAAAGTCTTCAATTATACTTCGTGAGAGCGGAGAGGGAGAGTCGATAGCACGGTGCAGCAGGCCATTGTTGGCCAGTTCCATCACAGAGAGTTGGATTTTTTGATTGATGGCATTGAGCTCTGCCACCGCGTAATTGACTTTGGCTTGCTCAATCATGGCGACTTGTTGTGCAGTACGAGTCTCGAGATCATCAAGTCGCTCATAGAAATAAATCGCAGGGACAACAGATAGTGCGCTAAACACGAGGATAAATTGCAACAAAAGTTTGGTCGGAGAGTAGTAGCGCATTGCGTCTAGAGTCATCTTCTGGATTTATTCATCGAAAAGTTTACCCCAGGGGGATATGCAATACTGTGAAGATGGTGGGATTCTATTGAGCTTAACACCCGTTCCAATATTTTTCTTGGGTATTGTGTTTTATATCAATAGAGTTGTTTGATTGCGCCGCTCTAAGCGATAAAAAAGCGCCCCGGAGAGGAGCGCTGAGCAGATTAAGCATAGATCTAATAAAAGGTTGGGGGGTGTTATGCTTGTGCTTGAACTTGTTTTGCGTCACTGCGTGCTTTTAGGAACGCGTAACCAAAGCCTGTTACTGCTGTACCCGCTGCGATAGCGACAAGATACATGACGACTGGAGTAATCGCGTTCGGGATAAGAAGAACGAACAGACCACCGTGTGGTGCCATCAGTTTAGCGCCAAACAGCATAGACAGAGCACCAGTTAACGCGCCGCCTGCCATACACGCCGGGATAACGCGCATTGGATCTTTTGCTGCAAAAGGAATCGCACCTTCCGAGATAAAGCATAGGCCAAGTACGAAAGAGGCTTTGCCTGCTTCTTGCTCGCTTTTCTCAAATTTGTTTTTCGCGATAAAGGTCGCCAAACCCATGCCCAGAGCCGGTACCATGCCCGCCGCCATGATGGCTGCCATCGGTGCGTAAGTTTGTGATGCCAATAGGCCAACACCAAACGCGTACGCTGCTTTGTTGACTGGACCACCTAAGTCGAAACACATCATCGCGCCAAGGATAATTCCGAGAAGTACTGCGCTGTCAGAGCCCATGTTGTTTAGGAAGTCTGTTAGACCGTTCATAATGCCGGAAACAGGACCACCGACGATGTAGATCATGACCAAACCAGTAAAGAGGGTCGCGACAAACGGGATGATCAAAATGGGTTTGAGTGCTTCCATCGATTGCGGAAGTTGTACTTTATCTGCAAGGAATTTCGCGGCGTAACCAGCGATGAAACCTGCGGCGATACCACCAAGGAAGCCTGCGCCTGTTGAGCTTGCGAGCATACCACCGACAAGGCCCGGTGCCAGTCCTGGACGATCCGCAATAGAAAAGGCGATGTAACCGGCGAGCACTGGGATCATCAGCGCGAATGCTGAACCACCACCGATGGTCATCAATGCTGCGGCAAGCGTGCCTTCTTCTTTAAATGCTTCAATACCAAAGACAAAAGAGAGCGCGATAATCAAACCACCTGCAACCACGACAGGGAGCATATGTGATACACCGGTCATTAGGTGTTTGTAGGCCCCTTTCTTCTCATCTTGAGCGGAAGATTGATTAGCTGAGCCAGAATGTTGGTAAACCGTCGCTTGTTCAAAGGCTCTATCCATCTCTTCGGCGGTTTTCTTCAGGGCAGGACCGGTTTTAGTACGGTACATTTTTTTGCCGTTGAAACGATCCAGTGGCACTTCAATGTCCGCGGCGATGATCACTAAGTCTGCGTCAGCAATTTCTTGGTCTGTGAGCTGGTTTTTCGCACCGACCGAACCGCGAGTTTCTACTTTGATTTGGTGACCACGACGTTTGCCTTCTTCTTCGAGTGCCTCAGCAGCCATAAAGGTGTGCGCCACGCCTGTTGGGCACGCTGTGATGGCCACAATCTTCTTCGCAGAAGAGGTGGCTGGAGCTGCAGCAACCGATTGTGTCGCACTGGAAAGGAGTTGTGCTTGGCTAGTTGCTTGCTCAAGGAATGCAACGGCGTCTTTGGTTACAGCGCTGATGTCACTGCGGAACACTTTTTTGCCGACAAAGCGCGCGTCGTCAACTTCAGTATTCGCCGCAATGACGATCACATCCGCTTGATCGATGTCCGCTTGTGAGAGCACATTGGTGTCGACAACGCTTGATTGGCATTCAATGGTCGCGTTCCATGCAAGTTTCTTCGCTGCTTTTTCTAACAGTCCAGCAGCAAGAATGCTATTTGCCACGCCGCTCGGGCAGGCAGTAATGATGGCAATATTCATAATGATAACCTTCTGTTCCTTAGTTTGCTTCTACGTTTTGGCGAACGGATTCGCTTAGGCAAGCTCATTAACTTGAGTATTAAGCTTAATTTGATCCAGCTCTTGTTGGCTGGTCACACCAACGCCGACTTGACTCACTGCAAGTGCAGAGAGGGCTGTGGCAAATTGGAGTAATTCGGTTTTTGGCATCTGTTGCATGTGGCCCCAACATAGACCCGCGACTAACGTATCGCCGGCGCCTACTGTGCTGACCACTTGCATTCTTGGCGGCTTGGCGTGGAGCCATTGATCGTCGTGCAACCACATCACACCGTCAGCGCCCATTGAAACGACAATGTTGTCGATGCCTTTGTTAGACAGGGTTTGTGCCGCGTTTTGGCACGCTTCTCGCGTATCCAGTGTTTGACCTAGGAAATCGCCCAACTCTTCCTCGTTAGGTTTGATAAGCCAAGGTTTGGCATCAAGCCCTGCGGCAAGTGCGGCTTTACTGCTGTCAAACAGGACTTTTTTGCCACGTTCACGCAACTGCGCGATCCATGCTGCGCACTGAGCCGGTGTGACACCACCGGGTAGGCTGCCAGCAAAGACAAAGTAGTCATGATCGATCGCCAGTTCGTGCAGAACTCGCTCAAATTGCGCGATTTGAGCATCGTTTACTTCGACGCCAGGAAAATTGATGTCGCTGACCTCGCCATTTTTCTCCACCAACTTGACGTTGATACGAGTGGAGCCGTCAACTTCGACAAAGCGATCCGTCACACCGATGTTTGAAAACAGTTGGTGGAACAGCTCAGGGTTATCTTTACCTAAAAAACCCGTGACAGTGACGTCAGCACCTAAATCGCGTAGGACCATAGCGACGTTGACCCCTTTGCCCGCCGCTCTTAGGTTGCTCTCTTTGACAAGACTCACGCTACCCACATTGAGGGTATCCAGACTACCGGTCAGATCGAGCGCTGGATTCAACGTGATGGTCACGACTTTATTGGTTGCAATCTCAGACATGGTCGCCCCTTAACCTTCACCAAGGCCAGATTGAATCGCGCTGCCAATGGCTTCCAGTGCTTGAGGTGCATCTGCCCCTTCTGCGGTGAATTGCAGCTGATGACCGTGTTTAACACCAAGCGCAATCACTTTCATTAGGCTTTTCGCGTTAACGGCTTTGCCGTCGCCATCAAGGTTTGCAACGCGAATGTTCGACTCAAACTTTTTCGCTTCCGCCACCAACATCGCGCCCGGTCTTGCATGTAAACCATGTGCGTTTCGAATTTTGAAGACTGCGGTATTGCCATCAGCGCTGGCTTGCTCTGCTTGTTCGCCTTTGAGTAGCGCGATGACTTGCTCGGCACTACCATCAAGCAATGAGGTGTGTTTTTGTTCAAAAACCAACTGCGTCAGGTTTTCTAAGATTGCTTGGTGTGCATTGTTGCACGCTGCAAAGGTGATCAATGCTTTGACGTTTTCACCGTCAAATTGGCATTGATTCGCCGTGGAAACAAAAGAGACACCGCTACGCTGAACGCCTTTTTCACTGCCGACTAACCAAAGCCCTTGACCAAGGTGGGTGGGTGTTTTTGATACGATATCGGCAACAAAATCGTGGTTTGCGCATCCGGTATTTTTGAGCAAACCAGAGGCGACAGCGCTGAGCTGGACCATATCACTGGCTGGAAAGCCCACTTGAACTAACGACGCGTCGAGATCCACTTCTAACTGAACATCGCCATTCAGGAGTGCGACGATTTCATCCGCGGTTTTTACCGATTTTAGGCGTTCTTCAACGCCGTCAGCGCTAAGTACTTTGGTCAATTGCTTAAGAATGCCCAAGTGTTCGTCCGATTTTGCCGCAATACCAATGGCGACGTAGACACGGTTACTGTCACCCCATTCTACACCGTCAGGGAAGTGGTGAATCGCAACGCCTGTCTCTTTGACCATGTGACGGGTGTCGGTGGTTCCGTGTGGGATGGCTATGCCGTTGCCTAAAAACGTCGAGTTTTGCTTCTCGCGATTGAGCATGCCCTCGACGTACTGCGCGTCGACTAAGCCTTTATTCGCTAGTGTCGATGCAATGTTTTGAATAGCGGCAAATTTATCATCGGCCTGTTGCGATAGGGTGATATCAGTTTTAGTGAGCTTGAGCATGGCGCTTCTCCAGCATAAAAGTCATACAGTTCGTTCTCAGTCTGTGGGCGCGGAGTGCAACTTCTGTTGTCTCTTCTCGCTATTTACTTTCATCTTTTTACTGGGCAGTCAGTATAGCTTGAGACCAGTAACTACTTTAGTGAATCGATTCAGCAAATTCGCGCCACAAAAAAGTTTTAGCAAAGAATGGAGTAATATCTATGAGGTTCCCGCCTCAATACTGTTCAACTTGGTTGAAAATAGTGACCTTACTCTTGTTTTGTTCTTTGCTGAATCCTTTCAGCTTTTATACTGAAACGTTTCAGCTTATAATTCAACTCAGCGATAGATCTTTGATGAATTATTATGATCGTGCGCACAGATTAAGGTAGAGATATGACACTAGATGAAGTAGCCAAATTGGCCGGTGTGTCCAAGACAACCGCAAGCTATGTGATTAACGGCAAAGCACAAAAATATCGGATCAGTGAAAAGACACAACGTAAAGTGATGGCGGTGGTGGAAGAGCATAACTATCGCCCGGATCTTGCCGCCAGTACGCTGCGCGCAGGGCAAAGTCGATCGTTTGGGTTGGTGATCCCTGATTTAGAAAACACCAGTTATGCCAAGCTTGCAAAACTTCTCGAACAAAGCTCTCGAAAAGCGGGCTATCAAATATTGATCGCTTGTTCAGATGATGACGCTGATACCGAGAAAAACGTCGTCAATGCGTTGATCAGTCGTAAGGTCGATGGGCTGTTTGTGGCGAGCGCGATGCCAGATGCCAATGAATTTTATCTCGACATCCAAAATAAGGGCACGCCGGTTATCGCGATTGACCGTCCCTTGGACGATGAGTTTTTTTCATGCGTGATCAGTGAAGACTTTGGCGCGGCGAATGAGCTCACTCACTCCGTAATTAGTGACGCCGTCACAACTATTGGCTTAATTGGTGCACTTCCAGACCTCAATATCTCTAAAGAGCGTGAGTTGGGTTTTAAGACGGCGGCAGAAGAGCGAGGTTGCAGTGTAGTAATTGGCTATGGTGACCACTTTAACCGTATTGACGCGAAAAAGGTGATGCGTACTTGGCTGGCCAACAATGAGCTCCCCAATGCGATTGTGACCACCTCGTATACTTTGTTGGAAGGGGTATTAGACGTATTTCTCGAGCAACCAGAGTTGGTCAAAGGCATCAAACTGGGGACCTTTGGTGATAACCGTCTGCTTGATTTCCTTCCCTTTAAAGTGAACTCTTTGCCCCAACAATTTGAAATGATTTCAGACAGCGCGTTGGCGTTGGCACTTAACGCATCGGCAAAACGTTACCATCCGGGTATTGAGTTGATTCCACGTGAGTTGATTGTTCGCTAACCGTTTTAACTAAGATAAGGTTACTAAAACAGGGATACTAAAACCGTGGAACTAAAAAGCGCCAAGACGGCGCTTTTTTCACATCAGAGCAGCACGATCATCAGTACTGAAAACGAACGCTCATCGTCAATTGTGGACCATAGAGTCCGTTGTTTCTTGTCTCGGCTGATAGCGACATCTGCTGAGTAGAGTGAAAACGAAGTCCGGCGTGAAAGACAGAGGAATCATCCAAACGGCCTAATCGCATCGTCGCTTCGACTTGTTCAGTCAACCAAAGACGACCGCCAATGTTCATTTCAATCTGCGTGTCACTGTCACCTGCTACATATTTTGTTTGGTGAAGTAGCATTTGACCATACACATCCGCAAATTGTGTTACTGGTCCATTAAAACCGATACCACCGGCAACGTCATAATCGCCATCAAACTGAGAATCGGCGCGAATGATCAAATGGGAGTTTTCCGTGAATAGAGTGGTGAACTCACCGCCTAATGTCGAGGGATTGGCGCCTACACGCACTTCAAAGTAGTTGTAGCTGAAGTTATTCGCTTGTGCTGATGTCGCCGCAAGAGCCAGCGCGCTGGTAAGTAGGATTTTTTTCAAAACAGTCTCCGACATTGTCAATTTTCCGTCTAAGCGCCACATTGGCTTGGCGTTTTTGCCTAATGAAAATAATATTAGCAAGTTTTAAGCCAGCCATTTGAGGTGGGTGTCATTATTGATGATTTAAAATGATTTGTCGCCTACGAATTGAATTGATTGATTTTTTATATAGAAAGCTTACAGTGGAGCTCTAGCCATCTAAAAGGCTTTTATTAACAATGAGAGGGAAATATGAAGTTAGTCAGTAAGGTGTCGTTGTTAGCATTCATCACGGTAGTCGGACTTACCGGGTGCGGCGAAAAAGAAGAGTCAGTGATTAAAGTTGGAGCGACGGTTGGCCCACACGCCCAGGTTGTCGAGGCGGTAGCAAAACAAGCCGAGCAGCATGGGTTAAAGGTGCAAGTGATCGAGTTTTCGGATTATGTCACGCCAAACGCGGCGCTTGATGATGGCAGTATCGATATCAATAGTTATCAACATCAACCATTTTTAGACAGCTTTAATCAAAATCATGGTACAGAACTTGTCTCAATCGGCCGTTCAATCCTCATGCGTATGGGACTTTACTCAAATAAATACCGCACTTTAGATGCGTTGCCAGAGAAAGCGCGTATCGCGATACCTAACGATCCGACTAATGGTGGTCGCGGTCTATTATTGCTTGCTGATGCGGGAGTGATCACCCTGAAAGAGGGCGTTGGATATGCGGCAATGCTCACTGATGTTGTGGACAACCCTAAACAGTTCGAATTCATCGAGGTCGATGCGGCGCAGTTACCCAGAACTCTGGATGATGTCGATGCTGCGGCAATCACGATGAACTATGTGATGTCATCAGGGCTTGATCCGCAGAAACAGAGTATTTATCTCGAATCGACCGATGCCCCGCTCGCTGTTATGGTCATCGCGACCCGTAAAGGGGAAGAGACTAAACCTGAGTATCAGCAGTTTGTTGAGATCTTCCAATCGCAAGAGACTAAAGCCTTCCTAGCCAAGCAGTTTGGTAGCACGATTGAGGCGGCGTTCTAATTCGCAGAATGATTGAGAGCCCGAGGCATTACCACCTCGGGCTTTTTTTATCGAAACATTAGCGATTGCAAGGTGGGAGTGGTATCGTCAGCCAACATAACGGATGGATTTATTGTAGTTTTTTCTTTATATGAAAACGCCTCTTCAAGCCCTAATGGTACAGGGTACAACCTCTGACGCAGGAAAAAGCGTCGTCGTGGCAGGTCTTTGCCGAGTGTTGGCTCGCCGTGGTGTGCGAGTTGCCCCATTTAAACCACAGAATATGGCGTTAAACAGCGCCGTAACCTCTGATGGTGGTGAAATTGGTCGCGCCCAAGCGGTGCAAGCTTTAGCCTCCGGTGTCGAGCCTAGTGTTCATATGAATCCAGTATTACTTAAGCCCAATTCCGATATTGGCGCACAGGTGATCGTGCAAGGTAAAGCACTGAGTAATATGGAAGCGTGTGGTTACCAGAACTACAAACAGTTAGCGCTGCCTTTTGTGATGGACTCGTTTAGTCAACTGACCGAACACTATGATTCGATTATGATCGAAGGCGCTGGTAGCCCCGCAGAAATCAATCTACGTGAGAATGATATCGCCAATATGGGCTTTGCTGAGGAGGCGGATGTGCCCGTCGTGATTGTCGCCGATATTGACCGGGGCGGCGTGTTTGCTCACTTGTACGGCACTCTGGCCCTGCTATCAGAGAGCGAGCAGCAGCGAGTCAAAGGATTTATTATTAATCGCTTTCGTGGTGATATTTCACTGCTCGAACCTGGCCTTGATTGGCTGGAAGAAAAAACCGGCAAGCCTGTTATCGGCGTGTTGCCGTATCTGCACGGGTTTGAGTTAGAGGCGGAAGATGCCATCAATACTCAGCAATCGCTCAATTCGAGCGCGAAGATTCAGGTTGCGGTGCCAGTGTTTACTCGGATCAGCAATCACACCGATTTTGATGCGTTAAGAAGCAACCCAGACATTCACCTTAGATACGTAGGTAAGGGGGAGTCGCTGTCGGGAGCAGACGTCATTATTTTGCCGGGCTCAAAATCGGTCCGCAGCGATCTTGCCTACTTGCGCAGTCAGGGATGGGATCGCGATATCCAGCGTCATCTTCGTTTAGGCGGCAAAGTGATTGGCATTTGTGGTGGATACCAAATGCTGGGTCAGAAAATTGATGATCCTTTGGGGTTAGAAAGTGACGCAGGCAGCACAGCAGGGCTAGGGTACTTGCAGACTCAAACGGTGATCACCGACTCCAAAACGCTAACGAATGTGGATGGCCAACTCTCATTAAATGGCAGCACGGTGCCCGTATCAGGCTATGAGATTCACGCTGGTCGCACTCAAACCACAGATGTATCGCCCATTATGCTCAGTTCGGGTGAGAGGGATGGCGCGTTGAGTGAGTGTAATCAAGTCTTTGGGACCTATTTACATGGTATCTTTAACTCGGCCGAGGCGACGACGCAGATTATGCGTTGGGCAACCGATGAGGATATCGGCGCGATAGACCATAATGCGCGCCAACTTGAAGCCATCGATCGTATTGCTGATGCCATCGAGCAGCATTTGAAACTGGATTTACTCTGGCCAGAACTAGAGACACAGAACAAACAATGAAACAACGATTTTCACTTTTCTTCGCTTTGTGGTTAAGCCTTGCTTTTCACGCTCAGGCGCAAGACAAACTCACGGTCTATGCTGCCGCGTCGATGACCAATGTGGTCTCAGAGCTCGTGAATGAATTCGAGCAGCAGCGTGATGTTTCGGTGACCACTGTGTTTGGTGGCTCGTCATCCCTAGCGCGGCAAATTGCCTATGGCGCTCCCGCAGACGTGTTTATTTCAGCGAACCATCAGTGGGTGCAATATTTGATCGACAACGGCAGTGTAGAACCACACCAGGTGAAACAGATAGCGGCAAACCAACTCGTCGTCATTGCCAAGAAGCAGATCGCTTTGGCTGTCGGGGACGTTCAATCTTGGCAACAAGCGCTAAACGGGCAAAGACTCGCGGTTGGGCAAACCGACACGGTTCCCGCTGGTATCTATGCGAAACAAGCGCTGACTTGGCTTGGCGTCTGGCAGAGCGTAGAGATGTCGCTCGCGCCGAGTAAAAGTGTTCGTGCTGCTCTAGCGTTAGTGGAGCGAGGTGAAACGCCATTAGGGATTGTCTACAAAACCGATGCGATGCAATCAGAGACGGTGACAGTGGTAGCCACGCTTTCAGAGCGTAGCCACGAACCGATTCAATATCCTGCTGCTGTTGTGAGTGACAATGTCACGGCGAACGAATTTCTTGATTATTTGCAAACGCGTGACTCAAGAGCCCTGTTTACACAATACGGATTTTTAGTCAGTGATGCTCAGTGATTACGAGATTCAAGCCTTATCGCTCAGTTTGAAAATAGCGGGGGTGGCGGTGCTATGGCTGATCCCCCTCGGTATCTTGTTGGCGTGGTTGCTGGCTAGAAAGTCGTTTCTCGGACGTAGTGTGCTAGATAGTCTTATCCACCTACCACTGGTGTTACCCCCTGTTGTGATTGGCTATTTGCTGCTGATTTCCCTTGGTCGCCAAGGCTGGCTTGGCCAGTATCTGTTTGAGCATTGGGGGCTGGTCTTCGCCTTCAGTTGGAGAGGCGCGGTAATTGCGTGCATGATTGTCTCTCTACCATTGATGGTCAGGGCGGTTCGTTTGAGTCTAGAGTCCATCGACCCACGCCTTGAAGAAGCAGCGGCCACATTGGGCGCTTCCCCGTTGAAAATCTTTACCACCATTACACTGCCTTTAACCCTACCAGGTATTATTACCGGTACTATGCTCGCCTTTGCGCGCAGCTTAGGTGAATTTGGTGCCACCATCAGTTTTGTCTCCAACATTCCTGGCGAAACGCAAACCATTCCTTTGGCGATGTATACCTTTATCGAGACCCCGGGCGCAGAGTATGCAGCAATGAGGCTTTGTCTCATCTCAATTGCGATTGCGTTACTCTCTCTGTTTATCTCTGGCTGGTTAAGCCGAGTTAGTCAAAAAAGGCTAGGGCAATGACGAATTCTCACGCGCTGAACGTTCAGTACCGCACCCGACTCGGTGATCAAACGTTTGATATCGACCTTGAGTTGCCCAATCGCGGCATTACCGCCATCTTTGGCCGTTCGGGGGCGGGCAAAACCAGTTTGATTCATTCTGTCGCTGGTCTTCATACGCCCCTAGAAGGGCGGATTCAACTCAATGACCGTGTGTTGTTTTGCTCGCAAAATAAGATCAATGTCCCGGTGCATCAGCGCAATGTGGGTTACGTGTTTCAAGAAGCCCGCTTGTTTCCCCATTATCGCGTTGAAGGTAACTTGCTGTATGGCGTGAAGGGGGATGATAAGGCACATTTCGATAAGGTGGTGGACACGCTCGATCTCGGTGCGCTGTTGAGTCGTTACCCTAAAGCGTTGTCTGGGGGAGAAAAGCAGCGCGTCGCAATAGGACGAGCATTGCTGCGCAAGCCAGACATACTCCTGATGGATGAGCCGCTTGCGTCATTGGACATGCCGAGAAAGCGCGAAGTGATGCCATATCTTGAGCAACTTGCTGCCGATATCGACGTGCCTATTCTTTATGTTTCCCACAGCTTGAATGAAGTATTGCGTCTGGCTAATCAACTGGTGGTGATCGATGACGGTCGGGTGGTGGCTTGCGATAATATTGAGGCGGTTTGGTCTTCGGACGTCATGCGCCCGTGGCACTCGTTTTCGGAGCAAAGCTCGCTGTTCGAAGCTCGTGTCCTGCGCCACAATCATGACTATGCGTTGACTGAGGTGAGTTTAACGCCTGCGCATTCGCTCTGGGTTCAAAAAATCAACGTCCGTGAAGACGACTTAGTACGGCTGCAAATTCGCGCCAATGATGTCTCTTTAGCTCTAGAGCCGCCAAAGCAAACCTCGATTCGTAATAGCCTTAAGGTCACGATTGAGGAATTGGAAGAGGTGCGTCATGGTGAGCAACGGCAAAGTGTGACCGTCTATTTGCGCCTAGATGAAAGACGAACCCTCAAAGCGACCATTACTCAGTGGGCCAAAGATGAGTTGAATTTAACACCTGGGATGACGGTCTACGCCCAGATCAAAGGCGTGAGCGTGACTCAAAAAGACATTGCGCTTGCTCACGGTGACAGGTAGCCATTAAAAAAGCGCCTTGCGGCGCTTTTTCAACAAAACGGTTGTGATGCGATCATTACTTCGCAAAGACATCCGTAAAGTCGCGTTTAAGAATAGGGTCGCGGCGTGCTTTTTTAATTTGCTTAACCATATCTTTTACGCAGTTGTGCAGGACTTGGTCGAGAAGCTGCGCACGGTACTCTTCTTTTTGCTCATCTGTCATCTCTTTAGGCAGATTAAGCGTTGGAAACTCTTCCATTACGTTAAGCCCAGCAAACGCTTGGCTTACCGACACAAGCGCATGGAACTGCTCAAAGTTATCGAGAACATTTTGCGCACTGTTTGGCAGTTGTTCCCAAGATTCGCGCACGGCTTCTTCCGATACTTCATGAATTGAGACGACCATGTTGTGCATAGCTTCTGGTACGCCATCAAACTCAATCACTTGACGAAGTTCAGCGGAAACGGTGGACAGGTCTACGACAGCTTGTTCTGCTTGATTCTCGTCAGACATAAGGATGCTCTCTTTAATTACTAAAATTAGGGCGTTATCGTAAAAAAAACCGTATAAAAGTCAACATAAGTTGGCTGAACATAGGGCGGTAAGGTATGCTCTTAGATAACGGATTACGATATTCATGAATTAAATCAAGGTAGTTAGCGTGGATAAAGCAGGTTCTTCGATGAAAATCTTGCTAGTGGATGACGTGCAAATGGAACGCATGCAGCTAGCCATTCGACTTAAGCAGCTTGGCCATACGGTCGAAATGGCGGATTCTGGCGCCGGTGCTTTGGATATCTATCCCACCTTTGAACCTGATTTGGTACTGCTCGATATCAGCATGCCGGATATGAACGGCTTTGAAGTTTCATCTCGAATTCGTGATTTGTATGAAGAGTGGGTACCGATCATTTTTCTAAGTGGTCACGATGAGCCGGCGATCATCGCTAAAGCCATTGAAGCTGGCGGCGACGACTACTTGATTAAGCCCGTGGATAAAATCGTTCTTAACTCTAAGTTGATTGCCATGCAGCGCATCGCTGCCATGCGCCGTGAATATAAAAAGAAATCCGCCGCCCTTGAAGAGGCCAATCGTCTGCTTGAAAAGTTGGCGACAGAAGATGGCCTTACTAAAGTCGCAAACCGTCGCTCAATCGATGAAAAAACTCGTGAGCTGATTGCGTTTCATGGTCGCCATCATCTGCCCCTCGGGTTCATACTGCTGGATGTAGACCACTTTAAACTTTACAACGACACGTACGGCCACATTGAAGGGGACAAGTGCCTTGTTGCCCTTGCGAGTGCATTGTCGGGCTTGTTTGTTCGTAATGGCGAAGTGGTGGGCCGTTATGGTGGTGAAGAGTTCATTGTGCTGCTCGGCTATACAGATGAAAACAAGGTTGAGCAAGATGCGCAGCGCATCCACAATACCGTTGAAGCGTTGGCTATCGCTCACGAATCTTCATCCATTCATCAAAACGTGACCGTGTCACAAGGTGTCTATTCCTTTGTTCCTAGCGGAAAGGAGACATTGGAGTCGGTATTTGAGAAAGTGGATAAAGCTTTGTACCAAGCCAAGGCGTCTGGCCGAAATCGATACGTGATTGTGTGAGCGCTGGTTGCACTCTTCATTTATGCACTCTTTATTTATGTTGCACTTGATTTACGCGTATTGGGTTTATTATGCGTAAGCGACTCGGTTACGCCCGGCCTTTTTCGCTTTATATAAAGCGTTGTCCGCTTCTTTAATCACTTGAGAGACTTTGCGTGTTTCCTGGCTGTCGCAGACACCAATACTGATGGTCACGCTTACCGAGTCTGGGTTTTTCGCCGAACCGCGCTGTTTCGTCCCTTGTTTGTTGTCTTTTGGCCGCGCAGATTGATCGCGTAACATCATTTCGTACTCTTCAATCGACACTCTCAACGCCTCTAGATGCTCTTTTACCTGCTCGGCGTACCGCCCTTTAAATATGACGGTGAACTCCTCACCCCCGTAGCGATACACTCGGGCTCTACCGCCCACTTGCTGAAGTTTACTGGCGACTAAGCGTAGCACATCGTCGCCGGTGTCATGGCCATAGGTGTCATTGAACGACTTAAAGTGATCAATATCGAGCATGGCAATCGTAAATTTTCGACCCAGGTGTTTTAAGTCTGACTCAAGTGCCAATCGTCCAGGGATATCGGTCAAACGATCGTTAAACGCCATTTCGTAACTGGCTGACAGTAAGTAAACCAGCAGCAATATGCCTGCAAGAGAGAACATGGTGCTCGAAATAAAAGGCACATGGAAAAAGATAAAAGTCACAGATGCAAGCAGTATTGATGAGTAAATCACCACATCGATAATGCGATTTTTTGCCATGACCAATATCGCGCCACTTAAAGTGATGGCAAACATGTAAAGCACAAGAATCAGTGGGATTCGCGATACGGCGGGTTCGATAAATAAAAATGTTGAGTTGATGTCGTCGAAACCACCATCGTAGAAGTGAGCCAATACGAGGTAGCACCAGACGATAATAAGTGACAGTGTCACTAGATAAAGCCCAAATGAGCGAGACATTAAACTCGAATCTTTGTAGGGATAGACACTGAGTAGTGCAATAGGCAGCAAAAAGGCCAACAACGACAACTCAAGCACCGTTGTGCCGGTCGATAGTGGAGATTGTAGTCGAGACTGTATCAACCAGTAGGCAAGCAGAAGGGTCGTGGCGACCATGGCTATTCGGCTCTGTTTGAACGCGTTCGCTAACGCTATCGCACAAATAAACAGAACAAAAGGCAGTTTCGAGGTGATATCTAGGTTGGCTTGCGTCAATGTGATGACATTGTTCATACCAGACGCGATGAATATCAGTAGCAGTAGCGGAAACGACAACCGAAACCAATTAGCGGAAACTACTGACAGTGACATGCAACAACCAAACCCACAGAAAAAGACACATTGAATAGCAAAAGATAAGAATACTTTGATTTGCTGAAAATCCAAGCTTTTTACTAAACTTAAGTAGCAAATTGGATCATATGTTTAATGTTTGAACACCATCATATCTAAATGACTCTATTGCATGGCAATTTTAGGTAATGTTCCACATACTGATACCAGAAGCATAACGAAAAGGAGTGATTGATATGCAGATTAGCGTTGATGTCCACAATTACATGGAAACCTTAGTTGGACACGTGCTTGCGCGAGAAGAATTTACTCAGAGATTCGACCATGATCAATTGGCCGATTTAGCGTGTCTTGCGCTAAGTCAATTGAGGCCTGTCTACATCCGTTTTGATGTCGACTTTCTCTCTGCACTCCCAGAAGAACGTTTAGTGGCATTAAAAGAGTATGCTGAGACAGCGGTCTCTTCTGCTGTGAGCCTGATCGTTGACGACCGCCGTAAAAATCGTAAAGATGAGATTCCGGTGATCATCAACAAGCCTCGTTTTGATGATGACTTGGAGCTGGAATGGTTTGAGAAACCGATTGTATCCATGAAAAGTCGTAAGTAAGGAGTTATAAATGGGATTGTTTTCACGTCTATTTGGTGGCGGAAAATCACAACAAGCCGTCGCGGTAGAGCCGGTTGAATATAAAGGTTATCTCATTTATCAAGAATCCATTGCAGAAGGCGGTCAATACCGTATTGCAGGACGTATTGAGAAAGAAAAAGAGGGCGAGATCCTATCACACCGTTTTATTCGCTCGGATGTGCTCGCTAGTAAAGACGATGCCAATGAATTGATGCTGAAAAAATCACAAATGTTCATTGATCAAATGGGTGACAGTATTTTTAACTAACAGTTTTCGTTAACAGTGACGTAATAAGACGCGTAATGGGAAAGTAACCCATAGAGAGTTCGCCTGATTGATTATTTTGCTGTGATAACTCCTCAATTTGATGAACATCATACTCTAAGAAGCCATTAGCCGTTATGCTGATGGCTTCTTTGTTTTGGTGAGTAAGATAATTTGTTGTTTTAAAGGAAATTTTTGCTTGCACTGGACGCAACTGGTTTGACCTCCTATCAATGGTTTCTGTCTTGTCCTTTTTGTCGTTCAGACGCACAATCCTTCATTCCCAACGGTTATAACTCATGATTTTTTCAGCAAGTTTTTAAAAAGACTTGCAGTCTGTTTTTACGTTGGATAAAAACAAATCAAACAGTGTTGCGAATAGTCAAGGAATAGCTAATGCAGATTGGTGTGCCAAGAGAGTCGCTCCCCGGTGAGACGCGTGTTGCTGCGTCACCCAAATCGGTCGAGCAATTAATTAAATTGGGGTTCAGCGTTGCCGTTGAATCAGGAGCAGGAGAGAAAGCCAGTTTTGATAATGGTGCGTTTGAAGCCGCAGGGGCGAGCATCGTCTCAACGCAAGACGTGTGGCAATCAGACGTCATGTTAAAGGTCAATGCGCCGATTATCGATGACACGCTGGATGAGTTGGCTTTGATCAAGGAAGGGGCCACGCTGATTAGCTTTATTTGGCCAGCACAAAACCCAGAATTGATGGAGAAGCTTTCGAGCAAAAACATTAATGTTATGGCGATGGATGCTGTGCCGCGTATCTCACGTGCTCAAGCGTTAGATGCGCTCTCATCAATGGCAAATATTGCCGGGTATCGTGCTGTAGTTGAAGCCGCGCATGAGTTTGGTCGATTCTTTACTGGGCAAATTACCGCCGCGGGTAAGGTGCCACCAGCGAAAGTTTTGGTGGCTGGTGCTGGTGTTGCTGGTCTAGCTGCGATTGGCGCAGCAGGCAGTCTCGGCGCGATCGTTCGTGCGTTTGACGTGCGCCCAGAAGTAAAAGAGCAAGTACAATCGATGGGCGCTGAGTTCCTTGAAGTCGACTTCAAAGAAGATTCTGGCGCTGGCGATGGTTATGCGAAAGAGATGTCGGATGAGTTTAACAAAAAAGCGGCTGAGCTTTACGCTGAGCAAGCGAAGGATGTCGACATCATCATCACTACCGCACTGATCCCGGGTCGTCCAGCTCCTAAGCTTATCACCAAAGAGATGGTCGACAGCATGAAAGCGGGCAGTGTGATTGTTGATTTGGCTGCGGCCAACGGCGGTAACTGCGAATACACTGAAGCAGACAAAGTGATCACCACAGCCAATGGTGTCAAAGTGGTGGGCTACACCGATATGGTCGGCCGCTTGCCAACACAGTCATCGCAGCTCTATTCAACCAACCTCGTCAACTTGCTCAAACTGCTGTGCAAAGAGAAAGATGGCAACATCACCATCGATTTTGATGATGTTGTTATCCGCGGCGTCACTGTAGTTAAAGAGGGTGAAGTGACTTGGCCTGCGCCACCAATCAAAGTCTCAGCTCAACCAGAGCAGAAAAAAGCGCAGCCAGTAAAAGCAGAGCCGAAAGTTGAAGAGCCCACTTCACCAGTGAAGAAACTGGCGGCGTTAGCTGTGGGTGTCGGAGCGTTTGCATGGATAGCCTCTGTCGCGCCAGCGGCCTTCTTGTCACATTTTACTGTGTTTGTTCTTGCATGTGTCGTTGGCTACTACGTGGTTTGGAACGTCACACACGCTCTGCATACACCGTTGATGTCGGTGACCAATGCAATTTCTGGCATTATTGTTGTCGGCGCTTTGTTACAAATTGGCCAAGGCAACGGAGTGGTATCATTTTTGGCGTTCATCGCTGTGTTGATTGCCAGTATTAACATCTTCGGTGGATTCACCGTCACCAAGCGTATGCTTGAAATGTTCCGTAAAGACTAAGGAGTAACAAGGATGTCTGCAGGATTAGTACAAGCAGCTTACATTGTTGCTGCATTATTCTTTATTTTAAGTTTGGCCGGGTTGTCAAAGCAGGAGTCTGCTCGCGCAGGTAACTACTATGGTATCGCTGGTATGTCGATCGCGTTGATCGCCACGATCTTTGGTCCTGAATCGCAAGGCTTTGCGTGGATCATCGTTGCCATGGTGATCGGTGGGGGTATCGGCATCCACTATGCGAAGAAAGTCGAAATGACCGAAATGCCAGAACTAGTAGCAATTTTGCACAGTTTTGTTGGTATGGCGGCAGTATTGGTTGGTTACAACAGCTACCTCGACGCACCAGAGGCAGCAACGCATGCCGAGCACGTTATTCACTTGGTTGAGGTGTTCCTAGGTGTCTTCATTGGTGCGGTTACCTTTACAGGTTCCGTGGTCGCATTTGGTAAGCTGCGCGGTATCGTGTCATCTTCACCATTAAATCTGCCGCATAAGCACAAAATGAACCTTGCGGCGATCGTGGTATCAACGCTTTTGATGGTGCATTTCGTCAACGCTGAAGGTAGTATGTTCGCACTGCTTGTGATGACGTTGATTGCGTTTGCGTTTGGTTACCACTTGGTTGCGTCCATCGGTGGGGCGGACATGCCTGTGGTGGTTTCTATGCTCAACTCTTACTCAGGTTGGGCAGCGGCAGCGGCCGGTTTCATGCTCGCCAACGATCTATTGATTGTCACCGGTGCGCTTGTGGGTTCTTCCGGTGCGATTCTCTCCTACATCATGTGTAAAGCGATGAACCGCTCGTTCATTAGTGTGATCGCCGGTGGTTTTGGTCAAGAAGTGGTGATCTCTGAAGATGTTGAGCAAGGTGAACACCGCGAGACCACAGCAGAAGAAGTGGCCGAGATGCTCAAGAACTCTAAGTCTGTGATCATCACACCAGGATACGGCATGGCCGTTGCTCAAGCGCAGTACCCAGTGCATGAAATTACCGAAAAACTTCGTGCACAAGGTGTGGAGGTGCGATTTGGTATTCACCCTGTTGCGGGCCGACTACCTGGTCATATGAACGTATTGCTCGCGGAAGCGAAAGTTCCTTACGACATCGTATTGGAAATGGATGAAATCAATGACGATTTCTCAGAGACCGATACCGTGCTCGTCATTGGTGCTAACGACACGGTGAACCCAGCCGCGCTGGAAGATCCAAACAGCCCGATCGCTGGCATGCCCGTGTTAGAAGTGTGGAATGCGCAAAACGTGATTGTCTTCAAACGCTCGATGAACACCGGTTACGCTGGCGTTCAGAACCCATTGTTCTTTAAGGAGAACACTCAGATGCTGTTTGGTGATGCAAAAGAGAGTGTCGACGCCATCTCCAAAGCGTTGTAATCTCCCCTCACAGTACGATAAAGCCAGCGTAATGCTGGCTTTATGCGTTTTAGTGGTAATGATTCCTGACATCAATATTACATTTGAAATGTCTATTTTTGTCATAATGGTTTATTCTATTTCTAACTTACTGATTTAATGAATTTTTACAGTGATTAAACCCGTAAACATACTGATAACTGCTTTGATAACTCTGGCCACAAAGAGCGCGTTCGCGAACTCTTTGCCTGAGCGTATCGACACATTTATTGATATGTTTGACCGCTCTGAGGCGGTAGTGAGTTACGATATTCGCGTACTACAGGCCGATTACCCCACACGTTTGCTTACGCCTGAATCTATGCTGCCGCAAACGGCGCATTATCCTCTCAAAGATATTCAGCGCTTGTATGATCTCGCAAGAGACTGTACAGGTAAGCTCCCTCTGAGCCCTTTAGTGACGGAGCCGTTGGTGTTTACCCGTTCTGTATGTAAAGGGAATACCGTGAGCACCAAGTGGTTTGCGCGCAGTGCGCTTATCCATCCTGGCGGCGGAACCTACGCCAGTCGTTATGTGGCACTGCATCCGGAAAAACTGGATGAGCTATCGCAATACATGCACATCAAGGAGCGTCCGCTCGATCCAGAAACGACCTTATTAGGACGATTGCAGCGAATGGATGAGTCTGCCATGTTGGCACTGTTGGCAGGATCGAGCATGTTTTTGGATCGAAATGCACTCTGGCTTCGCAATAATGATGAATATTTAGTGTATCCAGACAATGTTTGGAAAACCTATGTCGATCAGAGTGGTCTAAAAGTAGAGCCGAAATCCACGGCGGTACGCTGTTTCGCACAGCGGGGCAATTTGTGTTGGGATATTGAAGATCAATCAGAGATCTTACGAATCAGCATGGCGGTTTTGGTTGTCGCGAACATTTTGCTGGTACTGGGTTGGTTGACGTATCGCTGGAACACCAAGCGCCAAGAAATGAAAAGCCGTATGCTGATTTTGCAGATCTTAACGCACGAACTGCGTACGCCAATCGCCAGTTTATCCTTGACGGTTGAAGGCTTTCGTCGTGAGTTTGAAAAGCTGCCAGAGTCAGTGTACGACGAATTTCGTCGATTATGTGAAGATTCTAGACGATTGCGCCAACTGGCCGAAGCCAGTAAAGATTATTTGCAATCAGATAACAAACCATTGGCCGCAGATTGGGTACCATCTGTCAGCGAATGGCTTGAGTTCAAATTAGAAGAAGAATTTGGCGACAAAGTTGAGTTCTTAATTAACCAAGATGTCGCGGCAAAGCTTAATGTCTACTGGCTAGGGACTTGCATCGACAACTTAATCCGCAATGCCACTAAATATGGCGTTGCTCCTGTTCAACTTGAGGTTGAAACCTCAGTGGACATGATTACGCTAAAGGTCAAAGACCAAGGCCAGTTAACCCATAAAGACTGGCGCAATTTGCGCAAACCCTTTGTGAGTAAAAGCGGCCTGGGCTTAGGATTAACCATAGTTGAATCGATGGTCGGACGTATGGGCGGAACTATGAACCTCATCGGCCCACCGACAACATTTATATTGGAGATACCCTGTGAAACAGACACTGCTTCTCGTTGAAGACGACAAAAATTTAGCTGACGGCCTACTAGTTAGCCTTGAACAAGCAGGTTACGAATGTTTTCACTCTGAAACCATTGCGGACGTGGCACAGTACTGGGATAAAGCAGACTTGGTGGTGCTTGATCGCCAATTGCCTGATGGTGATTCTGTAGCGCACTTAACCGATTGGAAAAAAATCAAAGATGTTCCAGTGATCTTATTGACGGCTCTGGTAACGGTAAAAGACAAAGTCACAGGTTTAGATGCCGGTGCGAATGACTATTTAACCAAACCTTTCGCTGAAGCGGAGCTATTTGCTCGAATTCGTGCGCAGTTGCGCTCTCCGGACGCCGAAGCTCAAGATGATTCAAAAGTGACGACCAGCGACTTGGTGATCGATAAAGCGACCCGTGAAGTTTTCTACAAAGAGGAATCCATCACCTTAACACGTACAGAGTTTGATCTCTTGTTGTTCTTAGCCAGTAACTTAGGCCGCGTGTTTACTCGTGACGAATTGCTTGATCATGTTTGGGGATACAATCATTTTCCTACCACACGTACGGTTGACACACATGTATTGCAGTTACGTCAAAAACTCCCAGGTCTAGAAATCGAGACCTTGCGTGGTGTTGGATACAAAATGAAAGCCTAATATGAAGATACGGGCTCTCTTATGGGGTGCACTCATTGCGAGTGCACCTGCACTCAGCGATACCGCGCCTTGGTTTGAGGACAACACACCGTTGACTCAAGCTCATAAGCATCTACTCAACAATAACTTGTCGGGTATGTTTTCTTCATTGGTGGAAGTTTGGCAACTCGAATCAACCTCAAATTTATCAAGCCACCTCAATTCGTTACTCCTTCAATCGCTTGAAGTGGACTGTGGAAAAGGCCTAGATACCAATCCCACGCCCACGTGGATATCCTCGGTTGTCATCCGCCGTACTAACATTGAAAGCCCTGGGCGCGATGCGTTTCGAGCCATCGTCGAAGTGGATTCAGAAAAGCCCATTCGAGATATCGCATTAACCCAGTGGGTATCTCGTAATATATCCACTGACAACACTTTGACAAAGTTACCGGGTAACGAAAGTGGCCTGAGTAAATACATTAAGCGATACAACTTGAACAGTCGTTTACCTATGGGACTCTATCGATTGGACGTCACTGCTGCTGACCAATCCTCTTGGAGTGCTTGGGTCCTGCTTGGCGAACCCAATGCTGCGATTGACGTTCGCTGGAAATCAAAGGATGAGTGGAGTATCGATCGCACCGCATTACTCAACCCGCACTGCCCATTACCTAAGCTAGAAACGGGGATTTACGACTATGTGGATGGCAAATATAACCAAATTTGGACAGAGGTACATGTTTCCGATTTTCCGACTGCGCTGAAACCGAATGTGGTACCAGCAGGTCGTTACGTGTTGGCCGTTTCCATCAATCAACAACGTTGGCAGGGGCCAATAATTGTTGAACAATCCCAAATTATCAGCAAAACCTATGATGTTTCTGTAGAGGAATAGTTAAAGTTCATAGACAATAAGACGATATAAATGAATGGAACTGAAAAGATTTATATCGCTATGGATAATAAAATTAAACTCTTGAGCCTGTCAATTGCTCTGGCTGCCACGTCAGCCTCTGCCGCCAACTACGCCATTGAAGCACGTGGTGATGCCATGGGTGGCGTAGGGGTGGTATCCGCCAATTTTCTCACTGCACCGTTCTACAATCCCGCGCTTACCGCTATTTACCGTCGCAATGATGATGTCGGTATGATCGTGCCTTCTTTTGGTCTCTCGTATAGTGATCAAGATGATATGGTGAATGATCTTGATACAGTGGCGGACCTATTAGAGACCAATGACCCTAGTAGAATTAACGAGTTAGGACAAGCGCTTGATGATCTGCAAGGCGATCAAGCTAAGTTGGAAATGGGTGGCGTTGTAGCGTTTGCAATTCCGAATAGCTTTATCGCTGCCAATGTATTCGGCAAGTTATACACTGAGTCATATGCGACCCCTAACATTGCAACGGATAGTACAGCAGGCACGGAGGAGCAACGTATTTTAGAAAATGCGCAAAATAGCTCTGTCAGTGCTGTTTCTATCGGAGTTGCGGAAGCGGGTATCTCTCTAGCTAAATATCAGACATTTCTCGGACAACACATCGCGTTTGGTGTCTCACCAAAACTGCAGCGTATTTACACATACGTGTATGAAGCATCTCTAGCTGACTACGATATAACAGACGTACGTGAAAACGGAACTGGCGAAACCATGTTCAATATGGATGCAGGTTTCCTGTGGTTCCATGGCCCGTTACGAGCAGGCATCTCTGCGACCAACTTGATCAGTCGCGACATCGAAACTAACGCGACTCCAATCTCTGGACGTACTTATCAATATCAACTAGGACCGCAATACACCGTCGGTTTTGGTTTAGTTGCTGACTACGCGACAATCAGTGTTGACTATGACCTCAATGAAGACAAACGTTACACCGACTTTGAAGACAATACACAAATGCTCAGAATCGGGGGCGAAATTGACATCATGCGTCAGTTAAAACTGCGAGCTGGATGGAAACGCAATCTTGCGTATGACAATCAAGATGACACGCTGACAGCAGGTATAGGCATATCGCCATTGAACCTGTTCCAACTCGATATTGGTGCAAGCTACACCAATGAAGATTCTATGGGCGCCTTTATTAATTTCTTAGGTAGTTACTAAAGGCGAGGGTAGCGCTAGCCACCTCGAATAATTCGTACTATAGTCGGGCTCCTATAAAAAGGAGCCTTTTTTATGTTTGATGATTTACCACCGCTGACACACGAAGAGCAGCAAAAAGCCGTAGAGCGGATTCAAGAGCTAATGGCAAGCGGGATGAGTACCGCGCAGGCAATAAAAGTCGTTGCCGATGACATACGCAAAGCCGCAGCAGAAAACAAACAATAACCCACCTAGAGAGAGCCAATGGCTCTCTTTTTTTTGCCTAAAACAAAGCGGTTACAAATCCTGAAAGTCATGTCGAAAGCAATAACATTAAGATTAAGTTTATTAATTACAATGACTTATGGTGGGTTATTATTCTGTTGCTAGCTCGTTTTTGTTTCTTGGTGTAATTTAATTACACAACTGAAAGTCGGTCGGTGTAAGCGCTCACTATTGCCAGTTAATCATGCTTCTGGGTGATGCCGTCACTGATGCGGACTTTGACCAACGATGTCGCCTTGTCATTTACAGTCACCCATAAATTAGACGGATGGTTTGGATACGAGAATGCAGTGACGCTGTCACGTCAACTGAATCTAATTAATGTAATTAAGATAACGAGAGTTAAAAGCGGGTGATTTTGTAAGGACTACAAGGTCCGACTAGAAGTGTTTTGGTTAGCGCCGTTTTTAAGTCGCGCACAGTATCGGCAACAGAGAACGTTTGTGCGGACAAAGAAATGGTGTTGGTGCCCTTGGCGGACGATAAAGCCAAGTCGCACGAAGCGGAGGCTTTATGGAATCAGATCGCAAAAAAGTATAACGGGCTAGGAATTACAAGCGTATCAGGTGCTTATGCGGTGTTTAGCCTTAGCTCAGATGGCCTATTTCAACGTGTTAATGAGTGCGTATTATCTATCTTATGTTAAATGCGATTATTCAAATATAGGGAGCCACGCTCCCTATTCGATCTTTACGGTTAAATACAGCATTGATTAAACATAACTGTATTTACCATAAAATACCTAATAATCAGTTTGTTAATCTGCGATTACCAAACCGTTTATTACTTAGCATTAACCGCCAGCGAGCTTTACCGTGAAGCCTTTCTTTTCTAGATGGGCTTTGATTTTATCTCGCGCGTCGCCTTGGATCTCAATGTTGCCATCTTTAACTGAACCGCCGCAGCCACACACTTTCTTAAGTTCTGCTGCGAGGAGTTTCAATGGCGCGTCATCCAAATCAAGACCAGTGACAATACTCACGCCTTTGCCTTTGCGGCCTTTGGTTTGACGTTGAATACGCACAATACCGTCGCCTTTTGGGCGTTGTACTTTCTCTTCTTCTGGCTTAATTCGGCCAACTTCTGTTGAATACACTAAAGACATATTACTTCTTCTGTTGCTCTGCTTTTTGTTTCGCGACCAAGTATGCCTCTATATGCTTCTGAATGGCAAGTTTTCCACCTTTAAGTAACCTACCATTGAAAAAACAGTACCAAGCGTTGGGTTCGCCTGTGTCATTCTTTAGGGTAAAACCATTAAAATTCTCTTGTGCGGGCTGGCCTGAACCTTCACGTTTCGAGTTGATGGAACTGAACTCACGGGGATCGATAATGGTCGCAGTATCGCAAAACCAATCAATACTCTTCTTCACCGCCGCCATGCTGCCTTGCAGTTGGTGGTTTTTGATTTGCACTTGCCAAATCTCTGTAGAGTTCCCGGCAGTTTTAAGGTTAAAACCTCGATAAGTCGCTACTGGCATAGTATTTATTGTCTTAGTTATGAGTTAAATTAATGATAATTGTAATTCCTTGTTTATCAAGTATCTCGATATGAGTTTGTGCGTTTTTATAGTGAATCCATGAGAAAAAATGTTCGAATAGTGACCGATAACAGCATGAGACAAACATTGACTCGTGCACTCAACAAACAGACGACAATTCAAGACCTTAACCTTGTTACTGATGGGCAATACTCGCACAATTCCGTCTTGGCGATGAGTAATGATTGGAATCGTTTCTACAACTTTTGTCTTAGTCACCATGTTGTCGCGCTGCCAGCCGCCTCGACAGCGGTACGGTTATTTCTGCAGTCGGAATCGAGAAACAGAAAGTACGCCTCCATTCGTCGTTACAGTGTCACCATAAGTTTAATGCACCGTATATTGGGCTACGACGATCCCGTCAACACCCACTCTGTTAGGCGCTTGATGTCTGAACTTAGCAACGAAAAGCGTGGGGATGCGACATCAAGCCATGCCTTTACTAAATCCTCGCTCGATGCACTGACTGATAAGCTTGAGCGCTCGAATACGCCAATCGATGTTCGAAATCTAGCGATTTACCACGTGATGTTTGAGTGTTTGTTAAAACGTTCAGAGCTCAAATCGCTTAACGTTGGCAATGTGACGATTGAGTCATCGCAGGGGATTTTGAGCTTGGGTAATGAGTGTTATCGATTGAGTACAGGTGCGACAGAAAAGCTCAATCGTTGGTTGATTTTACGTGGTGTGGCTCCCGGTCCTCTTTTTGTTGCAATAGACAAACATGGTCGGTTTGCTACCGCGCCTTTGGATGACTCCTCAATATACCGAATCATGCGTTCAGCGAGTGACAAGCTTGGCTTGGCACTGGATTTTTCTGGCCAGTCTTTGCGCGTTGGTGGAGCGATCGAGTTAGCTAAACAAGGTATAAAAACGCGTGAGATTCAGACTTACGGTCGTTGGAAGAGCGCTGCTATGCCCTATTACTATGTTGGTAATACAGTGCGAGCAGCGCATGAAAGGCTCAAATATAAAGTGATCCGCCCTATTGATTGAGTGACGTTGTCACGCAGTTGGCGAGAAACTGATGAAATGGCACACCGTCGTTGACCACCATCTTAGGGAACATTGAGATTGGGGTCATCCCAGGGAAGGTGTTGACTTCATTGAGGTAAAGCTCACCCTCTTGTGTCAAAAAGAAATCGATCCTAGAGAGGTGACGCAGCTTCATATGGGTAAAGACCTTTTCAGCGTTGAGTCGAATCATCTGTTGTTGCTGCTCGGTGAGATTAGACGCGACGATGTCCGTTGTGGAATGGCTCGTTGCACTGTATTTTTCTTCGTAGCTATAAAAGGCATCAGCAGGCGCCTTAACTTCACCGGGTAAGGTAATGTGGAGTTGGCCATCCATTTCGTAGGCCGCCACTTCAAGTTCTCGTGGCTTCACGGCTTTTTCGACCAGCACTTGATCGGAAAATGTGAACGCGTCTGCAATCGCTGTACGCAACTGATCGATATTAGTGACCTTGTAACAACCAACGGAAGAGCCCTGTCTCGCCGCTTTGACAAACACACTACCCCAGTTTTCAAAGGCTTGCTTACTCTGCTGATAAGTTTCTTCTGTGTTTTCTGTGAGAAACAAGTAAGGTGTGTTGGGGATGCCTAATGCGTCGTACCAAAGCTTAGAGGTGATCTTATTGAAGCTGTTGGTGCTCGCCTCAGGTCCACAGCCTAGATAAGGAATTCCTGATAGCTCGAGCATTGATTGAATATCACCCGTTTCCCCTGGGTAACCGTGTATGCACGGGACGACAAAATCGAGCGTGATGGCATCTGTTGCGGTATTTAAGGTGCCTGCATTGGTATCGAGATAGACTAACTCATCATCTTCGGTATGCCAGCCATCAGAGCGCATTTCAACGCGTACGACGTTGAACCCATCCGTCAAGGTAAGTTGTTCTTGCAGGTAATTGGCTGAAACGAGTGAGACTTCGTGCTCAGATGAGCCGCCGCCACAGAGTAATAAGATGTTGGTCGTCATTGATGGTCTTTCCGTAATGCAACAAAGAGGCTTATCCGATCTTAATGAAAACTCGGGAGCGTTTACACGTTTTTCGTCTATTCATATCGAGTTAGTTGGTTGGTTGTTGAATTTCTGAGCGGATAACAAGAAGAGTCATGAAAAAAGGGGCGCTTGGCCCCTTTCATTCTATCAGTTTAGTTTGTTGAGCGTCGGGTACTGAGAGTTCTTAATATCATCGATGCTCTTAACGAATGGCTTGAGTGCTTGCAGTTCGGCTGGTAATTCACCCACTGCTTTTTTGGCATCCGCACGCGTCGCATAATCCCCATAAAGTACGGTGTACCACTTTGTGCCGTTCACGACTTTGTAGTTTTCCCAAATCGGTTGATCACCTTGAGGTAGTTGTCGAGCAAACTGGTCAACTTTCGTTTGTGACCCTACGGCCGCGACTTGAATCGTAAAACCAAAACGTGGATTCATCGCTTTCTGTTTGGCTGTCGGCGGTATGATTGCAACAGCAGGCTTGCTTTGTGGCTGCTTTTTCACCACTTGCTTGCTAGATTCTGGTGACATTTTCACAACATTAGGCTTGACGTTACTTTCGGTCACATCTTTTGCCATGCCCTGCTCAGAGACGACAGGTTTGGCGACAGATGCCGTTTGGTAATCTTCACGGTAGCTCTCTGAGCTGACATCGGTGACGTAATCACTGGATACACAAGCGGAGAGAACGACGGACAGGCCTACTATTGCGATTTTTTTCATGGGATATTCGAATGCCTTAAACTAGAAATTACTGTAAATCATGCCGTTAGATAATCGTATAATCAACCCAACAATGAAATTATATACCAAGACTCTTGTGACACATGACACAAAGTCAGTGAGCAACACAGTGATCTGATTAAAACTACGTCAAACTCACGCAGCGAATGGGTCTAACCTCGGATACCATAAAGAGAGTTAGATTCAAGGAGTGTCACGTTATGTCCAGTATCGCTGCGTTACTCAAGCCCTCGTCAGTCGCCGTCATCGGCGCCTCTTCGCGACCGATGAGAGCGGGCAACATCGTGATGAAAAACTTACTACAAGGTGGGTTTGAGGGCGCAATCATGCCTGTCACACCTCGTTATTCCTCTGTTTGTGGCGTGCTCGCCTACCCGACGATTGACTCGCTGCCGATTGTACCGGACGTCGCGATTTTATGTACTAGTGCGAAGCACAATGTTGAGCTGATACGTCAGCTTGCCGACAAACGAGTCAAGGCCGCGATCATTCTTTCGGCGGACATGCACCTCCCTGACCAAGATGGTATCACTCATCAATCACGCTGTTTAGAGATAGCGCGGGCCGCTGGCATGCGCCTGCTCGGTCCTAATAGTTTGGGACTCATCCTTCCTTGGCACAATTTTAATGCTTCGTTTTCCCCGGTGATGGCGCAAAAAGGCAAAATCGCGTTCATTTCCCAGTCTGCAGCTATGTGTACCACCATTTTGGACTGGGCCAACGACAAAGACATCGGATTTTCCGCATTTATTTCGATTGGCAATGCCAGCGATGTCGATTTTGCCGATCTTCTCGATCACCTCAGCACCGACACCAACACTGATGCGATCTTGCTCTATGTCGATACCATCAAAGATGCCAGGCGGTTTGTTTCTGCCGCGCGTGCGGCGTCACGTAACCGTCGCATACTGGTGCTCAAAGGTGGGCGAACAAAAGCCGGACGTGCCGCTGCAAAAGCACACACTGGCGGCGATGACACGCTTGATATTATCTATGATTCGGCGATTCGACGTACAGGTATGCTGCGCGTCAATAATTCACATGAACTGTTTGCAGCCGTTGAGACGTTGACTCACTCCGTTCCTTTGCGCGGCGAACGATTGGCCATCATTACCAATGGTGGTGGCCCCGCGATTATGGCGGTGGATACGCTGCTCGAACGTGGCGGCAAACTTGCGCAGTTGTCTGAAGAAACGATGTTGCGTTTAAGCTCTACGTTGCCGCCCAGCTGGAGCCAAAGTAACCCCATTGACATGGTTGGCGACGCAGACCATTTGCGCTATGTGAATACGCTTAACGCTTTGATGGATACAGATTGTGCGGACGCCATTTTGATTATGCACAGTCCTTCAGCCGTGGCGGAGTCGGAGCAGACCGCACGAGCAATTGTCGAAGCGGTCAGAGCTCATCCTCGTCATCGACGTTTCAACATTTTGACCAATTGGTCTGGCGAGTTAACCGCCAAACCTGCGCGATTGCTGTTTACCCAAGCGGGCATTCCTACCTATCGTACTCCGGAGAGCGCTGTGGTGGCCTTCATGCATTTGGTCGAGTACAGACGAAATCAAAAACAGCTGATGGAAACGCCAACCACCGCAGAACCTATCGAGATCAATGATAGAAATGAAGCAAAAGTATGGATCAATGAGCGTTTAGAGCAACATGATGTCCGCCACCTCGATACTCATCAAATAGGGACACTACTCAAGCACTATGGGTTCAATGTGCTGCCGACATGGCTCGCGTCCGATGCGAGTGAAGCTGTACATATCGCCGAAAGCATTGGCTACCCTGTTGCGGTAAAGCTTCGCTCACCTGACATTGCGCATAAATCCGATGTACAAGGTGTAATGCTTAATCTAAGAAATAGCCAAGAGGTGGCAAATGCGGCGCAAGCGATACTGGACCGAACGCAGCTTTCTTACCCTTCCGCCCATGTTCATGGTTTGATTGTGCAGGGCATGGCAAAATTGGCCGGCGGTGAAGAGATTCGTATTAAGATCAAACATGACAATACCTTCGGACCAGTAATTCTTATCGGTCAGGGTGGCTCCGAATGGGACGAGGCGATCGACGCGGCCGCCGCTTTACCGCCGTTGAATATGGCGTTGGCGCGTTATCTTATCGTCATTGCGATTAAAAATGGCAAGATACGTCTGCAGAAACTCCCAGAACCGATGAACATACAAGGGCTCTCTGAGTTTTTAGTTCGTTTGTCTCAATTAGTGGTGGATTGCCCTCAAATTCATGAGCTGGATATACATCCAGTACTAGCAAATGGCTCACAATTTACCATCCTCGATGCGGATCTTACATTACGACGCTATCAAGGCGACGCCCAGCAGCGTTTGGCCATTCGACCGTATCCAGTAGAGTATGAAGAGTCGATTACATTGAAAAACGGTGACTCCCTACTCCTTCGTCCAATCTTGCCTGAAGATGAGCCGCTTCATGCGGATTTTATTCACAACGTCAGCAAGGAGGATCTCTACAAACGCTTCTTTACGGATGTGGGCGAATTTAATCATGAAGCGCTAGCGAATCTAACGCAAATTGACTATGACCGAGAGATGGCTTTTGTCGCAGTGCGTGAAGAGCAAGGTCAGCCGCAAATCATTGGCGTGTCACGCGCACTAATCAACCATGACAACACCGACGCCGAGTTCGCGATTTTGATCCGTTCCGATCTTAAGGGGATCGGTTTAGGTAAGGTGTTGATGAAAAAGATCATTGATTACTGCCACCATAAGGGCACCAAGCAAATGTCCGGTATGACCATGCCCACCAACCGCGGTATGCTAATGCTGGCGCAAAAACTGGGCTTCACCCTTGATATTCAGTTTGAAGATGGCGTCGCGGATATGGTGTTACCCTTGAATTAAGGAGCCAAGTGTTGAAATCCGTGAGTTGATATTAGATTTTTGCCAGAGTCTTCCAGTTTTTCTTCAGGTATTGGATGCACCAAGACTTGGCTTCGCCCATTTTATTGCGCTTCCAAGCTAAGACGATGTCGATGGTGACAGCTTCGGTATCGGTGATCTGTTTGAGTTCCCCTTTTTCAATCAATCTTTGCGCCAGTTCGGCGGGCAGCGTTCCTATGCCTAGACCACTGCGCAGAGCATCGACTTTGGCAGCAAAGGTCGTGACGGTTAAACGCGGTTGGCGCTGCATCACATTGATGCTGATCGCCGGTTGCTCTCTTGCCGTATCCGCAATCGCAATAACACGATACTTCTCACGCGCAGACTCATTAAATGCGCCTGAACGTTTGTGTACGTAGTGATCACTAGCCGCGACCCAAATCATTTTCATTTCCCCTAAAGTTTCAGCCTTAACGTCATGGGGAAGCGCATCCAGTTTCGGACACACTAACAGGTCAGCTCGACCCGTACTCAATGCCTCCCAACTGCCGGCTAAAATCTCTTCTTGCAGTTTGACTCGAGTTGAACTGACATTGCCAAGTGCATCGACAAGGGGGAAAAAGTTGTGAACAGGAATGATGCCATCGAACGCGAGTGTAATATCGAGCTCCCACCCATTGGCTATCACACTGGCGTCATTGACGAGTTTCTCTGTCGCCACCAATATGGCCCTACCTCGTTCGAGAATCAGTTTGCCTGCCTCAGTGAAATTCGCTTTGTGCCCAGAGCGATCAAAGATGGTGATATCGAGGTCTTGCTCGAGTTTCTGAATTTGATAGCTCAAAGATGATGGCGCTTTATCCAATTCATTCGCGGCGGCCGCAAAGCTTCCTCTTCGATCAATCGCGTCCAATATGTGTAAGGCTTCTAACGTTATCGGGCTTTGCATCGCTTACATTCCTATAAATGAGAATCATTATTGTGACATATATCTCACTAATGAAGTCTTGTTTTACCAATACGCTGACTATTCTACAAGTTTAAGTTTCTGTTTTATATATAAAATATTGATAGGATTCATTCAAATTCCAATAGTTCAACCCAAAAGTGATATTGATAACGATAGTAATTATCATTTAGATCCAATAAAATTCAGGCCGTTCAACCAAACCTAATGGATTTAAGGTAATCATAAATGTATAAGAAATCACTATTGTCGGCTTCGATTGTTTTAGCCCTAACAACGAGTGCGTATGCACAAGAGTATGCCCTATTTGACGAAGTTGTGGTATCGGCAACGCGTACTGATCAACAGCTTAGTGATGTTGCTGCATCGGTTGCGGTGATCGATAACGACGAAATCGAAAGTAATATGACCACAGGTCTTGAGGATTTGTTTAAGTACACACCGGGTGTTAGTGTACAGACAAACTCGCGTCAAGGTGTGCAAGGCATCAATATTCGCGGCATGGAAGGCAACAGAATTCAAGTTTTGGTGGATGGCGTCAACCAAACCAACCAGTTCGCGCCAAGCGGTGGTCAGTCGTACAACTTTATCAACTCTTCACGTATTGATGTAGACACTGACCTGCTAAAATCGGTTGAAGTGGTTAAGGGGGCCGCCTCTTCCCTTTATGGCTCAGGCGCTATCGGTGGGATCGTGGCTTTTCAGACCATCGACCCGAGTGATTTACTGAAAGGTCGCAATTTTGGTGGCCATGCTAAGTTCAATTTCTCATCTTCTGACAATACGTTCAGTGAGTCGATTGCACTTGCCAACAAAACAGGCAATTTAGAAAGTCTCGTCGCCTACACGCGCAGGGATGGGAATGAAGTGGATAACTTTGGCGAGCCTGATGAGCAAGACACCACGGCTAACAGTTTATTGGTTAAGCTTCAATACCAAGCGTCAGATGATCACCGTTTCGAGTTTACGGGTAATATCTTGCACGATACGGTAGACACGCAGTTTATTAGCGACAGCTACAGTGATTACAATGGTGATGATACGACCGACAAGCAGCAGATCGGCATTAAACACATTTGGAATGCGGACGCGTCTATTGCAGACACGGTGACCTGGCAGTTGGACTGGTTGAGCAAAGAAGAAAATGGCGTGACCAATCGTACCTCAAATGGCGGAATGTTCTTACCGACGGCCGGTAACGTGCAGCGTAAAGATTACCTCTATTCGGACGAAGGCTTCCAGTTTGACGCGCAGTTTGATAAAGGATTTAACCTAGGTTCAACGGAGCACTTCATCGTCTACGGACTGTCGTTTGCCGATAAGGATATCAAAAACATCAACAACGAATACAACTCGATTGATGATGACAAAACGATTTTCTACATTCCTTCTGCCTCTGAACGAAACTACGGCTTATTTATCGAAGATACGATCACCATTGGTCAACTTACGCTGACTCCAGGTGTCCGTTTTGACAGCTTTGAGACAAAACCTGGTGACAGTTCGGAAAACCCAAGTGAAAACCCAGCGTCTGATTACCAAAAGTTCTCCGACTCTGCTCTCACTGGACGTCTAGGTGCGGTGTATGCACTGAATAAGCAGCACAAACTCTTTGCTCAAGTGAGTCAAGGTTTTAGAGCCCCTGATTTCCAAGAGTTGTACTACTCCTATGGCAACCCTAATTATGGCTACATCAATAAACCTAACCCTGATCTTGAGGCAGAGAAGAGTGTCTCGTATGAGTTAGGCTGGCGCCATAACACAGAGAACTCAGCTACAGAGTTGGCCGTGTTCTACAGTGACTACGACAACTTTATCTCTAGCGATACGGTCAGCGGTTCATTTACGCCAGCGGATCCCGCCGTTATTCAATACATCAACATTGATCAAGCAACCATCAAAGGTGTAGAGCTCTCAAACACATTCTATTGGGATGAGCAGTTGCCGCTTAACGGGATCAGTACGCGTGTTGCCGCGGCTTACACCGAGGGTGAAGATGGAGAAGGTAAACCACTTAACGACGTGACACCATGGAACACTGTGGTTGGCCTCAATTACGACGCACCTGCTGGTACTTGGGGTAGCGCGTTGACTGTCACCTATAACGCGGAGAAGAAAGCCAAAGACATCAACTCTGAAGGCTCAACTCGTGGAGATTACATCGGTATTGATGCCGCGACCATTGTCGATCTAACGGCTTACTACGTACCAATGAAAGATCTGACGCTACGCGCCGGACTCTTCAACGTAACGGACGAAGAGTATTACGAGTGGAATGATGTCAAAGGCTTTGTAGAAGAGGATAAAGATTTCACTCAACCGGGTCGTAACTGGGCAATCACGGCTAAGTACGAATTCTAAATATTGACGACGTCAAAAACAAAAAAGCTCCCTTTTTAATAAAGGGAGCTTTTCTTTGGTTTCCAATAAAAGTGAACAAAAAAGGGTTGGAATCCATTAAGCGTTTGAGCTAGCCATCTCTTTCTTAACCATAAGCGCAGCAGCGACGATGAAAGCGACGATTAAACCTAGTTCCATTATGAACCTCGTTGATTTGTTGAAAATACCGAATTTAAACTTCGGTAATTCTAACACTTTACGTCGTCGTGCAAAGTTCAAATGTTCACTTTTTTGCCAGTTTTATCGACTCAGTTCAAAAAAGCTGCGCTATGATTTATTTTTGACACATAAATCCGTCTTATCTTTGAGATAACATATGCCTTTATTACAAATAATTAACATTGAGCAGTGAGTGCTTGAGACTATCACTGTCCGAGTTCTGGTTTCACCCACACTGAACTAAAATCAAACCAACCCAACGCGTTACACTGCGCATTTTGCAATGAACCGCATTGATCTTTACTCACTCCCAACCAACAGTGGAACATCGGAATTAACTGCATTCTTTCCACAAGAGACTGCCCTAGCGCTTTAGCGGGAAAAGGCCGGTTTTGATCACTTTGCCAATCCTTCACAAGTTGCTGCCAATATTGAAAGTCATCTGACTGGCTCATCGCTTCAATATCGCTGTAGCTGAGTAACCAAGCAGCCAATGCATCATCACGATTGTTAGTGATGCCCATCGCTTTAACCCAGATATCCACATCGGCGAGATCAGGTGTCTCGTGCTCATAACGAATGAGGCGAACTGATACCTTGTCTTGTTTGAGAACACGCTCTATACACTTAACCAAAGTCGGAAACATCGGGTGTTGCGATTGGTAGGCAACCGTCACCTCTCGCTCTGTTGAGGGAGCTTCGACAGCGTCGGTTTTTATGTGGTGATACCAACCTGGCTTGAGTCCATGTGCCGGCAGAACGCCCAACTCGACTAATTTCTCATCAGGAATTTGTTTAAATAAATTGAGCGTGGCTAGGCGGTCATGGAAATAGCTTGCCCATTGTGACTCTTTAGCCAGTCCCGTTTTACGATTGAAGAGCAAAAAGGTACAACCCGGGTCTAGCTCGACATTATCTGTGACACGCTCAATGCCAGTCGCAATTGGCTGTGAAAGGCTCGGAAAAATCATTGAAGATAGCGCTCGCTCAATCACCCATACTTCCACACGATCGAGTAAAGGTCGGTAGCCAAAATACCCATCGTGCGCTTGAAGTACCAGACGTTTGGCATCATTTTGAACCACTTTGAACGGTCCTGTACCAATCGGAAACGCGTCATAATCGTCTTGTTGGTCGCGCTCTGGCAACGTGATCTTCGCACTCGACTCTGCTAACAGAACAGGCAAATGGTAATCAGGCCTAGAAAGGTATACATCAATAGTGTTAGCGTAACGACACTCAACGCATTCGATATGAGAAAAGAGCGTGTTTTGACTCAATCGGCGCAGAACGGACAAAATGTGCTCAATAGTAAGCAACTCTCCGTTGTGAAAGCGTACCCCGCTACGAATGTAAAAGCGCCAATGCTGCGGTGTCACCAACTCCCAATTGTGCGCAATATCCGGCTCGATACGCTCTTGATCGCCAATTTTAGTTAAACCGCTGAATATCTGCGTGATGATGTGCAGCTCTGAACGGCGAACCCTTTTAGCGGGATTGAGAGTGGATAAGGGGCGATAGTAGGGTAAGCGAATCACCTGCTCACCTTGCTGGTGGACCACGCCTAAGTAGCTTTCAATCACTTGAGCTAACTTAGCGGTATCTTGATCGAGCGCTTTGAGCGCTTGGCTGATTTTTCCCTCATCTAAATATCGGCGAGCTAGAGTTTCGCTGACGTCACTGCGGCTACGTTTGAACACCAACTGGGAGAGCTTGCCGCGCCCCGGTGCTGGGTGCCACTCAAGCCACCCCTCTTCTTCCATTTTATTCAGCACGATTCGCGCATTTCGCCGTGTGCAGAATAAGATCTCTGTGATCTCTTCTAGTTGGACACCACAATCTTTGCCTTGGTAGTGCTCAAATAAAGTTTCGAACTGGACGCGTAATCTTGGGCTACTCATAAAGGGGAAATTCGTTGGTTTTGGATTCCAAACTAGTTTCCTCATTTATGAGCTCACATGCAAGTCTTGATATCTCACCCCAATACCGAGTTCTATGATATTGCGATACCTAATTGCTCGGCAACTTGGGTTAATTGATGGGCGTTATCGAGCGAGATTGACCAGCTAGCTTCAGACGCTCTTACCGCAATCACGTTACCGCCACCATAGAGCATGACGGCGTCCGCTTGGGCTTGCAACGTGACTCTACCCGGCCCTGCTAACTTAATCACCACTTCATTGGGGGTCGCGATGATTTTCCCTAAACTAAACTCAATCAGCATGAGCTTTCGTTCCACGATGTTTCTTAACCGCGATGGTCAAGCGACTGGTGCACACCAGTCGTTGCCTTTCGTCGGTGATATCAATTTGCCACACTTGTGTAGAAACGCCTAAATGCACGGGTCTGGCTGTACCGATGACATGCCCTTCCCGCATCGCGCGAACGTGGTTGGCGTTAATATCAAGCCCAACACAATAGCTTTCGTTATCAACACAGAAGTTTGCGGCCAGTGAACCGAGTGTTTCTGCGAGCACCACTGAAGCGCCGCCATGAAGCATACCGAGTGGTTGGTGGGTAAAATGACACACGGGCATGGTGGCCGTTAGGGAGTCATCACCAAAATCGGTATAGACGATATTGAGATGCTCAATCAGAGTGTTTTTTGAGGTTTGATTGAGTTTTTCCAGATCGATCTCTTTTTTCCATATTTTCATTCTGTGATCCGTCGTAATAAAAAGCGTTGTCGCGCGGTTGGTGCGTAGGAAACAGAGTCGCGTTGTAGCATAATGAAGCGGAATAACTCAAGCGTCATGACTCACAATGCCGACGCTGGCACATTCGTTACCTAGATGGAGAACGTCATGCACATCACTTATAAGCGCGGCTTGTCGCTATCCTTAATCGCTGCAAGCCTCGCGTTGTCTGCCTGTAGTTCATCGCCGACGGGGCGATCACAGCTGATTTTATTTTCCGATCAAGATATGAGCGCTTTAGGTGCCCAGTCATTTGAACAGATGAAAAGCGAACAGCCGATCAGTACCGATGCCAAAACTAACGCGTACGTGCAGTGCGTTGCCAAAACCATTACGGCTCATGTGCCCAAGCAAGCGGGATTTGACGAGTGGGAAGTGGTGGTATTCGATAGTGACCAAGTCAACGCCTTCGCGCTCCCAGGTGGAAAAATCGGCGTATACACCGGATTGTTAAACGTCGCGGTCAATCAAGATCAGCTAGCAACGGTGATTGGCCATGAAATTGCGCATGTACTCGCCGATCACAGTAACGAGCGCTTATCTCAATCTCAAATTGCCAATGCAGGCTTACAAATCACCAACATCGCGTTGGGCAGTTCAGAGTATCGTGACATGACGATGGCGGCACTTGGCGTTGGCGTTCAATATGGCGTGCTGTTGCCCTACGGGCGTACCCAAGAATCCGAGGCGGATATCGTTGGGTTAGAATTGATGGCCAAAGCCGGCTTTGACCCTAAGCAAAGCGTCGCGCTGTGGCAAAATATGGCGAAAGCCTCCGGGGGCAATACGCCGCCTGAGCTACTCTCGACCCACCCCTCTCACAGTACACGTATTGATGATCTCAGCGCGAAAATGAAAACGCTGCCAGCGAGCAGCGTAAGCAAACCACAATGCTGAGTGTGCATACTCTACACAATGACCAACGGGAGCATGCTCCCGTGATTTCTATCTAGCCCACGCTGTAAGCGTGATAGCGCGGTACGTATCGGGTCAATTAGGTGCCCAGTATCAATAGAGGTAGGCGTAGCAACTCATCGCCCGTATTAGCAAAGAAGGCAATAATCGCGACCAACCCCGCTACCAAGCCCACATACCATATGGATGAAACAACTTGTCCATATCGGTCGAGCGGTAATAAATGGCTCGCATGGCGGCCACGCCACTCCAATACGATCTCAAGCATGCCCATGATGAGCAAGAAGCCAAACAAGGTCAGACCGAGCGAATAGCTGAGCAAGACCCCTGCCCCAGCTGCCGCACTGCACAGTAGGATGCCAGCGACGCTGTTCATTGAGAAGCTGATGCTTTTTAGAATATGGCCGCCGTCGAGAGGCAAAATAGGCAGCAAATTAAACAAATTCAGCAGTGCATTAAACACCGCCAACCCCGCAAAGAAGGCTTCCCCTGTGAGCAGATAGACTAACGTCAACAGTAATGAAAGGATGAAGCCAAACATTGGCCCCATGATTGAGATCACCACGTCTTGCCAGCGAGTGTTGATCTTTTCGTCGCTGAGAGCGAGTCCGCCGAGAAACGGCACTAAATAGATGCCTTTGGTTTTCATGCCAAAGTATTTCATTGCTTTGACGTGCCCATATTCATGAAAGATTAAGCAAGCCAGTAGTGCTAAGGCAAACTGAAACGAGAACAGCCATGAATAGGCGGCTAAACTGGCTGACGCCAGTACAACCTTA
>NZ_JCBDHE010000040.1:0-196912 GCF_059834225.1 Vibrio sp. R10-SG3-ISO3 | reverse complement strand
CGCCCAGTCGGTTTGATTCACTTAATCAACAGCAAACTTGTGAGGCGGCACTTGCCTTTATCAACCAGATGATTCCTTCTCCTCAGCCTTGATCTAGAATGAGAGTGATCGAAACGCGCGTGAGCGCGTATAGTAACCCGTTCGCATCTCAAGACTAGGTGAAACCAAGGAATCGATATGGTCAGTGAAGATACTCAGGCGTTCACTCGAGCCGATTGGACTGAGTGTATGGATAGGGTAAAACAGAAGGACACACAAGCGTTCGCCCTGGTGTTCCAACATTTTACCCCGCGTTTAAAGCAATTTACCTATCGCCACATGGGCAATGAGCAAGTGTGCATGGAAGTGGTACAGGAAACCCTGACCATTGTCTGGCAAAAGAGCATCATGTTTGATGGCAGTAAGAGTTCGCTCTCCACATGGATTTACACCATCGCGCGCAACTTGTGCTTTGATATGTTGCGCAAGCAAAAAGGGCGCGACGCCCATTTGTCCTCCGATGACATTTGGCCCAACGATTACTGCCCGCCTGACTTGGTTGAGCACTATTCGCCAGAGCAAGAGATGCTTAAAGAGCAAGTGGTGAAATATTTAGATACGTTACCGGATGCCCAACGCACCGTGGTCAAAGCCGTCTATCTGGAAGAGATGCCTCACCAGCAAGTGGCAGAGATGCTGAATATTCCCCTTGGTACCGTGAAGTCGCGCCTAAGGCTCGCGATTGAAAAACTGAAACATTCCATAGAGGCCGATCGCTTATGAGTTACCATCCACACATCGAAATGTTGCAGCAATACGCACAAGGGTCATTGGATGATGTCAACGCGTTCACTATTGCCGTGCATTTGGAAAGTTGCCCACATTGTAAAGAGCAAGTGAGATCCTTTGAGCAAGAGTGCGGGTTCGCGCTTGAGCAAGAGGTGCCAGACAACCAAACACCAGTGCAAAGTCTTGAGCAGATGCTGGCAAGCATCACCCAAACTGAGCAGATCAAAGATCCTATCAAGCTGCTGCGCCAGCCGAAAACGATTGATGTCAACGGACGCTCGATGATCTTACCGCTTGCATTATCCAAGCTGTATGATCGAATTGGCGAGTGGCGCAATTATGGTGGCAAGGTGTTTAGCGCTCCTATCGCGATTTCCGGCAACGCCCGTGTCAATCTTATGTACATGGCGGAAGGGGTCAAAGTGCCCGAGCACACCCATAAAGGGTTCGAATCGACGTTAGTGCTTCATGGTGGTTTTTCTGACGAAGAAGGGCATTATGAGGTCGGCGACTTTCTCTATAAAGACGCATCGGTCAAGCACAGCCCGCAAACTCAAGTTGGTGAAGATTGCTTGTGTTTAACGGTGCTGACTGAGCCTATGATCTTCACCCAAGGCGTCGCCCGAGTCTTCAATATGTTTGGACGTGGCTTGTACCCTTAATCTCTTCCCTAGATTAATAATAGACAAAAGAAAAGGCTTGGAGCACTCCAAGCCTTTTTCGTTCTTGCCATCTTGTCTATTTTTGCTGACGTGCTTTTTCGAGTAGATCCGAGAAGTAGTGACGCAGAGAATAGAGCATCAATAAGCTTGGGATAACCATTACCGCGGTCAGTATGAAGAACAGTGACCAATCGTTTAAGTAATCGGCGAGCTCGCCACTGAATGACGCAAGGGTCGTACGGCCGAAGTTGCCGAGTGAAGCCAGCAGCGCATATTGCGTGGCAGAGAAGGCTTGGCCAGTGAGCACAGTCAAAAACGAGACAAACGCGACGGTTGAGAAGGCCGTGGTGAAGTTGTCCACAATGATCGTGGCTAAGAAGAGGGTTTCACTTGGTCCTGTCTTGGCGATCCAGGCAAACATTAAGTTACTGCCCGCCATCGCAATACCGCCGATCATCAGCCCGCGAACGATGCCAAATTTGACGTTAAATAGACTGCCGACCAAGGTAAAGACAATGGTTGCCCCCCAACCAATCAATTTCGAGTAGTAACCAATTTGCTCATTGCTAAAGCCGACTTCTTTGTAGAAAGTGATCGACATGCGGCCAAGGAACGCCTCACCAATCTTGAACAAGAAGACAAACAGTAACAGCGTGATCGCGACGCGCACACCGTTACGTTTGAAGAAATCGAGGAAGGGTTCGACAACCGTGACACTCAACCACGCGACGGTTTTTGAATCGACGACTTGGTAATGTCTTTGCTCGGCTTGTTCTTGCAGCGTACTTCGCTCAGTCTTGGGCTCGCCGACCAGCAAGGTAAAGAGCATCAATACCCCAACGATGATCGCCATGCCGTAATAGACGCCATTCCACCCCATGCTGTCTGCATTGATAAATGCGAGATAACCCGGTAGAGAATACCCCGTCCACCATCCGATCACGGCCATCGCTGAGGCTTGAGGCAGTTTAGAGGATTCAGACTTAGGGAAGGTGTCGATACGAAAGGCGTCAATGGCAATGTCTTGTGTCGCTGAGGCAATCGCAATACCCAGCGCGAGCATCGATGTGAACGCTAAGTTTTTTGCAGGATCGACACCGGCAATGAACAGGGTGCAAGAGAGCACAACAAGCTGACAGAGTAAAATCCAACTGCGGCGTTGGCCAAGCTTATCGGTGAGATAAGGCAGGCGGACTCGGTCAACCAGTGGTGCCCACAAAAAGTTGATCGCGTAGACGGCGAACACGCTACCAAAATAGCCGATGGCAGCTCGAGTTAAGCCTGCATCTTTAAGCCAACCTGACATGTTGGAGCCAATCAACACCCACGGAAAGCCGCTTGAGCAGCCCAGCATAAATACCCAAAGCAGACGCTTATCGAGATAGCTTTTGATGGTGTCGCGCCATGACATTGGCGATGATGTCGCAGACATAGACGTATCCTTGTTCTGTGCGGTTTGAAATAAGAGGGCAGGTCACTAACGACGGAGATGCCACCGCCCCAACATGTGTTGGGGCGGGTAGAGGTTTACTCAATAAGGGTGGTTTTTTTGATGACGATAGGGATCGACGGCACGTCACTATAACGACCGACATTGTGCGTCTTGATGCCCGCCATCGATTCAACGACGTCAAAGCCATCGACCACTTTACCAAACACCGCATAGCCCGGCGGGCGCTGGTCATAGTCTAAAAAGTGATTGTCTTTAAAGTTGATGAAAAACTGGCGAGTGGCAGAATTTGGGTTGTTGGTGCGCGCCATTGCAATCGTGCCACGGTCGTTTTTTAGCCCGTTTGCGGCTTCGTTCTGAATTGGAGCGTAGGTACTCAACTGTTTCATATTGGTGTCAAAGCCGCCGCCCTGCGCCATAAATCCGGGGATCACGCGGTGAAATTGGCTCCCTGCATAGCTGCCCTCTTCGACGTACTTGAGGAAGTTGGCGACCGTAATCGGCGCCTTCTCTTGGTTAAGCTCAAGGGTGAAATTACCCAGCGTGGTTTCCACCAAGACTTTTGGCCCGGCAAACGCAAGTTGGCTCACCAATGCCAGTGACGTCAGTGCCCACTTCCACATTAGAAACGCTCCTGCATGTAAGTTTGCAGTTCACGATCGTTCGCGACTTCTTTTAGCACCAAGTTGACCACATCGTTAAGAACGGTTTCGATCTCTTGGTTGGATGCACTGAGTGCTCCTGTGCGTTTCGCTGTGCCGGTGTAAGCTTTTACTAACTTGCCGCGTGGCGTTTCGGCGGTGATTTCTAGCACTACTTTGCCGTCCATCTCATTTTCCATTACCGAGTGTTTGACCGACACCAAAGCTTCCTGCACTTCAATCTTCAGTGCGTTTTCGCTGTTGACGGTGTTACGGAAACCTTGAGATTGGAACTGCTCTAGCAGGGCATTTTCTAATGTGATACGCACATTCTGTTTAGAATGAATCGGTTCGATGTTAGAGCGGCCACTGTCGACCAAGGCGACATATTGCGCAGAGCGAACATCTTTACTGGTAATAGTAAAGGTGGCGTCCTGGACTAAATCACCGCGACTGAGTACCGCTTGTGGCATAAAGTTCAGTTGCTCTTGCTGAGGGGACGCACAGGCGGTCAAGATGGCCATTGACGCCGCTAATACCAGTTTTTTCATTGTCTTTTCCTTAATGCTTCACGTATGAAGTTAACTCTCAGTTCAAAGATAATAGAGGACTATTTAGTCGCTTGTAAAATAACAAATTTCTTATTTGATGCGATCACTTTGACTTGATGTTTACCAAACACTCTTTTCAGTTTTCCATCGTAGCCGAGGTGGCGGTTGCCGATAACTAATAATTGCCCACCAACACGAAGAACATGCTTTGCATCACAGAACATTTGCCAAGCGATGTGGTCAGTAATGGTTTGTTGCTGGTGGAACGGTGGGTTGCAAAGCACCACATCGTAGCTATCAGCATCAAATCCATCCAAGCTGTTGTTGGCAATACACTCTATTTGACGCTCACCTGTGTCATAGGGACGTAAGTTTTCTCGCGCCGACGCCACGGCGCTGAAACTTTCATCGACGCAGGTGATCGACAGTGCTGGATTAAGCTGTGATAACTTAACGGACAGCACGCCATTGCCACAGCCAAGATCAAGTGCTCGAGCGTGGCCGAGGTTGTCTGGCAAGTGGTCAAGAAAAAAGCTCGCTCCCTGATCTAGTCCCTCGCCTGAGTAGACGTTAGGGTGATTTTTTAGCGTCATCCCGTGTTGAGGAACGGGCCATTCAGTGATCGCCACTGCGGGCATAGGCGTATCACAATTAGCGAAACTAAATACCAGACGGTGTTTTTTCCACGCCAAAGAGGTCGTGGTGTCGCCCAAGTGTTTCTCAAACAGTTTCAGTGTTGAGCTGTGGATCTGTTTTGCTTTGTTGACCGCAATGACAGGGATGGTTGGCGACAGTGTCTCTCTTAACTGAGCGAGCTGCCACACTAAGTGGCGATTGGTACGCGGGATTTGCATCAACACTAGATCTGCATCTTTAGGGATAGGGTCGAGCGTTGAGCAGAGCGTGACCTTAGGGCACTGATTTTCCTCAAGGTTGGCGTGTGTCGCTTGGTGAGCAATCCACGAGTCACTCATCATGGTGACTCGGTAGTCACGAGAGAACCACGTGCTGAGCGCACCAAAATGATCGTTTAAAACAACGATGTGGCTCCCTTTTGTGAGAGAAAGTTGCTCGACATGATTGATCAGGTACTCATCTCCGGCGTCCCAGGCTTGTAAGGTGTCGTTGCTACGCTTAGGGTAACGGTAAAGGAACAGTGTTCGCTCAAAAAGAGTCAGCTCAGTTTTCATGCAGTCAATGGTCTCATCATAGGAATGGCTAAATTGTCGCAAATGTTACTGGCAGTGAAAACTAAAACCTTTTCTTTACTGAGTAGCACATTATTATGGTCACGCCCATAATCCAACTCGCTTAAACAGATTAGCGTAACGGTGAATTCATGCTCCAGCAAACAATAGAATCGAAACTTCACGAGGCTTTCCAGCCAAGCCACCTGCAAGTAGTGAATGAAAGCTACATGCACAATGTTCCCGCAGGTTCAGAGAGCCACTTTAAGGTTATTGTCGTGAGTGAACACTTTGATGGCGCTCGGTTAATTGCGAGGCACCGTCTTGTGAATCAGGCCTTGTCCGATGAATTGGCCAATCATATTCACGCCTTATCCATCCACACATACACGGCGCAAGAGTGGCAATCGCAGAACCAGAGTGCGCCAGATAGCCCGATGTGCATGGGTGGTAGTAAAGCATAAAGTGACAATGTAAATACCTCTAAAGGGTAGGGGTATTAAATCGATTTGTTAACAGTAAAGAAACATATGAATGGACGGCAGGCATTAAAATGAAATATTTCGCCTTATGACGGATTGTGACAGAAAGTCTTTGTGGATATTTGGGTCTTTGTGCGATGGCTCAAAGTTATGACGATTCCTTAGCCTTTTAAACTCAAAACGCTCGAAATATCTTCTTTAATACCTGTATTGGTCATGGCGTCGTCTTTGCAAAAGATGATAGACTATCGCACCTGATAAATCTCGTTGCATTTCTGCGATGTGATTTTTAAGAGGATGTTGCGATTTTGGTGTTTAAAACATCACCAAAACCGGACACAAGTGTCGTGTCTAAAAGTTACGCAATCAAAGAATCTTTTTCCCGATAAAAGTAGTGCAAGTGCGTATGATTACAATAAAAAAGGGTTTGGATCTACCTATCGCAGGTGCTCCTACCCAGGTGATTAATGATGGTAAAACCATCAAGAAAGTCGCCTTGCTTGGCGAAGAGTACGTCGGCATGCGTCCTACCATGCATGTCCGCGTAGGCGATGAAGTAAAGAAAGCTCAAGTTCTTTTTGAAGATAAGAAGAATCCTGGTGTGAAGTTTACTTCTCCAGCAAGCGGTAAAGTCATCGAGGTGAACCGTGGTGCAAAACGTGTACTCCAATCCGTTGTGATTGAAGTATCCGGTGAGCAACAGGTGACATTCGATAAGTACGAAGCAGCTCAACTAGCCAGTCTTGACCCACAAGCGGTGAAGTCTCAACTGGTTGAATCTGGTCTTTGGACAGCTTTACGTACTCGACCGTTCAGCAAGGTTCCAGCAATCGAGTCTTCGACAAAAGCGATTTTTGTTACCGCCATGGACACCAATCCATTGGCAGCTCAACCTGAGTTGATTATTAATGAACAGCAAGAAGCCTTTGTTGCTGGTCTTGATATTCTCTCAACCCTCACTGACGGCAAGGTTTACGTTTGTAAATCTGGCACTAGTCTTCCTCGCTCGTCTCAACCGAACGTTGAAGAACATGTGTTTGATGGCCCACACCCAGCCGGTCTCGCCGGTACCCACATGCATTACCTGTTCCCAGTGAATGCGGAAAATGTGGCGTGGAGCATCAACTACCAAGACGTGATCGCGTTTGGTCAGTTGTTCTTGACGGGTGAACTCTACACAGACCGCGTGATATCACTAGCGGGTCCTGTGGTTAACAACCCTCGTCTTATTCGTACGACGATCGGTGCGTCTCTAGACGACGTGACGGACAACGAACTCATGCCTGGTGAAGTTCGTGTGATTTCAGGCTCTGTCCTCTCTGGCGTTCATGCCACAGGTCCGCACGCGTATTTAGGTCGTTACCACATGCAGGTCTCTGTCCTGCGCGAAGGTCGTGAGAAAGAACTGTTTGGCTGGGCGATGCCGGGCAAAAACAAGTTCTCTATCACTCGTTCTTTCCTAGGTCATCTATTCAATGGTCAGTTGTTCAATATGACAACATCGACCAACGGTAGTGACCGTTCAATGGTACCGATTGGTAACTACGAGCGCATTATGCCGCTTGATATGGAACCAACGCTGCTTCTTCGTGACCTGTGTGCCGGTGATACCGACAGTGCTCAAGCACTGGGTGCGCTAGAGTTGGATGAAGAAGATCTCGCTTTGTGTACCTTTGTGTGTCCTGGCAAATACGAGTACGGTGCGCTACTTCGTGAATGCTTAGACAAGATCGAGAAGGAAGGGTAATTTTCATGGCGCTTAAAAAGTTTCTTGAAGACATCGAGCATCACTTCGAGCCGGGCGGCAAACACGAGAAGTGGTTTGCCTTGTATGAAGCGGCGGCAACGCTGTTTTACACACCAGGTCTAGTGACAAAGAAAAGCTCACATGTCCGTGATAACGTTGACTTAAAACGTATCATGATCATGGTTTGGTTTGCGGTATTCCCAGCAATGTTCTGGGGTATGTACAACGCTGGCGGCCAAGCCATCGCTGCTCTTAACCATATGTACGCAGGGGATCAACTTGCGGCTGTGGTTGCGGGTAATTGGCATTACTGGTTAACAGAAATGCTTGGCGGTACCATCGGAGTAGAAGCTGGCGTGGGTAGTAAAATGCTACTTGGCGCAACCTACTTCCTTCCTATCTACGCAACGGTCTTTATCGTTGGTGGTTTCTGGGAAGTGCTGTTCTGTATGGTGCGCAAGCATGAAGTCAACGAAGGTTTTTTCGTGACCTCCATTCTGTTTGCTCTCATCGTTCCACCTACGCTTCCATTGTGGCAAGCCGCTTTGGGTATCACCTTTGGTGTTGTTGTCGCAAAAGAGATTTTTGGTGGCACAGGTCGTAACTTCCTCAACCCAGCATTGGCGGGTCGTGCGTTTCTATTCTTCGCTTACCCAGCTCAAATCTCGGGTGACGTCGTATGGACAGCGGCTGACGGTTTCTCTGGTGCGACTGCATTGAGCCAATGGGCTCAAGGTGGTAATGGTGCCTTGATGAACACCGTGACTGGCGCGCCGATCACTTGGATGGATGCCTTTATTGGTAACATCCCAGGTTCAATTGGTGAAGTTTCGACACTGGCACTGATGATCGGTGCAGCGATGATCGTTTACATGCGTATTGCGTCTTGGCGCATCATTGCCGGCGTGATGATCGGTATGATCGCAACCGCAACGCTATTTAACGTGATTGGCTCTGATACCAACCCTATGTTTAACATGCCATGGCATTGGCACCTGGTTCTAGGTGGTTTTGCATTCGGTATGTTCTTTATGGCAACAGACCCAGTGTCGGCTTCCTTTACCAACAAAGGTAAATGGTGGTACGGCGCGCTCATCGGCGTGATGTGTGTTCTGATTCGTGTCGTCAACCCAGCGTACCCAGAAGGTATGATGCTGGCGATACTATTCGCGAACCTATTTGCACCTCTGTTCGACCATGTAGTAGTTGAAAAGAACATCAAGCGGAGACTAGCACGCTATGGCAAGTAATAACGACAGCATTAAAAAGACGCTGGGTGTTGTTATCGGGTTGAGCCTGGTTTGTTCAATCATCGTTTCAACAGCAGCGGTCGGTCTGCGTGATAAGCAGAAAGCGAACGCGGTTCTCGACAAGCAGAGCAAGATTATCGAAGTGTCTGGCATCGATTCTCAGGGCCAAAAAGTCCCTGAGCTCTTCGCTCAGTATATTGAACCTCGTCTTGTAGACTTCACTACCGGTGATTTCGTTGAAGGTAACGCAGCGACATTCGATCAGCGTAAAGCGGCGAAAGATCCAGCGGAGTCCATCAAGCTTGACGCGGCAGACGACAAAGCGAAAATCTTGCGTCGCGCGAACACAGGCGTGGTTTACCTCGTGAAAGATGGCGACTCTGTCTCTAAAGTTATCCTTCCGGTTCACGGCAACGGCCTATGGTCGATGATGTACGCGTTCGTCGCGGTTGAAACGGATGGCAACACAGTGGCAGGGATTACTTACTACGAGCAGGGTGAAACCCCAGGACTTGGTGGTGAAGTAGAAAACCCATCTTGGCGTGCACAGTGGGTCGGCAAGAAACTGTTTGACGACAACCACAAGCCAGCGATTAAAGTCGTGAAAGGTGGTGCACCAGCGGGTTCTGAGCACGGTGTTGACGGCCTTTCAGGTGCAACGCTAACAAGTAACGGTGTTCAACACACTTTTGACTTCTGGTTAGGTGATATGGGCTTCGGTCCGTTCCTAGCAAAAGTTCGTGACGGAGGTCTGAACTAATGTCTAGTGCACAAAACGTGAAAAAGAGCATCTTAGCGCCGGTATTGGACAACAACCCGATCGCGCTACAGGTTCTCGGTGTCTGTTCTGCGCTTGCAGTAACGACCAAACTTGAGACAGCTTTTGTTATGACACTGGCGGTAACCTTTGTTACGGCATTGTCGAACTTCTGTGTATCTCTGATTCGTAACCACATCCCTAACAGTGTGCGTATTATCGTCCAAATGGCGATCATCGCCTCTTTGGTTATCGTGGTTGACCAGGTGTTGAAAGCCTACCTCTACGACATCTCAAAACAGTTGTCGGTTTTCGTAGGTCTGATCATCACCAACTGTATCGTTATGGGCCGTGCAGAAGCATTTGCAATGAAATCTGAGCCTGTGCCGTCTTTGATTGACGGTATCGGTAACGGTTTGGGTTACGGTTTCGTTCTGATCACTGTTGGCTTCTTCCGTGAACTGTTTGGTAGCGGTAAGTTGTTTGGTCTAGAAGTTTTGCCATTGGTGAGCAACGGCGGTTGGTACCAGCCAAACGGCCTGATGCTCCTAGCACCTTCGGCGTTCTTCCTGATCGGCTTCCTAATTTGGGGTATTCGTATCCTGAAACCAGAACAAGTCGAAGCGAAGGAGTAAGGTCGTCATGGAACATTACATTAGTCTGTTAGTTAAATCGATTTTCATCGAGAACATGGCGCTCTCTTTCTTCTTGGGTATGTGTACCTTCTTGGCGGTATCCAAGAAAGTGAAGACGTCATTCGGTCTAGGTGTGGCGGTTGTGGTGGTATTGACCATTGCGGTTCCTGTGAACAACCTAGTCTACAACCTAGTATTGCGAGAGAACGCGCTAGTCGAAGGCGTTGACTTGAGCTTCCTTAACTTCATTACCTTCATTGGTGTGATTGCAGCGTTAGTACAGATCCTAGAAATGGTCTTGGACCGTTTCTTCCCACCTTTGTACAACGCATTGGGCATCTTCCTACCGTTGATCACCGTAAACTGTGCGATCTTCGGTGGTGTATCTTTCATGGTACAACGTGACTACAACTTTGCCGAATCTGTCGTGTACGGTTTTGGTTCTGGTGTGGGCTGGATGCTCGCGATCGTCGCTCTTGCAGGTATCCGTGAGAAGATGAAGTATTCTGACGTTCCTCCAGGCCTACGTGGTCTTGGCATCACCTTCATTACTGTGGGTCTGATGGCGTTAGGCTTTATGTCTTTCTCTGGTGTTCAACTGTAAGTCGGGTAAACCGCAACAATTAAGGAATAGTCAATGGACATTATTCTTGGTGTAGTGATGTTTACTCTGATTGTACTGGCGCTAGTACTAGTGATTCTTTTCGCTAAATCTAAGCTGGTACCAACAGGTGACATTACAATTTCTGTGAACGATGACCCGAATCTGGCGATCGTTACACAACCAGGTGGTAAGCTACTTGGCGCTCTAGCGGGCGCGGGTGTGTTCGTATCTTCTGCCTGTGGTGGCGGTGGCTCTTGTGGCCAGTGTCGCGTTAAAATCAAATCCGGTGGTGGTGATATCCTGCCAACCGAGCTAGACCATATTACTAAAGGTGAAGCTCGTGAAGGTGAGCGTCTTGCCTGTCAGGTCGCGATGAAAACCGACATGGATATCGAGTTACCAGAAGAGATCTTCGGCGTTAAAAAGTGGGAATGTACCGTTATCTCTAACGATAACAAAGCGACATTCATTAAAGAGCTTAAGCTACAAATCCCAGATGGCGAGTCTGTACCTTTCCGTGCAGGTGGCTACATTCAGATTGAAGCGCCAGCTCACCATGTGAAATACGCTGACTTCGATGTACCAGAAGAGTACCGTGAGGATTGGGATAAGTTTAACCTATTCCGCTACGAGTCTAAGGTAAACGAAGAGACAATCCGTGCATACTCAATGGCTAACTACCCAGAAGAGCACGGGATTATTATGCTGAACGTACGTATTGCTACGCCGCCGCCTAATAATCCTGAGGTACCACCAGGTATCATGTCTTCTTACATCTGGTCTTTGAAAGAAGGCGACAAGTGTACGATCTCTGGTCCATTCGGTGAGTTCTTCGCGAAAGATACCGATGCGGAAATGGTCTTCGTCGGTGGTGGTGCGGGTATGGCGCCAATGCGTTCTCACATCTTCGATCAGCTTAAGCGTTTGAACTCTAAGCGTAAGATGTCTTTCTGGTACGGCGCACGTTCTAAGCGCGAAATGTTCTATGTGGAAGATTTCGATATGCTGCAAGAAGAGAATGACAACTTTGTTTGGCACTGTGCATTGTCCGATCCAATGCCAGAAGACAACTGGGATGGCTACACAGGCTTTATCCACAATGTCTTGTACGAAAACTATCTGAAGGATCATGAAGCTCCAGAAGATTGTGAGTACTACATGTGTGGTCCACCGATGATGAATGCGGCCGTTATTGGCATGCTAAAAGACTTGGGTGTAGAGGATGAAAACATCCTACTCGATGACTTTGGCGGTTAATAGTTCGCGCCTCTAAAACGATGGCTGGCTCTTTGAGTCAGCCATTTTGCATTCCACACGACCCGTTTATACATTACTGGATAAACCAACCCGAAACCCAGGAGTTTTTTGTGAAAAAGTGGCTTGTTGCGTTTGCTTCCCTACTGATACTGGCAGGGTGTGAACAGCCCGTTGAGCAAATACATTTAAGCGGCCCAACGATGGGGACGACTTACAACATCAAGTACCTCAATACCGAAGGGCTGCCTGAACCTGAAGTCATTCAGCAAGAGGTTGATCGCCTGCTTGAGGAGGTCAACGACCAAATGTCGACCTATCGTAAGGACTCAGAGCTCAGCCGTTTTAACCAAAGTGAAAGCACGGAACCTTTTCCCGTGTCGCCACAAACGGCGTTGGTTGTGAAAGAAGCCATTCGCCTTAACGGTCTTACTCTAGGTGCATTGGATGTGACGGTTGGGCCTTTGGTCAACTTATGGGGATTCGGACCTGAAGCGCGCCGTGAAGTGGTACCCACCGATGAAGAGCTGGCGAAGCGCCAGGCCAGAGTGGGGATTGAGCATCTGCATGTTGAGGGCAATACCCTGCGCAAAGAGATTGCCAATCTTTACGTCGACTTATCAACCATCGCCAAAGGTTGGGGAGTGGATGTGCTGGCGGATTACATCCAATCCATCGGTGTCGACAATTACATGGTTGAAGTGGGCGGTGAGATTCGCCTCAAAGGCGTAAATCGTGAGGGTGTCGGCTGGCGTATCGCGATTGAAAAACCTTCGGTCGATGAGCGTGCGATTCAAGATATTATTGAACCCGGCGATATGGCGATTGCCACATCAGGTGATTACCGCAACTATTTTGAGCGTGATGGGGTTCGCTATTCCCACATCATCAATCCTGAAACGGGTAAACCTATAGATCATAAAGTGGTGTCGGTGACGGTTTTACATCCTTCGTCAATGACCGCAGATGGGCTGGCGACGGGTCTTATGGTCTTAGGTGAAGAAGAGGGAATGAAGGTGGCAGAAGTGCACCAGATCCCGGCACTCATGATTGTAAAAACAGACGATGGGTTTAAAGAGTTCGCTTCGTCCACCTATAAGCCATACTTACATCAATAAACGGCAAGAGAGCATGTCACTATGAGTACATTTATTATCACCTTCGGTGTTTTCATTGCAGTGATTGCAGCCATGTCTATTGGCTACATAGTGCAAAAGAAAGTGGTGAAGGGCAGTTGCGGCGGTTTAGGCGCTGTGGGCATTGAGAAAGTGTGTAATTGCCCTGAGCCTTGCGATGCGCGTAAAAAACGCGAAGCAAGAGAAGCGGCGCGAGCAGAAAAGCTGGCCGCTTGGGAAAAGGACCGTATTGCCTAACCGTTATTCGCTAACGGTTATTCCCTAATGGTTATGAGCCAATGGTCATTGGCTGACGACTTGATTGCGACCATTCGCTTTTGCGGTGTAGAGCCGATCGTCAGCCACTTTTATTTGGCCATCAAGGCTCGCCTCAATACAAGACACGCCGATGCTGATAGTGACATTGATGGTGTCGTCAGCGTAATGAATCGGCGTCTTTTCGACTCGGCGGCGCATACTATCCAGCCGCTTTACAAAGTCGTCATACGGTTGGCAAGATTGAATACAGAACTCTTCTCCGCCAAATCGGGCGACAATATCTTCCGGAAAATAGATCTTTAGGATGTTGGCGACCATAACCAATGCCGCATCACCGCCATCGTGGCCGTAGTTGTCATTTACTTGCTTAAAGTGATCAATATCGAGCATTGCAATGTTGCGTTTTTCGCAGCCATCACACACTTGATCAAACAAAAAACGGCGATTCCATAAGCCTGTTAGTGCATCTTGGTTGGCGAGTTTATACAGCTCATCCGTAGCCTCTTTCATATCAAGCAACTGGTGAACACGGCAATAAAACTCTTCTTGATTGAAGGGCTTAGTCAGAAAGTCATTCGCCCCAGCTTTAAGAAATTGCGCGGTTAAGGTTTTGCTTCCCGTACCGGATAAACCCAGTACCGCGAGCTGATTCTTGGTGTAAGTCTGGCGCAGTTCCCTTGTCATCATCACGCCGTCTTTTTCCGGCATGTCATGATCGGTGATGATAAAGGTAATGTCTGGGTTCTGCGCAATCAGTTCGAGCGCTTGCTGGCCATTTTCTGCTTGAGTCGTTTTGATGTATTGATGTTCCAATAGCTGCGCAACATGGCGACGAACGGTGGGGGAATCATCAACCACCAAGCCATGATGATTTTCGTTGTTGAGCAAGCGTTTGGCGAGTGGCAGCAAATAAGACACTGAGGCCATGCTGTCTTTGAGGATGTAATCCATCACCCCTTTGGCAATAAATCGTTCCCGTGCTTGCTCATTAAAAGTGGCGGTAAGGACGATGACTTTCTGTTCATGAGAAAGAACCAGATCAATCACTTCGCCATCTTGCGCATCAGGCAAACAGTAATCTAACACCGCGAAGCGAAACGACGGATGTTTCTCTAAAGTCTCTTTGGCTTGGGCATACGATTCGACACCAATCACGTGACAGCCGAGTGAGGAAAGTTGTTGAGTAAGATAGTTGCGATAGGCGCGGCTATCCTCTACGACCAACACTTTATTATTCAACTTGGTGCTCCTAATCTATATTTAACCTGTTAATAATAACTGTATCTCATTAACTTGCGAATCTTTTAACAATTCTCAAACCAAAATTCGGCTTTGTGGTTATGGGAAGATAAATTATACTGTTTGGATATACAGTTTTTAGGTTCAAAAGGCGATGAGGAAGATCATTCACATCGATATGGACTGCTTCTTCGCTGCGGTCGAGATGCGTGATCACCCTGCTTATCGTGGGCGTCCTCTGGCCGTCGGAGGCAGCGAAAAGCAACGTGGAGTGATCAGCACGTGCAACTACGAAGCGCGCCAGTTCGGCGTTCGCAGTGCAATGCCAACCGCACAGGCACTGAAGCTTTGCCCGCATCTATTGGTTGTACCCGGTCGGATGCAAGTTTACAAAGAGGTCTCAGCGCAGATCCGAGAGATTTTCGCGCGCTATACGCCGCTCATCGAACCTCTCTCTTTGGATGAAGCTTACCTTGATGTGACGCACTCCCCGCACTGCCATGGCAGCGCTACCCTAATTGCGCAAGCGATTCGACAGGATATCCATCAGGAGCTCAATTTGACCGCCTCAGCCGGGATTGCGCCTGTGAAGTTTCTCGCCAAGGTAGCCTCAGACATCAATAAGCCGAATGGCCAGTGTGTGATCCCACCGCAGGATGTGCAACGCGTCGTGGACAGTTTGCCGCTAGAGAAAATCCCCGGTGTCGGCAAGGTAAGTTTAGAGAAGCTGCATCAAGCGGGCTTTTATGTTTGCGAGGACATAAAAAACAGCGATTATCGTGAACTGTTGCGCCGTTTTGGGCGCCTCGGGGCGTCCTTGTGGAACAAGAGCCAGGGGATTGATGCACGTGAAGTCGTGACAGAGCGAGAGCGAAAGTCTGTGGGTGTGGAGCGCACGTTCAGTCATAATATTCACAGCTATGATCAATGCTGGCAAGTGATTGAAGAGCGACTCTTCCCAGAGCTGGAACGGCGCTTAGAAAGAGCGTCACCGGATAAAGGGATCATCAAACAGGGCATCAAAATGAAGTTCGCCGATTTCCAACTCACCACCATTGAGCACGGGCACAATCAATTGGAGTTGGCGTATTTTAAGCAATTGCTTAGTGATATATTAACCAGACAGCAAGGCCGTGAGATTCGCTTGCTTGGATTAAGCGTGATGTTGAAGCCTGAAGAGCAAACCAAGCAGCTGAGTTTCTTCTAAATGTTGACACAGGGGCAGCACAACACTGACAAAACCCTGCTAGCGTCAGCAAAAAGGACATAGGTAAATCATGATGAGAAAAATCGTATTGGCATTGGCACTCAGTGCTTCGGCACCTACGCTCGCGGCTCAATGCCATATTGGGCTGCAAAATGAGATTCACCTCAATGAGCGTCAGCTAGAAATCCATCAAACCAGCGGTGACAGTGCGGTGGTGGATGGGAATAACGAATTGACCATTCACGGCGAGCGCGTACCGCTTAGTGCCGAGCAGAAAAAAGCCATTGAAGAATATAAACAAAACCTCAATAGCTACGTACCTAAAGCAAAGCAGTTAGCCCAAGATGGCTTAGCGTTAGCGGATGATATTATTGATGATATTGCCGATAGCTTTGATACACCCGACGCCTTTGAGGGGGTCAAAGCATCACTGCGAGCTTTCTATAAGGATATGGAATCGAGATATTACAACGACGGTGATCTTATTTTGCCGGCGCAAAGCTTTCGTGAAATGGCGCAAACTTGGGCAGAAGATTTTGAAAAAGCTAAAGCACTATTTAACCAAGAGTTTATTACCAGCAGTTTTGCTGCGCTTCAGGCGAAGATGACCGCCGAAGGCGGGATTAACCTCACCGAAATGGCGGAAACCATGGCCGAACTGAAAGAGCGTATTGCGGCTCGGTTGGATGAACATGGTACTCAGTTGCAGAAAAAAGGCGATGCATTGTGTGATTCATTAGAAGAGATGGTCGAGCAAGAGAAGCAGCTGCATCAGCAGATCCCAGAGTTAAAAAACTATCCGGTCTTTACTATCTAACCCTACTTTTAATCCTTTCTAATAATAATGAAGATGCTTGTAAAATTACCTTTACTAGCATCTTCTTTGTTTTCTATGTCACTAAGCTAGAGAAATGTAGTTCAGCAATTGAAATGGCCAGTGTTTATCTATATTGTATCAGTCAACTAGTTCAATGGTGCAAAGTGGTATGGCACAAACAGACAACGTACAAGCTCGTGAGCACTTTGGTTCACGTTTAGGATTCATTCTTGCAGCGGCTGGCGCGGCTGTGGGGTTAGGGAATATTTGGGGTTTTCCAACCCAAGCGGCAAGCAACGGTGGCGGGGCATTTCTATTGGTCTATCTGATCATGATCTTTGTCGTCGCCTTTCCGATGCTAGTGGTTGAAATGGCAATTGGTCGTCATGGTCAAGCAAACCCCATTGATAGTATGCGCTCACTTCACTCTCACCCTATGGCAAAAAACATCGGCTCCATGGTCGGTTGGGTTGGTCTGAGTGTACCGTGTGCTGTGCTCGCTTTTTACAGCATCGTTGGCGGGTGGTTGATTTGCTTCTTGTTCGCGGCTGTGTGTGATCTGGCAGGGCTCGACGCCCTGAGTACATGGTTCAAAGGCTTTAGCATCGAGCGTAACCTATTGGGCACTGTGATCTTCTATGTTCTGACCATTTTGATTGTTCAAGGTGGTGTTAAACAGGGCATCGAGAAATGGTCGACTCGGCTCATGCCTGCGTTGTTTTTGCTCTTCGCTTTGCTGTTTATCTACATCATGACCCAAGCGGGCGCAATGGAAGGTCTCAAACACTATTTGGTGCCAGATTTCGCTAAGATCATGGATCGTAAGCTGATTTTAGCAGCGATGGGGCAAGGTTTCTTCTCGCTAACCATCGGGGGATGTTCCATGCTGATCTATGGCTCTTACCTGAGTAAAAAAGAGAACCTGCCAAAGATGGCCATGAACGTCACCTTGGTTGACACCGCTGTCGCTTTTATTGCGGGATTGGTGGTATTGCCTGCCATGTTTGTGGCGATGCAAAAAGGTGTTCAGATCTACGCTGAAGATGGCTCATTACTCAGCTCGGATACCTTGGTGTTTACGGTACTGCCGTTGATGTTTGAAAGTTTAGGGCTTCTTGGGCAACTCTTTGCTGTGGTGTTTTTCTTGTTGCTGACCATTGCCGCGTTGACCTCTTCAATCTCGATGCTTGAGTGTCCCGTTGCCTTAGTCGGCGAACGTTTCGGTACGGGAAGAACGGCGACCAGTTGGTGGTTAGGCGGCGCGATAGCGTTAGTCAGTGTAGTTGTGGTGTATCACTTCTCTGCCTTATTTGGCTTAGTCGCGATGATCGCCACGCAGTATCTGCAGCCGATGGCGGCGTTAATGTTCTGTCTGTTTGGTGGCTGGGTTTGGAGTCGTCAAGGAAAAGTTCGCGAGCTAGAACAGGGGTACTCAGAGTTCAGCCTAGGGTGGTTTGGCAAAGTATGGCCAGTGTATGTCAAATTTGTCTGCCCGCTGCTTGTCGCGACGGTGATCTGGGCGTCGTTTTAAAAAGCTTGAAGAGTGCCTGACAGGCACTCTTCAACCGTTCAACTAGCCACGACCCCGTGTTTTTGTCCCTTTTATCGCCGCATTTTTTTCAATAAAGTCGATGATCATCCCTGCAATGTCTTTACCTGTTGCGGCTTCAATACCTTCAAGACCAGGAGATGAGTTCACTTCCATCACCAGTGGCCCACGTTCTGAGCGCAACAAATCCACGCCAGCGACGTTAAGACCCATGATTTTGGCCGCAGCAACCGCAGTACGGCGCTCTTGCGGCGTGATTTTGACGAGTGATGCGCTGCCGCCTCGATGCAGATTAGAGCGAAATTCACCTTCCGCCCCTTGACGCTTCATCGCGGCGATCACCTTGTCGCCAATCACAAAACAGCGAATATCGGCGCCGCCGGCTTCTTTAATGTACTCTTGGACCATGATGTTGGCCTTCAAGCCCATAAACGCTTCAATCACACTTTCGGCTGCTTTTCGTGTTTCAGCAAGCACTACGCCAATACCTTGTGTTCCTTCTAGAAGCTTGATCACAACAGGCGCACCGCCGACCATCTCCAACAGATCTTTCACATCATCTGGTTTGCTGGCAAAACCGGTGATCGGCATACCGATGCCTTTACGAGAAAGTAACTGCATGGAACGAAGCTTATCTCTAGAGCGGGTGATCGCCACGGACTCGTTGACCGGATAGACACCCATCATCTCAAATTGACGCAACACAGCGGTGCCATAGAACGTCACCGAGGCGCCAATACGAGGAATGATGGCATCAAACCCTGACAGCTCTTCGCCTTTGAAATGAATTTCAGGTTTGTCTGAGTTGATATTCATGTAACAACGTAGAGCGTCAATAACCTTCACTTCGTGACCGCGTTCTTTTGCTGCCTCGAGTAAACGCTTGGTCGAGTAAAGTTTAGCGTTACGAGACAGAACACCGATTTTCATGCTGTGATTTCCTAATAGGGCAATACTCATCCGGCGATGGTCTCCGAATGAGTGCAAACAAAACAATAGAAACTCAGATGCCAGAGCGGGCACCTGTGACTTTTAAGATAAAGAGTCAGCGCGAAAAGTGGCAATAATGACGCCTCAGCGCTGTAAGGACGCGAACCTTAGCAGTGGGATAAATGGCTTGGCTAACAAAAATTAATTGCCGTCACTACAAATATTATCGCTCGATAGTGGCCCAAGCCGTGCGGTGATTTTGAGCCACAAAAAAGCCGAGCAAGAGCTCGGCTAATACAGTAATACTATGTTTAGATGAAAGACTATGCCTTCTCAGGAATCGCTTCCAGAAGGGCGACCATTTGCTCCCAAAAGAGCGCCACGGTATCAATCTTAACCTTCTCATCTGGTGAGTGAGGGAACTTAATGGTAGGACCAAAAGAGACCATATCCATATTGGGGTAAGGTTCTTTAAATAGACCACACTCTAGACCGGCGTGAATCACCATGATGTTCGGCTTGTGACCGTAAATGCCTTCATACATGTCGCGGAAGATGGCCATGATCTCTGAATCCGCATCCGGTTTCCAGCCAGGGTAGGCGCCAGAGAAAGCGATCTTAGCACCAGCAAGCTCAGCCACGGAGGTGAGCATGCCTTCAACTTGTTGGCGACCCGAGTCAATCAAAGAGCGAACTAAGCAGAGAACGCGAATGGCTTCTTTTTCTGTGGTAATGACACCAACGTTTAATGAGGTCTCGACCACTCCTTCAATGTCGTCACTCATACGAATCACGCCATTCGGGCAGGCGTTCAAAGCGGCGATAAAACGCTGTTGATCGCTAATAGATAGCACGCCTTCCTGACTTTCACTCGCTTCGTTAAACGTGACAAGGCTAGTTTCCACTTTGCCGAGCTCGTTGATAAGCAGTTGTGTGTAGAACTGATAAAGCTCGGCAAGCTTGGCTTCGTTTTCAGCAGGGACGGCGACCGTAACAAACGCTTCGCGTGGAATTGCATTACGCAGGCTACCACCACGGAATTCAATCAGGCGCAAATCCAGTTCGCTTGCGTGACCTGCTAGGAATCGAGCGAGGAGTTTGTTGGCATTACCGCGTCCAGTGTGGATATCACAGCCTGAGTGTCCGCCTTTTAAGCCTTTAAGAATAAGCTGTCGGGTCACATAGCCCGCGGGCAGAGCTTCGCGTTGGATCTCGAACGTCATTTCACCGTCGATACCACCGGCACAACCCATGTACACTTCACCCTCTTGCTCAGAATCGGTATTAAGCAGAATGTCGCCTTCTAACCAACCCGCTTCAAGACCAAATGCGCCAGTCATGCCTGCTTCTTCATCAATCGTCAGCAGCACTTCTAGTGGCCCGTGTTTAATGTCATTGGACGCCAATACCGCGAGACAAGACGCCATACCAATGCCGTTGTCCGCACCCAAAGTTGTGCCTTTGGCGGTGACCCACTCACCATCAATATAAGGTTGGATCGGGTCTTGGGTAAAATCATGATCCGTGTCTTCGTTTTTCTGCGGCACCATATCAATGTGAGCCTGCAGAACCACACCTTTTTTATTCTCCATCCCTTTGGTCGCCGGTTTTTTGATGAAGACGTTGCCGGTTGGATCGCGTTTGACTTCTAGGCCTTGATCGGTCGCCCAATCAATGATCATTTGCGCTAGGGCTTCTTCGTGTTTCGATGGGTGAGGAATGGAGCAAATCTTGTCGAAAAACTGCCACAAAGGCGCTGGTGACAAGCTGCTAATTTCAGAATGGAACTCAGACACGGATAACTCCTTATAATGAGAGATGGCAAATATTGTCTTATGCACCAAATGATGAGTAGCACAAACATCCAAACTTGCCGATTTGATGTTGGTCAGAATAGCACTCTCAAGATCGATACCCAAGTGAGTTGATGCAAACTGCAGCGAAAAGTGCCTACCTCTCTATCGACGGGATATTCAATGATGTGATTATCAATCTGACAGATTAACTTAGATGTTAGTGATTTTTATGTAATTAAATTACAGTTTAGGTTTAATTTGAATCAGTAGTCGCAATTTTTGTGACTTTTGTCACTTTTGGTGTTGTAATTTAATTTCTATAAGGTATATTTGTAACCACTTCGGCAGCGAAGTAAAAACGCTCAAAGGATGAGTCCGAGTTATCGCCTCCAAGGAACTGAGAAATCAATCATTGTAATGTGTTTAATTGATTTAGAAGGTGATGTTATGAAAGGTTTACCAAGTGCAGCGTTCTGGCTAAACAAATCTGTTTATACAGGAAGCTTTACTTACCCCACTAGCTTTGGTTACTAACACTGAAAGCTTGTTTATCTCGAACGTTATGTTCACCCCCTAATATTGGAATATATTTGCAGCGCCGTTTTCGCTGACATGATTCAACCGCCACTCATTTTGAGTGGCGTTTTTTTATCCGCCAACTCACCGATTTCTCCTTATTAATGCCATTCTCTGCATATTATGCACATAAGCACGTGTTACTCAGGTTACAAACTGCCGTTCTGGATTTGGAAGTTTACAACATGGTACAAAAGTTCACCGCCTGAATGATGATGTCTTTTCTTTCTATCTTTATGAATTTTCTTTGTTTTTGTTTTGTTTGTGGCTCTTTTATAGCGATAGGTTGCCCATTTACAACCCGAAATATTGATTAGAGTCATAATTCTATCTGGAATTTACTATTTGATGACTTTATAATTCCGCCAATCGATTACGCAACCGTTTACTTTTTACCCTTTTAGGATTCGATCATGTTCGAAAAACTGTTCAAACTCAGTGAAAATGGCACGAATGTCAAAACTGAGATCATTGCCGGTGTGACCACATTCCTGACAATGGCTTACATCATTTTTGTCAACCCAGCGATGCTGGCCGATGCAGGGATGGACAAGGGCGCTGTCTTTGTTGCGACCTGTTTAGCCGCTGCGATTGGCTGTTTTATCATGGGCTTTGTCGCTAACTACCCGATTGCATTGGCGCCAGGTATGGGCCTCAACGCGTTTTTCACTTATGGCGTTGTTTTGGGTATGGGCCACTCATGGCAAGTCGCGCTCGGTGCGGTGTTTATCTCTGGTTTGATCTTCATGGCGCTTTCGGTATTCAAAATCCGTGAGTGGATCATCAACTCCATCCCATTGTCGCTGCGCACGGGTATCTCTGCGGGTATTGGTCTATTCCTTGCGTTTATCGGCCTACAAAACTCAGGCATCGTCGTTGATAATCCAGCGACCTTGGTCGGCTTGGGCCACATCACAAACCTAGCGCCAGCCTTGGCCGCCTTGGGCTTTTTCTTGACCATCGGTTTGGTGTACCGCGGCGTTCGTGGCGCTGTGATGATCGCGATCCTTATTATCACCGCACTTGGTCTATTGGTAGGTGATGTGCAGTGGGGCGGAGTGATGTCGACACCACCAAGCATTGCGCCGACCTTTATGGAAATGAACATTGCAGACGTGTTTGAAGTGGGCATGATCTCAGTGGTCTTTGCTTTCTTGTTTGTTGATCTCTTTGATACGGCGGGTACGCTGGTGGGTGTTGCAACTAAGGCGAACTTCATCAAAGAAGACGGTAAACTACCACGTTTGAACAAAGCACTATTGGCGGACTCAACAGCAACGTCAATGGGCGCGGTACTCGGTACCTCAAGCACCACGTCTTACGTAGAGTCTACGGCAGGGGTTGCGGCAGGCGGTCGTACTGGTTTAACGGCGGTGGTTGTTGGCGTGCTGTTCTTGTTGGCACTGTTCTTCTCGCCTTTGGCTGGCATGATTCCTCCATACGCGACCGCTGGCGCACTGTTCTACGTAGCGATTCTAATGATGTCTGGCTTGGTCAGCATCGATTGGCGTGATCTAACAGAAGCGGCGCCGGTTGTGGTGACGTGTCTGCTGATGCCACTGACTTACTCAATCGCAGAAGGTATTGCACTGGGCTTTATCTCTTACGCTGCAATTAAGTTACTGAGTGGTAAAGGACGCGACGTGTCTGTGAGCGTTTGGGTACTGTCGGCAGTCTTCTTACTGAAGTACGTCTTCGCTGGTTAATCACAAACATTGAATCAACAACGCCACAGCGCTTTCGCTGTGGCGTTGTTTTATAGAGAATATAATTCGCCATTGGTATTGGCCCCCGCTTCCGGTAAAATAATCGTTTGCGTAGCTTTTCCCCTATTTGGCCTGGTGCATCAAGCTGTAGGTTGTATCAACTTAGCTTGTTTTTCAGGGGATGCCGATTGGACAAAACTATTAGGTTATTACAATGAGTAAAAAATTCATCATCACTTGGGATCAGATGCACGCGTACTGTCGTGAACTTGCAGAAAAGCAGATGCCTGCCGAGCAATGGAAAGGGATTTGGGCTGTAAGCCGTGGCGGTTTAGTACCGGGCGCTATTTTAGCGCGTGAACTCGGCATTCGTTACGTGGATACCATCTGTATTTCAAGCTATGATCACGATCACCAACGTGATATGAGCGTATTGAAAGCACCTGAAGGTGACGGTGAAGGTTACCTTATCGTTGAAGACCTGGTCGACAGTGGTGACACAGCACGCAAACTACGTGACTTGTACCCGAAAGCGAAATTGATCGCCGTGTGCGCGAAACCATCGGGCGCTGAGCTTTTAGATGACTACGTGGTTGATATCGCTCAAGAGACTTGGATTGAGCAACCATGGGATATGGCGATTCAATACATCGAACCGATCAATCGCAAGCAAAAGTAGTGCTTTTTCACTCTTGGGTGAATGCATTGGCGATTTCAATAAAGAATCTTGATAAATGACCCTTTCTTGGGTCATTTTTTTTATTACTATGAAAGAATCGAACGAATACACGAGTAATGTGATGTCGGAAGAAGTAAGCAAAAACCTGTCTGAGACGCTGTTTGCCAAAGATAAAAAAGCCAAAGAGACGTCGGAGTTGATTGCCTACATGCCATCAAGTCAGGCGCTGCTGGATGAAAAACGTGTCGAAGACGGCTACAAATGGTATCGCAACTTACGCCGCCTGCAATGGACATGGCAAGGTCTACAACCTATCGAAATCGAAGGCGTATTAGCGGCGATGGCCTCCTCAAAGCATTCGCGTACCCACGATGAGTGGCTAGATACTGTGATGGGCTATCACAGCGGGAACTGGAACTTCGAGTGGACAAAGTTGGGTATGCTGCATCAAAAGCGCGCGCAACAACTCAAAGGTGAAGAAGCGGCTGATGAGCTCTTTAACGCCTCCCTTTGTTACAGTATCGCTGGTTATCCGCACCTCAAAAACGATACGCTCGCCGCTCAGGCGCAAGTGTTGGCGGGCAATGCTTATGAGGAAGCAGCGAAACAGACTAAGTACACCATCAAACGGCTAGAGATCCCGCATCAAAATAAAAAAATCGTCGCCCACCTTCACTTAACTCGCACTGATGAGCCACAACCTGTGGTGATGGTGAGCGCGGGTCTCGATAGTCTACAAACGGATATGTGGCGTCTATTTCGCGATCATCTAGCCAAAAAAGGCATCGCGATGCTCACTATCGATTTGCCGTCTATGGGTCACAACACCCATTGGAATCTGACGCATGATAGCTCTTGTCTGCATCAGGCTGTGCTCAATCAATTGGTTGATATTCCTTGGGTTGATCATCACCGAGTGGGGTTGATCGGGTTTCGTTTTGGTGGCAATGCCATGGTGCGTTTGTCATTTATGGAGCAAGAGAAGATCAAGGCGTGCGTGACGCTAGGGGCGCCGATTCATGACATCTTATCGTCTCCGGATAAAATCAAGCAGATGCCCAAGATGTATCTGGACGTGTTGGCATCGCGCATTGGGAAGAATATTGTCGATATCAACAGTCTGGCGATTCAACTGATGGCATGGTCGTTGAAGGTGCAAGGTATCTTAGGTGGGCGTAAAACCAAGGTGCCTATTTTGGCGATGAACTTAGAGCGAGATCCTGTTTCTCCCTTTAGTGACAACCGATTAGTCGCCTTGTACAGCCAATACGGCAAAGCGAAGCAAATCAGTGCTAAGACAATTACACAAGGATATGAGCAATCCCTCGATTTAGCGATCAAGTGGCTAGAAGATGAGCTAATTAGATGACATTGTGGGTTTTTTAGACGACACTAAAGTAATGACGTACCGCATCTAAAGTGTCCGTCACACCGTGTTCCAGCCAACAGATAATAATGAATATGGAGATTCACTATGACTGGAGAAAAAAAGACCCCGACGCATTTTCGCTTGTTAACCACACTGCGTGCTATTGGTCCCTATCTGCGAGAAGTACAGAGTTCGGAAGGGGCGTATCTATTTGATTGCCTGTCTGTGTGTGTCAACGACAAGAAATCCCCTGAAAAGCGCGAGTTTTGGGGCTGGTGGCTTGAGCTTAGCTTAGTCGACGGCTATTACGAAGCGCGTTACCGTACTGGCCTTTATGATGTCAGTGGTGAATGGCGAGACGACCCCTTGCCGAAAAAGGCCGTGGAAGAGGTCACCAAAACCCAAGAAGCGTTTCATCAAAAATTGATTGAAACCTTGTCAACGGAGTTTGATCTCGAAGTAAAAATGCATCAGCAATCGGTCGAATTTGTCTAAATTTCATTGATTGACATTGAATCCTAGTAAAAAGGCGCGTTATCGCGCCTTTTCTACTTGTGAAAAGCGGATTTGATTGCTAAAACAACAGGTCAGTTTTTTAACCATCCTTATTTCTCATTCAAAGTAGAAGTGTCATGAATCAGCAACGCACCGCTGCCACATCACCAAAAACTGTGGTAGTGAAACTTGGGACCAGTGTACTCACTGGTGGGACTTTGGCGCTTGATCGGGCTCATATGGTTGAGCTTGCGCGTCAATGTGCAGAACTTAAAAAGCAGGGCCATTCAGTGGTCATGGTCTCATCGGGCGCTATTGCCGCAGGTCGAGAGCACTTAGGTTACCCCGCACTCCCCAATGCGATGGCCAGCAAGCAGTTGCTGGCGGCGGTTGGTCAAAGTCAGTTGATTCAAACTTGGGAAGCCTTGTTTGGCATTTACGGCATTAAGATTGGTCAAATGCTGCTCACGCGCGCTGACCTTGAAGACAGAGAGCGTTTTCTCAACGCACGCGACACCATCAATGCCTTAGTTGATAACGACATCATTCCTATTGTGAATGAGAACGATGCCGTCGCCACCAGTGAAATCAAAGTGGGCGACAACGATAACTTATCTGCCTTGGTCGGCATTCTTTGCGGTGCAGACAAACTGTTGCTATTGACGGACCAAAAAGGTCTGTTTACCGCTGACCCACGCAAAGATCCCTCAGCAGAGTTGATCAAAGAAGTGAAAACCATCGACGATACGCTACGTAAAATCGCCGGCGGCAGTAGCACAACCTTAGGGACAGGCGGCATGGCGACCAAGCTACAAGCGGCTGATATCGCACGCCGAGCTGGGATTGAAGTCATCATCGCGGCAGGTAGCGCGCCAGATGTGATCTTTGATTCGTTAAGTGAAGCGCCGCAAGGCACGCGCTTTTTGCCATGCGATGAAGCGCTGGAAAACCGTAAACGTTGGATTCTTGCTGGCCCTGCGGCATCAGGCACCATCACGATTGATGATGGGGCGGTGCGTGCCGTGATCAAAAACGGCAGCAGCTTATTGGCTAAAGGCGTCACAGCGGTGACTGGCGAGTTTGCTCGTGGTGAGGTGGTTCAAGTGACCGCACCCAACGGGCAGCTAGTCGCGCGAGGTATCGCTAGCTACTCTAGCCAAGACATGGCCAAAATTATCGGCAAGCACAGTAAAGATATTATCGCTATCCTCGGTTACGACTACGGTAGTGAAGTGCTGCACCGCGACGATATGGTCGTTATCCAAGAATAATCAGACGAAGGAGCCAAGAGTGGAACTTATTTCAATGGGCAAGGCAGCAAAAGACGCTGCTTTTCAACTTGCCACCGCATCAACGAAACAGAAGAACCAAGCCCTAGCGATCATCGCTGATGAATTGGAAGCCAATGCAGACCTTATTCTTGCTGCCAATGCTAAGGACATCGAACTGGGCCGCGAAGCGGGGTTGACCGATGCCCTGCTTGACCGTCTGCTGCTCAATCCTGAGCGCTTGAGCGGTATTGCCAATGATGTGCGCAATGTGATCACCCTCAATGATCCTGTTGGCAGTGAGATAGACAGCAAGGTGCTAGAGAACGGCATGTCTCTCTCTCGCCGTCGTGTGCCGCTCGGTGTGGTCGGTGTGATTTATGAAGCGCGCCCTAATGTCACTATCGATATTGCTGCGCTGTGTTTAAAAACCGGCAATGCGAGTATTTTGCGTGGTGGTAAAGAGACGTTTTACTCCAATATGGAGTTGGTGAAGGTCATCCAATCTGCACTGGCCAAAGCTGGGTTGCCTGCGGCGTCGGTTCAGTACATTGAAAATCCAGATCGCGAATGGGTCTCTCAGCTACTCAAACTGGATGAGTACGTGGATATGATCATCCCAAGAGGCGGCGCAGGCTTACACAAAATGTGTAAAGAGAACAGTACGATTCCTGTCATCATCGGTGGATTTGGCATTAGCCACATTTTTGTTGATGAGAGTGCGGATCTAGAAAAATCGCTCGATGTGGTGGAAAACTCCAAAGTACAGCGTCCATCAGCATGTAACTCGCTAGACACCTTATTGGTCCATCAAGCGGTCGCGGAACGTTTTCTGCCTATGATTGTTGAGCGCATAAACGAGAGTGTCGCGTTTGTCGCAGAACCTAAAGCGAAAGCCTTGATGGCGGGCGCACGCGATCTTCGCGACGCGAAAGAGGGCGACTTTGACACCGAATGGTTGAGTTACACCTTAGGCGTGAAAGTGGTGGCGGATGTCAATGAGGCGATCGACCATATGCGCGTTCACAACGCGAGTCACTCCGATGCGATCATGACCAACAGCTTGGAAAATTCAGAGCGTTTCATTAACTCAGTGGGTTCGGCGGCGGTGTATGTCAACGCAGCGACGCGATTTACTGATGGTGCGCAGTTTGGCCTTGGGGCTGAAGTTGCCGTGTCGACCCAGAAATTGCACGCACGCGGTCCTATGGGTCTAGAAGAGCTCACCAGCTACAAATGGGTCGGTAAAGCGAACTACTTGCCGCGCAGTTAACACTTTCACCAGACACCATTTGAAAAAGGGGCAAGTTTGCCCCTTTTGCTTTTCTAACTTCTTGGATTTCCGTTACACTGTTTGCCACTAATATGGAGGTGATATGCATTGTCCTTTTTGTTCTGAGAACGATACTAAAGTGATCGACTCTCGTCTTGTAGCTGACGGCCACCAGGTGCGCCGCCGCAGGCAGTGTTTAGCGTGCAGTGAACGATTCACTACCTTTGAAACCGCGGAATTGGTGATGCCGAAAGTCATCAAGTCCAACGGAAATCGTGAGCCATTCAATGAAGATAAAATGATTGGTGGTTTGCAACGAGCGCTTGAGAAGCGTCCGGTGAGTGCCGATGCCGTCGAGTTGGCCATCAGCATGATCAAGTCTAAGTTGCGTGCGACGGGGGAACGAGAAGTGCCGAGTGAGATGATCGGCAATCTGGTCATGGAGCAGTTGAAAGAGCTCGACAAAGTGGCTTACATTCGTTTCGCGTCTGTGTACCGCAGCTTTGAAGATATTCGTGAGTTTGGTGAAGAGATCGCCAAGCTCGAAGATTAAACGGTTAAGCGTGGTGAAAGGCGAGCATGTTTAGTGCACAAGATTATCAAATGATGGCGCGCGCCATTGAACTCGCACAGCGGGGGAAATACACCACAGCGCCGAATCCTAATGTTGGCTGTGTCATTACCCGAGATGGCGACATTGTCGGGGAAGGTTTCCACTTTCGAGCCGGTGAGCCTCATGCTGAGGTGCATGCGTTGCGTATGGCAGGCGACAAGGCGCAAGGGGCGACCGCGTATGTTACCTTGGAGCCATGCTCCCACTATGGTCGCACGCCGCCTTGCGCGGAAGGTTTGATCAATGCCCAAGTCGCGAAGGTTGTCTGCGCGATGCAAGATCCTAATCCGCAAGTAGCAGGTCGTGGTATTGAAATGCTGCGCGCCGCGGGTATTGAGGTCCAAGTCGGGCTGCTCGAACAAGATGCCGTGGCGTTAAACCCATTCTTCCTAAAGCGCATGCACAGCAAAATGCCTTATGTACAATTGAAACTGGCGGCGAGCCTTGATGGACAAACGGCGCTAAGTAATGGGGAGAGCCAATGGATCACCAGTCCAGAAGCCCGTCAGGATGTGCAGCGCTACCGAGCGCAAAGCAGTGCGATTCTCTCCACTAGCCAAACGGTGATCGCCGATGATGCTTCACTCAATGTCCGTTTTGATGACTTGCCTGCGTCGCTGAAACTTCAATACTCACCCACCGATCTCCGTCAGCCAGTGCGTGTCATTTTGGACCGGCAAGGGCAGCTTCATCCAGAGCTTAAACTCTTTAATACACCGGGCGAGGTGCTGGTGGTGGGGCCAAATGGCGCTCTCAACGCACCGCTCGGGGATGATGGACGTGTGGATCTCTTTGCTACGTTCGCCAGCTTAGCCCAAGATCACAACATCAATCAGCTATGGATTGAAGCGGGCCCAACGCTTGCGCAAAGTGTGCTCAAAGCGGGATTGGTGGATGAGCTGATTCTCTACGTCGCGCCTAAACTGATGGGCAGTGATGGACGAGGCCTGCTCGGTGCTTTAGGGCTTGGTGCCATGAGTGAATGCATCGAGCTCGATATTCAAGATATTCGTATGGTCGGCAAAGACATTCGTGTTGTCGCCAAACTAGCTAACAAAGAATCCTAATATGTTTACAGGTATTGTAGAGGCAGTAGGGATCCTATCTGCCATCACCCCAAAAGGGGAAGACATCAGTGTGACCGTCGAGGTCGGTAAATTGGACATGAGCGATGTCAAACTGGGCGACAGTATTGCGACCAATGGTGTCTGCTTAACGGTGGTGGATTACACCGCGACCAGTTACAGCGCCGATTTATCCCTCGAGACACTGCAAAAAACCGGCTTTGCTGATTATCAAGCGGGTGACAAAGTTAACCTTGAAAAAGCCATGCTGCCGACCACTCGATTCGGCGGTCATATTGTCTCCGGCCATGTGGACGGTGTTGGCGAGATCGTTGAGCGCAACAGTGTCGGTCGCGCGATTGAGTTCTGGGTCTCGATGCCGGAATCCATCGCGAAATACGTGGCAGAGAAAGGCTCCATCACGGTTGATGGAATTAGCTTAACCGTGAATGCGCTGCGTAAAAACGCTTTCAAGCTCACTATCGTGCCGCATACGGGAGAAGAGACCACCATCGCCGACTTCCACGTCGGGCGTAAAGTTAATCTCGAAGTCGACGTCTTGGCCCGTTATATGGAGCGTCTATTAACCGCTTCTACCTCGGCACAGCCAGAATCCACCCTAACACTCGAATTCTTACAACAAAACGGATTTGCGTAGTGACGTCGAACGTCCGCAAAAGCCGCGCCAATAATAAGGAACAGAATCATGCCAATTAGTACGCCTCAAGAAATCATCGACGACATTCGCTCGGGTAAAATGGTCATCCTCATGGATGATGAAGATCGTGAAAATGAGGGCGATTTGATCATGGCGGCGGAGCACGTCACGCCGGAAGCGATCAATTTTATGGCAACCCACGGTCGCGGTTTGATCTGTTTGACCATGACCAAATCACGCTGTGAAAAGCTCGGATTGCCACCCATGGTGCAAGACAATAACGCGCAGTACACCACCAACTTCACGGTGTCGATTGAGGCTGCTGAAGGGGTGACAACGGGCATCTCTGCCGCCGACCGCGCCCGTACAGTGCAAGCTGCAGTGGCAAAAGACGCCAAAGCGGCGGATCTCGTTCAGCCCGGGCACATTTTCCCGCTGGCGGCGCAAGAAGGTGGCGTGTTAACGCGCGCAGGTCACACCGAAGCAGGCTGTGATTTGGCTCGCCTTGCAGGTCTTGAGCCCGCAGGCGTGATTGTTGAAATCCTTAACGATGACGGCACGATGGCGCGTCGCCCTGATCTGGAAGTGTTTGCGCAAAAGCACGACATCAAACTGGGCACCATTGCCGATCTGATTGAGTATCGCAACAACACGGAAACCACCATTGAGCGCGTAGCAGAGTGCCAATTGCCGACGGAGTTTGGTGAGTTCAAATTGGTCACATACCGTGATGTTATTGACAACCAAGTCCATTACGCGCTCTGCAAAGGTGAGATGACACAAACCCCATTGGTGCGTGTCCATTTACAAGATACCTTTACCGACTTGCTGCACAGTAACCGGAACGCAGACCGCAGCTGGAGCCTGGATGCGGCGATGAAGCGCATCGGTGAAGAGGGCGGCGTATTGGTGATTTTGGGCAACGAAGAGTCGACCGATTTACTCATCCACCGCGTGAAGATGTTTGAAGCGCAAGACAAAGGGGAAGCGCCGACGCTGGCCAAGCGTCAAGGCACATCACGTCGCGTGGGCGTTGGGTCGCAAATTCTTGCGGATCTCGGCGTGCATGATATGCGTCTGCTGTCATCGACCAACAAAAAATACCATGCATTGGGTGGTTTTGGTTTGAATGTCGTTGAGTACATCTGCGAATAAGCAAGATTGAGTGGAAGGTGGCATCGTCTGCCACCTCCCCAGTCGGTGCGAATTTCCATTAGATATTGCTCACAAATTTGTGCTAGAATCCGGCGATTCTCACTTGATGAATATAGTTAAAGGAAAGCTTATGAAAGTGATCGAGGGTGGCTTCCCAGCGCCAAATGCAAAAATTGCTATCGTTATTTCTCGTTTCAACAGTTTTATTAACGAAAGTCTATTGTCTGGTGCAATCGATACTTTAAAGCGTCATGGACAAGTTAGCGAAGAGAACATCACCGTTGTGCGTTGCCCTGGTGCAGTTGAACTGCCATTGGTTGCTCAGCGTGTTGCAAAAACCGGTAAATTTGACGCGATCGTATCGCTTGGTACGGTGATTCGTGGTGGTACACCACACTTTGACTATGTTTGTAGTGAATGTAACAAAGGTCTTGCTCAAGTCTCATTGGAATACAGTTTACCAGTGGCGTTTGGCGTATTGACCGTTGATACAATTGACCAAGCAATTGAGCGCGCAGGAACCAAGGCTGGTAATAAAGGTGCAGAGGCTGCACTAAGCGCACTTGAGATGATTAACGTTCTATCAGAAATTGATTCCTAATGGGGGCCAGTGTGAAACCAGCCGCACGTCGTAATGCACGTCGATTTGCTTTACAAGCAATCTACTCTTGGCAAATTACCAAAGAAAATGTTGCCACAATTGAAGAGCAGTTCTTATCGGGCGGTAAGTACGATGAAGAAGAGCACCACGCTCAAGAGCCAGCGCTTTCTGCTCCAGATACAGACGTTGCCTACTTCCGTGACCTGTTATCAGGTGTTGTGCTAAGTCACACAGAGCTAGACAGCAAAATTCGTCCATACACTGCGCGTCCAATGCAAGATTTGGACATGATGGAGCTTGCGTTGCTTCGTCTTGCGATGTATGAAATGACTCGCCGCGAAGATGTTCCTTACAAAGTGGTCATCAACGAAGCGATTGAGTTGGCAAAAGTGTTTGCTGCAGAAGATAGCCACAAATTCGTCAATGGTGTGCTGGATAAAGCCGCACCACACGTACGTAAAAAGTAACTCAGTAGTTTTGAGATAAAAGGTCAGCAAGCGCTGACCTTTTTTATGTGAGAAATTCTCTATGGCGGGTGAATTTAACCTAATTAATCGATATTTTGTTGGTCGACAAGGGCAGCGCAAAGACGTGCTGTTGGCGGCAGGCGATGACTGTGCGCTAGTCCAACCACCAGGCAGTGATCTGGCGATTGCAATCAGCACTGATACCTTAGTCGCGGGAACCCATTTCCTCCTCGACGCCGATCCTCACGCTGTTGCGCACAAAGCGCTGGCGTCCAACATCAGTGATTTAGCGGCGATGGGGGCAACGCCTGCTTGGGTGTCGTTGGCGCTCACCCTACCTGAGGCCGATGAGTCTTGGTTGAGCAGATTTTGTGATGCATTCTACCAATTGGCGGACTATTTCGATATTCAACTGATTGGCGGAGACACCACCAAAGGCCCGCTCAGTATGACCTTAACAGTACAGGGATACGTAGACCCAAGCAAAGCGCTACGCCGAGATGGGGCCCAAGTAGGGGATTGGATCTACGTCACCGGAGAGCTTGGTGATAGCCAAGCGGGGTTAGATGTGATCCTTGACCCAAGCTTGGCCCAAAAGCCCTTGGCAGGCGAGTTAGTACATCGACACTACTATTCAACGCCGCGCGTCTTGGTCGGACAAGCCTTGTTGGGGCTCGCCAGTGCCGCGGTCGATATCTCTGATGGGTTAATTGCTGACCTTGGGCATATTCTTGAACTCTCAGAGGTTGGAGCAAGCCTTGACGTGAGCACGCTTCCTGTTTCTAATGAACTGGTGACATTTTTGGCCAGCACCGAACGTGCTCAGCAAATGGCGTTGTCGAGCGGCGAAGAGTACGAACTCTGTTTTACCGTCAGCGAGGCCAATCGTGGCTCGATTGAGAGTGCGCTGGCACACTGTAATTGTAAGGTGACCTGTATCGGCCAAATTCGCCCACAGGGTCACTGGGAACTTCACTCAAAAGGACAACCAATGACATGGCCACGACAAGGCTATGATCATTTTAGTGAATCAGTATGACAAATCCCTTAGCACTTATTTCGCTGAAAAACCCGTGGCATCTGCTTGCGACAGGTTTTGGCAGCGGACTCTCCCCTATCGTCCCCGGCACCATGGGCACTTTAGCTGCGGTGCCTTTTTATCTTCTTTTGGTCCAGCTGCCGTTACCACTCTATATTGTGGCGGTGCTGTTTTCTTGCTGGATTGGCGTCAAAATTTGCCAAGTGACGTCTGATGACATGGGCGTGCATGATCACGGTTCGATTGTCTGGGATGAGTTTGCTGGCTTTTGGATCACCATGCTGGTGGTGCCTCTATTTAATCTGTCGACGACGGATTGGAAGTGGCTGTTGACTGGATTTGTCTTGTTTCGATTTTTCGATATGGTCAAGCCTTGGCCGATCGGCTGGCTCGATAAGCGTATTCACGGCGGCTTGGGGATTATGATTGATGATATCGTCGCTGGCGTCATGGCCGCGGTATCACTCTATCTCATTGGTCGATATGCAGGCTGGCTATAGCAGAGCTCAGTCATAGAGACAGCAAGATATGGAACGCAATAAAAAAGGACAGCGACTGCGCTGTCCTTTGTCTTTCTAGGTTGAGAGTACGCTTATTTCAGCTTCTCTAAATCGGCTTCAATCTCGGCAATCTTGCTGGCGACCACTTTCTCTAAGTGACGAAGATCGGACAAGATTTTCTGTTTCACATCCGTTTCAGCCGCTTTTTCTGGTCGCGTGATTTGGTTTAATTCATCGATAACCAGCGTTAAATTGCGATTAATCTCAGTCACTTCTTTGTATTGGTGACTGCCACTGTCGACGAGTACGTTTTTGACTTGGCGGGGATATTTGAATTTTACGCTTTTCGCAAACAATTCGCCTTTTTGCTTACGAAAATAGATCTTTAACACATCCTTGTGCGCTTCTTGACGAAGTGAATAGCGCTCAATTTGCTTAGGCTCGTGAATACCTAAACCAGTGAGGTTTGGAAACATAAGCTACCTCTTTTGTGTTGTAGTAACCCCTTCCCATCCGGGAAGGGAAACAAAGTGTTCATAGGTTAATGTAGCAGCCTATGATCGTGGTAGATAGTTGTTTTTTAATCAGCTTTGCAACTTGTGGACGAGATCGCTTACGGCGCCAACTCCGCCACGTTCTTGATCAAGGTCTCACGCAGTCGTTGCTCTTCTTCTTCGCTGAGCTTGCCGGTGTGATCACTAGTGATAATGAACAAGTCCTCAGCCCGCTCACCAATAGTGGTGATTTTGGCGGCGTGCAGGTTGAGATTCAATTCGGCAAACGTCGCCCCTACCGTGGCAAGCAGTCCTGGTGTATCGAGGGCCACAAACTCCATCAAGGTACGCTTTTTACTCTTAGTCGGCAGAAAGTCGACTTGTGTTTTCACCTTGAAGTGCTGCAGGTTACGAGGCACTCGACGGGTTTTGATCTTGGTTGGGCGACCATCTTCGAGAACGTGGACCAAGTGCTTAATCAGTGCCTTGTGGCGCGTCTCATCAATGACCTCACCGTGTTGATCCAACACCATAAAGGTATCTAACACATAGCCATCTTTACTGGTCATGACCTGCGCATCGTGAACGTTGAGATTGCGCCTATCTAACTCGGCCACCACTGTCGCAAACAGAGCATGTTGGTCTTTACTGTAGACAAACACTTCCGTTCCGCCTCGGGTTGCTTTCTTAGAGATTAAGATTAATGGCTTAGCCGGATCGTCATGGCGCAGTAGATGTGCGCAGTGCCACGCAATTTGTTTATGGGTGTGTCTTAAGAAGTAGTCGGCTTTAAAGCGTTGCCACAGTACTTCGATCTCTCTGGCACTGAATCCCTCTTTGCGCAGCAGGGCAGAAGCTAACTGCTGGTTGTGACGGATACGCTCACGCACATCGACAGGGTTCTCTAAACCGCGGCGTAAGGCACGTTGCGTCGAGTAAAAAAGCTCAGCGAGCAGTGTGCGTTTCCAGCTGTTCCAAAGTTCAGGGTTGGTGGCGCAGATATCAGCGACGGTTAGACAGACGAGGTACTCCAGATACTCTTCATCTCGCACTTGCTTGGCAAACTCAGTGATCACCTCAGGATCGTAAATATCTCGGCGCTGAGCGGTGACAGACATCAAGAGGTGATGACGAACCAACCAAGAAACCAGTTTGGCCTCAGGTTTCGACAAACCATGCTCAATACAGAAATCATAGGCTTCCCCTTCGCCAATCACCGAGTGATCGCCGCCACGTCCCTTACCGATATCATGGAAAATCGCCGCTAGGATCAACAGCTCTTTCTTTTGAATTCGTGGGTAGATTTCACAGCAGATCGGATGCTTGTCGTGATTTTGCGCAAAGCTAAAGGTGTGAATGTGTTTCAGCAAGCGCATGCTGTGCTCATCGACGGTGTAGACGTGGAATAAGTCGAACTGCATCTGACCGACAATTTGACTCCATTGCGGTAAGTAGGCGGCTAACACTCCGAGTTTGTGCATCAGAGTAAAGGCGCGAGTGAGGGCGTTCGGGTGCCGGCATAGATCCATAAACTTTTCACGCGCCGCTGGGATAGTGTGAAGAAACTTGTTCAAACGGCGCCGAGCGGTGCGAAGTTGGCGCATGGTTGAGGGTGCGACGCCATCAATGGTGGAATCGTTGGCGATATGTAAAAACATATCCAGAATGGTTTCAGGACGCGCTTGGAACAATGCAGGTTTACGCGCTTCTATTAGGTGTCCTCGGCGCTGAAAGTCCTCACTGAGAATGATAGGCTCGGCCTCAATCCCATTGTCCAGAATCGCTTGGTCGAACAACTTAAGCAGCATTTTGTTGAGTTCAGCCACACGGCGCAGCGTGCGGTAGAACTCTTTCATCATTTTCTCCACACCTCGATTACCCTCACCTTGAAAACCGAGCAGCTCGGCAACTTGGGCTTGGTGGGCAAAGGTGAGGCGGTTGTCGTAGCGCTTTAACTGTAGATGCAGGGCAAAACGCACGCGCCAAAGGAAATCTTGGCATTCGACCAACTCACGATATTCCGCGTCAGTGAGAAAGCCATATTTACTCATCTCTAACAAAGAAGTGGCCCCGAAATGGCGCCTTGCGACCCAGCTTAAGGTGTGAATATCCCGCAGTCCGCCTGGAGTTGACTTAATATCGGGCTCCAGATTGTAGGTGGTGTCGTGATAGCGCGCATGGCGCTCACGTTGCTCTTGTACTTTCGCTTGATAGAAGATTTCGCTTGGCCAGAAGCTCTCTGAATGGATTTCCATCTTCAGCTTGTGGAAGGTCTCTTCACAGCCACACAACAAGCGGGCTTCTTGTAAGTTAGTGGCAACGGTTAGGTCTTCTCGGCCGATTTGCGCGCATTGCTCAACCGTACGCACGGCGTGACCAATCTCCAGGCGCAAATCCCACAGCAGGGTAATAAATTCGCTGACTTTGGCGGCCAGCGCTTCCGGTAAGGTATGGCGAGAGACAATCAGGATATCAATATCCGAGAGCGGGTGTAGCTCACCGCGGCCATAACCGCCTACCGCAACTAAGCTGATGTTGGGTAAGTTGGCGAAACCGAAATGTTGCCACAGTCGATTTAATAGCAAATCAATGTAGTCAGAGCGACCTAGGACAAGGTCAGTCACTGGGTGATGGTTGAGAAATTCATTCTTTTGATGTTCAGCAAACTGTTCCAGTTGCTGTTTAAGCTCGGCGACGGAGAGTTGCGACTCGTCGAGCGCTAAAGGGGTTTGAAAGGGCATACAGCGAATCCATGCAGCAAAAAATCCTAATTAGGAATCTAGCAAAGTTAGTCAGATAAAAAAATATCCCCGTAAGCGGGGATATTCCATTCAATCGTTAATCGTTGTTCATCAGGCGTGGGATGGTGTCATCGCTTCTTAGTGTCAGCACTTCACATCCGTTGCTCGTTACTACTATGGTGTGCTCATACTGAGCGGATTTTTTGCCATCGCCAGTGTAGACCGTCCAGTCATCTTCGGCATCGACGCTGACACCAAATTTACCGGCGTTAATCATAGGCTCGATGGTAAAGCACATGCCTTCTTTCAACACACGTCGGTCATTGTTCTTGTAGTGAACAATTTGTGGCTCTTCATGGAATTCGTTGCCGATACCATGACCACAGAAGTCTTTGACAATAGAAAACTTATTACGTGGGTTTTTCTTGTTGTTCTCTTTGATGTATTTCTCGATGGCACTGCCAATATCGCCAACCGTAGCACCCGGTTTGACTTTACGCATCCCAACGTACAGGGCTTCTTGTGTCACCATACACAAGCGCTTGTCGGCAGGGGAGACCTCACCCACTAAGAACATCTTCGAAGTATCGCCATGGTAGCCTGCTGGGCGCACGGAAAGATCGGCGTTTTCATCATCGGGAACAATCACTGTGATGTCGATGTTGATGATGTCGCCATCTTTTAACACCGCCGGTTTCATCTGACCGTTGCTACCCATTTCATCTTGGTTGGCAGGAATGCCGTGACACACAATGTGGTTGATCGAAGTACAGATAGATTTCGGGAACCCATGATAATCGAGTGGCGCAGAGTACGCACCTTTGCTGGTGGCGTAGTCGTGACAAATCTGGTTGAGCTCATCGGTCGTCACGCCGACTTGGACGTGTGGCTCGATCATCTCTAGGATTTCAGCGGCCAATGCGCCAGCTATGCGCATGCGTTCAATTTCTTGTGCGGTTTTGATCTTAATTGACATCGGCTTTCTCTATCTAACACTGTCAGCACGCTCTGGTGCGAATGGCCGCATTCTAACAGGAAGAGGGGCGAAAGTGTAATCTCGATAAATCCTTAAAATGACTAGGGTTGCTGTAACGGTCGGTGATTTCGCGGGGGTTGGACGCGGTGAAAGTGGTTTTTTTTCTAGCCAAACAACGCAAAAATATGATATAAAGCGCGCCGGAATTGCGGTCTGTTCTCTTCACCTTGATGCGTTGAGGTGGCGAAGCGGGCAACATCCAAACACATTTATCTTTAAATCACACACATTCCGACACATATTCCGGGGTGCTGGGCAGAAGCCTAGTCGGAGTTATGGGGAATGTGGAGGCCTAACCCCATAGAGGATTTTAAAATGGCAACTGTATCAATGCGCGATATGCTGAAAGCTGGTGTTCACTTCGGTCACCAAACTCGTTACTGGAACCCAAAAATGAAGCCATTCATCTTTGGTGCTCGTAACCGCGTTCACATCATCAACCTAGAAAAAACGGTACCAATGTTCAACGAAGCGCTTGCTGAGCTAGCGAAAGTTGGCGAGAAAAAAGGTAAAGTTCTTTTCGTAGGTACTAAGCGCGCTGCATCTGAAGCTGTTAAAGAAGCGGCTATTGCTAGCAACCAGTACTTCGTTAACAACCGCTGGTTGGGCGGTATGCTAACTAACTACAAAACTGTTCGTCAGTCTATCAAGCGTCTAAAAGACCTAGAAGCTCAGTCTCAAGACGGTACTTTTGACAAGCTAACTAAGAAAGAAGCTCTAATGCGTACTCGCGAAATGGAGAAGCTAGAGAAATCTCTTGGTGGTATCAAAGATATGGGCGGCCTACCTGACGCTCTATTCGTTATCGACGCTGATCACGAGCACATCGCAGTTAAAGAAGCAAACAACCTAGGTATCCCAGTTTACGCTGTTGTTGATACTAACTCTAACCCAGACGGCGTTGACTTCGTTATCCCAGGTAACGATGACGCAATCCGTGCAGTACAGCTATACCTAAACGCTGCTGCTCAAGCGGTTACAGAAGGTCGTAACAAAGACGTAGCTGCAGCTGCTGAAAAAGACGGTTTCGTAGAAGCTGAATAATAGCGGCTCCGTGTCACACTTGGTTTATGTGCAATCTTGTTGTCGCATAAAGTGAGTTATAGTTATCAATAGGGGCCGAACGTGTGTAGGCCCCTGTTTTTTACCCAATCCAGAATCAACTGAGGAATAGAGAATGGCTGTTACTGCTGCTCTAGTTAAAGAACTGCGCGAACGTACTGGCGCAGGTATGATGGAATGTAAGAAAGCGCTTGTTGAAGCAAACGCTGACATCGAACTAGCAATCGAGAACATGCGTAAATCAGGCGCTGCGAAAGCTGCTAAGAAAGCAGGTAACGTAGCAGCTGAAGGCGCAATCATCATCAAAGAAGAAGGCGGTGTTGCTGTTCTTCTTGAAGTTAACTGCCAAACTGACTTCGTTGCTAAAGATGGCAACTTCACTGCATTCGCAGAGAAAGTAGCAGCAGACGCGCTAGCGTCTAAAGCATCTGCTGAAGAGCTTGTTGCTAAATTCGAAGAAGAGCGTGTTGCTCTAGTTGCTAAGATCGGTGAAAACATCAACATCCGTCGCGTTCAGTACGTTGAAGGTGCTGCAATCGCTTCTTACCGTCACGGTGAGAAAATCGGTGTTGTGGTAGCGGGTGAAGGCGATGCTGAAACTCTTAAGCACGTTGCAATGCACGTTGCTGCGTCTAAGCCAGAGTACGTTAACCCAGAAGACGTACCAGCTGACGTAGTGGCTAAAGAGAAAGAAGTTCAAGTTGAAATCGCTATGAACGAAGGCAAGCCACAAGAGATCGCTGAGAAGATGGTTATCGGCCGCATGAAGAAATTCACTGGCGAAATCTCTCTAACAGGTCAAGCGTTCATCATGGAGCCTAAGAAATCTGTAGGCGAAATGCTGAAAGAGAAAGGCGCTTCTGTTGCTACGTTCGTTCGCCTAGAAGTTGGCGAAGGTATTGAGAAAGGCGCAGAAATGAGCTTTGCTGAAGAAGTAGCAGCAGCTCAAAAAGGTTAATCCTGAGTGTAGCGCTTACTATTTAGACCGTAGCCAAGGCTGCGGTCTTTTTATGACTAGCGTGCAAACGATTAGCCGTGATGAATAGGGGTGATAGTGACTCGGTGCGAGTTCCTAGGTGCCTAGTGCCTAGTTCCTAGAGTCTAGAGTGGATTTCTTCTCTAGGAACTAGGGTCTATGAACTTGATTTTCTCCCCTATCCATGACTGTTAATCAACCACTCTCTTTATTGGAAGGTAGACTCCATGACGACAAACCCTAAACCAGCATATCAACGTATTCTGTTAAAACTGAGCGGTGAAGCTCTACAAGGCGAAGAAGGTTTTGGTATCGACCCTACGATCCTTGATCGTATGGCTCAAGAGGTAAAAGAGCTCGTTGAACTGGGCGTTCAAGTGGGTGTTGTTATCGGCGGTGGTAACTTGTTCCGTGGTGCCGGCCTTGCTGAGGCAGGTATGAACCGAGTTGTCGGTGACCACATGGGCATGCTAGCAACAGTGATGAACGGTCTTGCGATGCGTGATGCGCTGCATCGTGCGTATGTGAACGCGCGTGTGATGTCCGCTATCCCTCTAAAAGGTGTGTGTGATGATTACAACTGGGCCGATGCTATCAGCCAGCTGCGCCAAGGTCGCGTTGTGATCTTCTCTGCCGGTACAGGTAACCCATTCTTCACAACAGATTCAGCGGCGTGTCTGCGCGGTATTGAGATTGAAGCTGACGTGGTTCTCAAAGCGACAAAAGTGGACGGGGTATTTACTGCAGACCCAGTAGCCAACCCAGACGCGGAGCTGTATGATAAGCTATCTTACGCTGAAGTTCTTGATAAAGAACTGAAAGTAATGGATTTAGCCGCATTTACTCTGGCTCGTGACCACAAAATGCCAATTCGTGTGTTCAACATGAACAAACCTGGTGCACTGCGCCGCGTGGTTATGGGTGAAGCTGAAGGCACACTGATTAGCTCTGCAAACTAATTGAATTCAACCGTAGCGAGCATTGTGTTGGCTACGGTATTGCCTTTCGAAGGTCGTCATCCCATTAGTGGGGAGACTTCGATAAGAATGACACATCAAGGTGATATTGTGATTAACGAAATCAAAAAAGACGCTCAAGAGCGCATGGAAAAAAGCGTTGAAGCGCTAAAAAACAACCTATCTAAAGTACGTACTGGTCGTGCTCACCCAAGCCTTCTTTCTGGTATTTCAGTTGAGTACTACGGCGCACCAACACCGTTAAACCAAGTCGCGAACGTTGTTGCGGAAGATGCGCGTACACTGGCGATCACGGTATTCGACAAAGAGCTGACTCAGAAAGTAGAAAAAGCGATCATGATGTCTGATTTGGGGCTAAACCCAATGTCTGCGGGCACTATCATCCGTGTTCCTCTGCCACCACTGACAGAAGAGCGTCGTAAAGACCTCGTTAAGATCGTTCGCGGTGAAGCAGAAGGTGCTCGCGTAGCGATTCGTAACATTCGTCGTGATGCCAATGGTGACCTTAAAGCGCTATTGAAAGACAAAGAGATCTCGGAAGACGAAGATCGCAAAGCACAAGATGAAATTCAGAAACTGACTGACGCAGCGGTTAAGAAAGTTGACGAAGTGCTAGCAGCAAAAGAAAAAGAGTTGATGGAAGTTTAATAGTCATTAAACTGCCCATGAGTAAAAACGCTGGGCGAACAGCACAGCGTTTTTTTATTGCATCTCTTCGACCCTGCTGGAAACCCAATCCCTCTTATGCAAAACATTCAACTCTCACCTGACGTACTCCCTAAACACATCGCAATCATCATGGACGGCAATGGCCGTTGGGCGAAAGCACAAGGTAAACCGCGTGTCTTTGGCCATAAAAATGGAGTGGCAGCGGTACGTAAGGCGATTTCGACTTCCGCTAAACTCGGCATCAAGGCCATCACCTTGTTTGCTTTCAGTAGCGAGAATTGGCGCAGACCAGAAGAAGAAGTCGGCGTGTTGATGGAGTTGTTTATTTCTGTGCTGTCATCAGAAGTAAAGAAACTGCATAAGAATAACCTCAAGCTTCGGATCATTGGTGACAAGTCTCGTTTTAATGAACGCTTGCAAGAGAAAATTGCCGCTGCAGAAGCCTTAACGGCGAACAATAGCGGAATGGTGATCAATATTGCGGCGAATTACGGCGGCAAATGGGACATTGTGGAAGCGACCAAAGCGATTGCCAGCAAAGTGGCTCGCGGTGAACTTGCACCAGAAGAGATTACTGAATCATTAATGACCGATCATTTGTCGATGAACGACATTCCTGAAGTCGATTTGATGATTCGAACCAGTGGAGAGTGTAGAATTAGCAACTTCATGCTATGGCAGATGGCGTATGCAGAGCTCTACTTTACGCCGATCTACTGGCCAGAATTTGACGAGAATAGTCTTGTCGAAGCAGTGACTTGGTTTGTTAATCGCGAACGACGGTTCGGGTGTACAGGTGAACAAATCAAGGCATTGATGAAAAGCGAATAAAGGATTTAAGTTTGAAGCAAAGAATAATAACGGCACTTATCCTTGCTCCGTTAGTCATTTTAGGCATCTTTCAACTGTCTTTACCTACGTTTATGGCGGCGCTGGCCGTGGTCACTATGATAGGTTTTTGGGAGTGGACTCAATTTGTCGAGGCCAAATCCCGCTACTTAGCACTTGTCCCTTCAGCGATACTGTTTGCGGTCAGTGCGTTCTTTGTCCCATTTGATGCGTACAGCTTAAATGAGATTTCCTTATCCCACCTTACTTTACTAGGCTTGGGTTGCGCTTGGTGGCTCTTTGCCAGCGTGCTAGCGATTACCTATCCCAAATCCGCCACACTGTGGCAGGGGTCAACGCTGCTCAGACACCTTTTCGGAATCTTAACGCTATTGCCCTTTTTCTGGAGCGTGGTGATGCTGCGTGCGCAGGACCTCTATAGCGATCCTTTCCACGGCGCGCGTTTGGTTCTATTTGTCTGTTTGATTGTTTGGGCGGCGGACAGCGGTGCCTACTTTGTCGGTAAAAGCATCGGTAAACATAAAATGGCACCTAAAGTGAGCCCCAATAAAACCATTGAAGGATTAGTGGGCGGAATGGTGACCGCCAGTTTAGTTGCTTGGGGCTTTTCACATTGGTTTGAGATTCCGTTTACCAACGCATTTGTGATGGTCGGGATTACCTTAGCGACGGTGATTATCTCAGTATTGGGCGATCTGGTAGAGAGCATGTTTAAGCGCGTCTCTGGCATTAAAGACAGCAGTAACATCATTCCTGGTCATGGCGGTGTATTGGATCGCATTGACAGTTTGACGGCTGCCTTTCCCGTGTTTGCGCTGCTCTACTTCATTTTCTAATTCTAAGGCAAGCCGGCGCTTGCCTTTACCTTCTTGGTTGTAACTACTATGCGTAAGTTGACAATACTCGGCGCGACAGGTTCGATTGGTGACAGTACGTTTAAGGTGCTCGAACAGAATCGTGAACACTACTCGGTCGTTGCTTTAGTCGCGGGACACAACGTCGAGAAAATGCGCCAGTTGTGCCTTAAGTGGAAACCCCAGTATGCGGTCATGGCGAGCGATGATGCTGCGCGCGCGCTCAAGTTAGCGTTAGCCGGAGAGTCGCTCACCATTGATGTGTTATCCGGTGTAGATGCGATGTGCCAAATGGCGGCGCTGGATGATGTCGATACCGTGATGGCCGCCATTGTCGGCGCGGCCGGTTTGTTACCGACCATGGCGGCGGTGAAAGCCGGTAAGCGAGTGCTGCTTGCCAACAAAGAAGCGTTGGTGATGTCTGGGCAACTTTTTATCGACGCGGTTGCCAAGTATGGCGCGGAGTTAATGCCTGTTGACAGTGAGCACAATGCCATCTTCCAATGTTTGCCCGTCGAGGCGCAAACGGAGCTAGGGCGCTGCGATCTTGAAAAGCAGGGTATTAGCCATATTCTTTTGACCGGTTCTGGCGGGCCGTTTCGCTACAGCGACATTGCGAGTCTAGAGCAGGTGACCCCAGAACAAGCGATTGCTCATCCCAACTGGTCCATGGGGCCAAAAATCTCGGTGGATTCGGCCACCATGATGAATAAAGGGCTTGAATTTATTGAAGCAAAATGGCTGTTCAATGCTCGCCGCGAGCAACTCAAAGTTCTGATCCACCCTCAATCTGTGATCCACTCAATGGTGCAATATCGTGACGGCTCCGTCTTGGCTCAGATGGGCGAGCCGGATATGGCAACGCCGATTGCTCTGACACTCTCGTACCCTGAGCGTATTGCTGCTGGTGTGGCACCGTTAGATTTTACTCAAGTGGGCGAACTGACCTTTTTACAGCCGGATTACCAACGTTACCCCTGCTTGAAATTGGCCATTGATGCCTGTTTTGAAGGCCAGCATGCGACCACAGCGCTCAATGCGGCCAACGAAGTTGCAGTGCAGGCTTTTCTTGATCGTAAACTGGCGTTCACTGACATCGCTCGCATCAATGAGCAGGTCACTAATCGGATCTGTGCTAGCCGTGGTCAGGGGCAATGTGATAGTTTGGAGAGCATTCTAGAGCTCGATCGTATGGCACGTGCATTCGCCATAGAAACCATGAACGGACGGACGCTATGACCGGTATTTTGTGGAACTTTATCTCATTTATCATTGCATTAGGCATTTTGGTCGCCGTGCATGAGTTTGGCCATTTTTGGGTGGCGCGCCGCTGTGGCGTAAAAGTCGAAAAATTCTCTATCGGTTTTGGTAAATCCATATGGAGTAAAGTCGGTAAAGATGGCACCGAGTACTCTATTTCTTTGATCCCTCTCGGTGGTTACGTGAAAATGCTTGATGGCCGCGTGGATGATGTGCCCGCGGATCAGCAAGCGTTCGCCTTTGACCGTAAACCTTTGTGGAAGCGAAGCGCCATTGTCGCGGCAGGCCCAGCATTTAACTTCCTGTTTGCCATTTTCGCGTATTGGTTGGTGTTCATCATTGGTGTCCCTGCGGTGAAACCGGTCGTGGGACAAGTCACGCCATACTCGATTGCGGCGCAAGCCGGTCTTGAACCTGGCATGGAACTTAAAGCGGTTTCTGGCGTCAAAACCGCAGATTGGGAGTCGGTCAATATGGGGCTTATCCGCCATATTGGCGACAGTCAATTGACCCTGACCGTCGCACCGGCGGACGGTGTGGGGGTCGAAGAAACCAAAGTGCTCTATTTAGATGAATGGAACTTTGACCCTGAGACGCAGTCTGCTATGTCAGCGCTTGGATTTATTCCCTTTACGCCAGAGATTTCCGCTCGTTTGACCAATGTCGGCGAGGGAAGTGCCGGTGAACGTGCTGGCCTGCTTGTCGGTGATACGTTAGTGAGTATCGATGGACGGGCTGTCGAGAGTTGGCAGCAGGTCGTCGAGACCATTCAAGCAAGCCCTAATCGCGCGCTTGCACTCAAAGTGGAGCGTGATGGCCAGTCTGTGGACGTGTCTTTAACGCCAGACAGCCGAGCGCTTTCAGACCAGCGAGTGATTGGTTTTGCGGGAATTGCTCCAGAAGTCGCAGAATGGCCGCAAAGCTATCGCTTCGACCTGCAATTTGGTGTATTTGAATCAGTCGGTAAAGCGATTGAAAAATCCGGGCAAGTGATCACCTTGACCATCAGTATGCTGAAAAAACTGATTGTCGGTGATGTTGGATTGAACAACCTAAGTGGACCGATTTCGATCGCGAAAGGGGCAGGAACGACCGCCGATTATGGCTTGGTCTATTTTCTCGGTTTCCTTGCGCTTATCAGCGTGAACTTAGGCATTATAAACCTCGTTCCACTGCCGATGCTCGACGGTGGACATTTATTGTTTTTTGCTATTGAAGCCATAATCAGACGCCCTGTGCCTGAAAAAGTCCAGGAAATGGGTTACCGTATCGGCGGTGCGATTATCTTCTCTCTCATGGCAGTGGCGATTTTCAATGATTTTGCTCGTCTTTAAACGGGGCGAAGGGTGTAGAAAGGAATAACTAAAACAAATATGGCGATGAAAAATATTCTGTTTGCGACGCTTCTCGCGACGAGTGTGAGCGCAAACGGTGCCGAGAGCTTCGTGGTTGAAGACATACAGATCGAAGGGTTACAGCGTGTGGCTCTCGGTGCGGCGCTTTTGAAAATGCCTGTCCGTGTCGGTGACACTGTCGATGGGCAAGACGTTTCTGAGATCATTCGTGCACTCTACGATTCAGGTAACTTTGAGAACATCAAAGTGCTTCGCGATGGCGATGTGTTGTTGGTGCAAGTCAAAGAGCGCCCAACGATTGCCAGCATCTCTTTCTCAGGGAATAAGGCGATCAAAGAAGAGCAGTTGCAGCAAAACCTTGACGCCTCCGGAATGCGCGTCGGTGAAGCGCTGGATCGCACTACCCTGTCCAATATTGAGAAAGGGCTGGAAGATTTCTACTACAGCGTGGGTAAATACAACGCGTCAGTTAAAGCAGTCGTGACGCCGCTGCCGCGTAACCGGAGTGATGTCAAATTCGTCTTCTCTGAAGGTGTCTCTGCGAAAATCCAACAAATCAATTTTATCGGCAATGAAGTCTTCGAAGATGAAGAGCTGTTGAGCCGTTTCAATCTCAATGTGGATGTCGCATGGTGGAACTTCCTCGCCGATGATAAATATCAAAAGCAAGTCTTAGCGGGCGACATTGAAGCCTTAAGATCGTACTACTTGGATCGTGGTTACTTAAAATTCCAAGTGGATTCGACGCAAGTCGCGATTTCACCCGATAAAAAAGGGGTGTACATCACGCTGGGGTTATCAGAAGGCTTGCCGTACACCGTCAAAGATGTCCAATTCCGTGGTGAACTGATCGGTAAAGAGCAAGAGCTGCAAGATTTGGTCACGTTCGAAAACGGCGAAATCTATAATGGCTCTGCCGTGACCTCTCTTGAAGAGAACATCAAGCGCGTACTGGGTGAAGCCGGTTATGCCTATCCACAAGTGACCACCATTCCTGAATTTGATGATGAAAATCAGCAGGTCTCTCTGATTGTCAATGTCGAGGCGGGCAATCGTATCTACGTTCGTGATATTCGCTTTGTCGGTAACAATGCGACCAAAGACGAAGTGCTGCGCCGTGAAATGCGTCAGATGGAAGGCAGTTGGCTTAACTCGCGCGCGATAGAAACGGGTAAAAACCGTTTGAGCCGTTTGGGCTTCTTCGAAACCGTTGATGTCCAGACGGTACGAGTTCCGGGCAGTGATGATCAGGTAGACCTAGTCTACAACGTCAAAGAAGCCAACTCAGGCAGCATTAACTTTGGTGTTGGCTACGGCACTGAGTCGGGGGTCAGTTTCCAGGTCGGTTTGCAACAAGATAACTTTGCGGGCTCTGGAGATCGCGTCGGTATCAGTGCAATGATGAACGACTACCAGAAGAACGTCAGCCTTGAGTATCGTGATCCGTACTGGAACCTCGATGGTGTCAGTATGGGCGGTAAGATTTTCTACAACGAATTTGAAGCCTCAGAAGCGGGGATCATCGACTACACCAACGAAAGTTATGGTACTAGTGTGACTTGGGGGTTCCCGTTTGATGAACTCAACCGTTTCGAATTCGGGTTAGGCTACACCCATAACAACATCGGTAACGTGCCCACCTACGATCAGGCGCAGCAGTTTGCTGCCAGTATTGGTCAAGGTGAAAGCGATAACATCATCACTCAAGATTTTGACGTGAATGTCTCTTGGACGCGCAACAACCTCAACAAGGGCTACTTCCCAACAGCAGGTAACTACCAACGTGCGTTCGCCAAGGCCACCGTGCCTAGCTCAGACGCGCAGTACTTTAAGCTGCAGTACGACGTGAGACAGTATGTGCCATTGACCAAAAAGCACGAGTTTACCTTGTTGATGCGTGGTCGCTTGGGTTACGGTAACGGTTACGGTCAAACGGATGGCAACGATAACCTGTTCCCATTCTATGAGAACTACTACGCGGGTGGCTTCACCACATTACGTGGCTTTGGTTCTAACTCAGCAGGTCCAAGGGCGGTTTACAACTCCAGCAACTCGAGCGTCTGTCCTCCAAGCAGTGGAAACGACGGCTGTGTGGTGGCAACGGACGACTCGGTTGGTGGTAATGCTATCGCGCTGGCCAGTATGGAGCTGATTGTACCGACTCCATTTGCGTCTGATGAAGTGCGCAGCCAAATCCGAACCAGTGTGTTCGTCGACGCGGCAAGTGTGTGGGATACCGAGTTTAACTACGATGCGAGTTATGCGGGCACTCAATACTATGAGGATTACTCAGATCCAACCAACTATCGCGCATCATACGGTGCGGCGTTGCAATGGATGTCTCCGATGGGACCATTGGTCTTCTCGGTCGCGAAACCTATTAAGAAATACGAAGGTGATGACGAAGAATTCTTCACTTTCACAATCGGCAGAACCTTCTAAAGGGGAATTTTACAGTGAACAAAACTATCAAAGCGGCGGGCCTTGGCCTTGTTATTATGACGTCTTCTCTTTTTGCTCATGCAGCAGAAGCGGCGCAAAAAATTGGTTACATCAATACCGCCATGGTGTTTCAGGCTCTGCCCCAACGTGAAGTTGCTCTGCAGAAAATGCAGGAAGACTTTAAAGACAAAGCGGACGAGCTAAAAGCGATTGAAGCGAAAGCGCGTACCAAAGTGGAAAAACTTAAGCGTGACGCTGAGCTGATGAGCCAAGAAGATGTCGAAAAAGCGCGTATCGAAATTGCGCAGCTAGAAAATGAATTCCGCATTAAAGGTCAATCTCTTGAGCAAGCGTCTGCTCGTCGTGAAGCACAAGAGAAGCAGAAACTGTTTAAAGTGATTCAAGACGCGGTGAACAAAATCGCTGAAAAGCAAGGCTACGATCTCGTGATCGATATTACCGCATTGCAATACGGTAAGCCTGAATTCGATATTTCTGAAGATGTGATCAAAGCACTTAAATAATTGTTTATGAAAACTCTGACTCTTGCCGAACTGGCAACGATTACCTCGGGTCAATTGTATGGCGACGCAACGGCGACCGTCACTATGGTTGCCCCGATGGACAAGGCCCAAGCGGGCCATGTCACTTTTCTTTCTAACCCAAAGTACGCCAAGCACCTAGCTCAGTGCCAAGCCACTGTGGTGATGGTCAAAGAGGCCCAGCGAGAGCAATGTCACGGTAACGTGCTTGTCGTTGACGACCCTTACGTGGCGTTCGCCAAAGTGGCGCAAGCACTAGACACCACGCCTATGCCGGCGGCTGAAATCGCGCCAAGTGCCGTTATCGCCGCGGATGCGACACTGGGCAGCAATGTCTCGATCGGCGCGAATGCGGTGGTCGAGTCAGGCGCAACACTGGGTGATAATGTCTCGATTGGCGCGGGCTGCTTTATTGGCAAAAACGCCTCAATTGGTGCAGGCACCAAGCTATGGCCGAATGTGAGCATTTATCATCAAGTCTCTCTTGGTGAAGACTGTCTAGTGCAAGCCAACTCAGTGATTGGCTCAGATGGCTTTGGTTATGCCAATGAGAAAGGTGAGTGGGTTAAGATTCCTCAACTTGGTAGCGTTCGTATTGGTAACCGAGTTGAAATCGGTTCATGTACCACGATTGACCGTGGTGCGCTTGACGATACGGTGATTGAAGACAACGTCATTCTTGATAACCAACTGCAAATCGCGCACAACGTACACATCGGATATGGTACCGCCATGGCGGGTGGTACGATTGTTGCTGGCAGTACCACCATTGGCAAGTACTGTATCATTGGTGGCGGCAGCGTGATCAATGGTCATATTGAGATTGCCGATGGCGTCACCATTACCGGTATGGGCATGGTGATGCGAGGTATTGAAGAGAAAGGCATGTACTCGTCAGGTATTCCTCTTCAGACCAATCGTGAATGGCGTAAAACCGCCGCTCGTGTTCATCGCATTGATGAGATGAACAAGCGTTTGAAAGCGGTCGAAAAGCAGTTGGAAAACCAACAGCCTGACTAACAGGGTGTGCCACAGGCACTCGCGCGTTGAGCGCTGCTCAGTCTATCTGGCGGCTCATGCGTTTTTGTCAGCGAAGGCTCGCGATTTGCGAGCCTTTTTCGTCTATAATGCGCCACAACTTAAAAGAATTTAGCATTCAACATAGGAATATGACTTTGACTACTGAAAATAAAACGATGAACATTACTGAAATTCAGGAATTGTTGCCTCATCGCTACCCATTCTTGCTCATTGACCGTGTGACGGATTTCCAAGAAGCACAGTACCTCACGGCGATCAAAAATGTTTCAGTCAATGAACCTCAGTTTACGGGTCATTTTCCGCAACTCCCAGTGTTCCCTGGCGTACTGATTTTGGAAGCGATGGCACAAGCGACCGGTCTTCTGGCGTTTAAATCGTTTGGTGCGCCTTCTGAGAACGAGTTGTACTACTTTGCCAGTGTCGACGGAGCCAAGTTCCGTAAACCTGTCACTCCAGGTGATCAACTGGTGATCAAAGTAGAATTTTTGAAAGAGCGCCGCGGCATTGCTGCATTCAATGGTGTAGCAACGGTTGATGGCGAAGTGGTTTGTTCAGCAGAGCTTAAATGTGCTCGTCGAGAGTTCTAATATGATTCATGAGACGGCTCAAATTCACCCTTCTGCGGTCATCGAAGGTGACGTATCCATCGCTGCGAATGTGACCGTTGGGCCTTTCACTTACATCTCCGGCCAAGTGGAGATTGGTGAGGGCACAGAAATCATGTCCCATGTCGTGATCAAAGGTCACACGACGATAGGTAAAGAGAACCGCATATTCCCGCACGCGGTCATTGGTGAAGAGAACCAAGATAAGAAATACGGCGGCGAAGAGACAACGGTGGTGATTGGCGATCGCAACGTCATTCGTGAAGCGGTGCAGATCCACCGTGGCACGGTGCAAGACAAAGCGACGACGGTCATTGGTAACGACAACCTATTGTGTGTTAACGCACACATCGCACACGACGTGATTGTTGGTGACCATACACACATCGGAAACAACGCCATTTTAGGTGGTCATGTCACCTTGGAAGATTACGCGGGTGTGATGGCACTGTCAGCGATTCACCCTTTCTGTACGGTCGGGGCTTACGCGTATATCGGTGGCTGTTCTGCTGTCGTACAAGATGTGCCTGCCTATGTCTTAGCGCAAGGTAACCACGCCACCCCATTTGGTTTGAACTTGGTTGGCCTTAAGCGCAATGGGTTTGAAAGAGCTGAGATTCGCGCCCTACAAAAAGCGTACAAAGAAATCTACCGCTCAGGCAAAACCATGGAAGAAGTGAAACCTATCTTGGCGGAAATGGCGAAAGAGTTTGCCTCTGTCGGACGCTTCTCGCACATGCTGGAAAATACAGAACGCGGTATTATTCGTTAATCGCGGCCTGCGCTCGATGTCTAAAAGGCTGTCTAGGAAATCAGACGGCCTTTTTTATTTTGCATTTAATTGGACCGATACATCATGACAATGGAAAAGCCACTGAGAATTGGTATCGTCGCGGGAGAACTCTCTGGTGATACCTTAGGCGAGGGCTTTATCAAAGCGATAAAAGCGCGCTACCCCAATGCGGAATTTGTCGGTATTGGTGGCCCTAAGATGATCGCTCAGGGCTGCGAATCTCTGTTCGATATGGAAGAACTGGCCGTGATGGGGCTGGTCGAAGTGCTGGGTCGATTGCCGAGACTGCTCAAAGTTAAAGCCTCTTTGGTCGATTACTTTACTCACAATCCGCCCGATGTGTTTGTCGGTATCGATGCGCCTGATTTCAACTTACGGCTTGAACTCAGTTTAAAGCAAGCGGGCATTAAAACCGTCCATTATGTCAGCCCGTCGGTTTGGGCGTGGCGACAAAAACGTATCGTCAAGATTGAAGCGGCAACGAATCTGGTGCTTGCATTTTTGCCGTTTGAAAAAGCCTTCTATGACCGCCACCAAGTGCCGTGTGAGTTTATCGGCCACACCCTTGCCGATGCGATTCCTATGGTCTCCGACAAAGCGCCCGCGCGTGAGTTGCTCGGTTTGGACCCGAATAAACGCTGGTTAGCGGTGCTGCCAGGCAGTCGCGGCAGTGAGCTTAACATGCTCTCCCAACCTTTCCTTGAAACCTGCCAACGCCTGCATCAAACCCATCCCGATTTAGGCTTTGTGGTAGCCTTGGTTAACCCTAAGCGTCGTGAGCAATTTGAGCATGCTTGGCAAACTTATGCACCAGAACTTGAGTTCACCTTAGTGGATGATACCGCGCGTAACGTCATTACGGCGTCTGATGTGGTCCTGCTGGCCTCTGGCACCGTGGCGTTAGAATGCATGCTCATTAAGCGCCCTATGGTGGTGGGGTATAAAGTGAACGCTATTACTGCGTTTATCGCGCGTCGCTTAGTCAAAACGCCGTTTGTCTCTTTACCCAATATTTTGGCGGACAAAGAGATCGTTAAAGAGTACTTGCTCGAAGCGTGCACACCAGAAAATCTCAGTGCGGAGATAGAAAGGCTCTTGGCTGGTGAAGGGGAGGCGATGGTCGAGACATTCACTGAGATGCATCATTGGATTCGTAAAGGTGCCGATGAACAAGCGGCCAACGCCGTATTATCATTAATAGGTAAAGCATAAATGGCAAAACAAGCTACCCCCTTAGCCCCGTTTGAGTACCCAACGGGCTATCAATGGATTGCCGGTGTCGATGAAGTGGGGCGTGGTCCTTTAGTCGGCGATGTCGTGACCGCAGCGGTGATCCTCGATCCGAACAATCCGATCGAAGGGCTCAATGATTCAAAAAAACTCTCTGAGAAAAAGCGCTTAGCCTTGCTACCGGAGATCAAAGAGAAAGCGTTGGCTTGGTCTATCGGTCGATGCTCCCCCGCTGAAATTGATGAGTGGAATATCCTTCAAGCGACAATGGTTGCGATGCAGCGCGCGATTGCAGGTTTATCGCTAACGCCCGATCTCGCCCTGATTGATGGCAACCGAGTCCCTGAGCTGCCTATGGATGCGATGGCGGTCGTCAAAGGTGATTTGCGTGTCGCGCAAATCAGTGCAGCGTCAATCATCGCAAAAGTGGTGCGCGATCAAGAGATGGAAGCGCTTGATAAGCGACATCCGCAATTTGGTTTTGCGCAACACAAAGGTTACCCGACCAAAGCCCATTTTGCGGCGATTGAAGCGCACGGCGTGATTGATGAGCATCGCAAAAGCTTTAAGCCGGTGAAACGCGCGCTCGGCATCGAGTAGCCTTGCGAATTGAGCGAGTGGGGGCGATAACGTAGAATAGCCTCCAACTGATGTTACCTATTTGTACCCTAAGTGATTCACAACCTATGAACGACCCTAAGTTTATCCACCTTCGAGTTCACAGTGATTTCTCCATGATTGACGGCCTGTCGAAAGTGCCGCCCTTGGTGAAGAAAGTGGCTGAACTAGGTATGCCTGCCGTTGCGCTCACCGATTTTACCAACCTGTGTGGCTTGGTGAAGTTTTACAGCACTGCGCACAACTGTGGCGTAAAACCCATCATAGGGGCGGATTTTGTCATGCAATCGCCGGAGTTTGGCGATGAGCTGACGAAGCTGACCGTGCTTGCGGCAGACAACACCGGTTACAACAATCTCACCTTATTGATTTCTAAAGCCTACTTGAGAGGCCATGTTCAACACCAGCCTGTGATTGACAAAGCGTGGTTGGCTGAGCTTTCTGAAGGTTTGATTGTGTTATCCGGTGGTCGAAGCGGTGAAATTGGCCGAGCGCTACTTAAAGGCAACCAAGGGATTGCCGAGCAGTGCGCCGCGTTTTATCAGCAACATTTTGCCGACCGTTTCTACCTCGAACTCACTCGAACCGGGCGTAACGACGAAGAGAGTTACCTACACTTCGCGCTCGAATTTGCCGAGCAGCAGCAACTGCCCGTGGTGGCGACCAATGAGGTGGTGTTTCTCGAGCCCTCGCTGTTTGATGCTCATGAAATTCGCGTCGCGATTCATGATGGCTACACCTTAGAAGACCCGCGCCGCCCCAAAAATTACAGCCCTCAGCAATATTTGCGCACCGAAGAAGAGATGTGCGAGCTATTCGCCGACATCCCTGAGGCCCTAGAGAACAGTGTAGAAATTGCTAAGCGTTGTAACGTAACCGTGAGACTGGGTGAGTACTTCCTGCCTGCTTTCCCAACCGATGGCATGTTGGAAACCGAGTTCTTGGTGAAAAAGTCACAAGAAGGTCTCGAAGAGCGACTGGAGTTCCTGTTCCCTGACCCGCAAGTGCGTGCCGAAAGACGGCCAGAATACGATGAGCGCTTGCAAGTCGAGTTGGAAGTGATCAACAACATGGGCTTCCCGGGTTACTTCTTGATCGTAATGGAGTTTATCCAGTGGTCCAAAGACAATGATATTCCTGTAGGCCCTGGCCGAGGTTCGGGTGCCGGCTCCTTAGTGGCGTACGCGCTAAAGATCACCGATCTGGATCCGCTTGAGTACGATTTGCTGTTCGAGCGATTCTTGAACCCAGAACGTGTTTCGATGCCCGATTTTGACGTCGACTTTTGTATGGACAAGCGTGATCAGGTGATCGATCACGTGGCTGAAATGTATGGTCGTGATGCGGTATCGCAGATCATTACCTTCGGTACCATGGCGGCCAAAGCGGTTATCCGAGATGTCGGCCGAGTGCTGGGCCATCCGTTTGGATTTGTTGACCGCATCTCTAAATTGGTGCCACCCGATCCGGGTATGACGCTCGAAAAAGCGTTCAAGGCCGAACCTGCATTACCTGAGCTGTATGAAGCCGACGAAGATGTCAAAGAGCTGATCGACATGTGTCGCATCCTTGAAGGGTGTACACGAAACGCCGGTAAGCATGCGGGGGGCGTGGTTATCTCACCCACGACCATCACCGACTTTGCTCCGATTTATGCCGATGCGGAAGGACATTTCCCTGTCACTCAGTTTGATAAGAACGATGTGGAAACCGCCGGTCTGGTGAAGTTCGACTTCTTGGGTCTGCGTACCCTGACCATTATCGATTGGGCTTTGGGGCTGATTAACCCTCGCCTTGAGCGCGAGGGCAAAGCGCCGGTGAGAATCGAATCGATCCCACTCGATGACGCGCCATCATTCCGCTTACTGCAAAACTCCGAGACCACAGCGGTATTCCAGCTCGAATCGCGCGGAATGAAAGAGCTGATCAAGCGACTTCAGCCAGACTGTTTTGAAGACATCATCGCACTGGTGGCCCTATTTCGACCGGGCCCGCTGCAATCGGGGATGGTGGATAACTTCATCGACCGTAAGCACGGCCGCGAAGCGATTTCCTACCCAGATGAAACCTGGCAACACGAATCGCTCAAAGAGACCCTCGACCCGACCTACGGCATCATTCTCTACCAAGAGCAGGTGATGCAGATTGCCCAGATCCTCGCGGGCTATACGCTCGGTGGCGCGGATATGTTGCGCCGAGCTATGGGTAAGAAAAAACCTGAGGAAATGGCCAAGCAGCGCGCCATCTTCGAAGAGGGTGCGATTAAAAACGGCGTCGACGGCGAGTTGGCGATGAAGATTTTTGACTTGGTGGAAAAATTCGCCGGTTATGGTTTTAACAAATCGCACTCCGCTGCCTATGCCTTGGTGTCGTACCAAACGCTGTGGTTAAAAACACACTATCCTGCGGAGTTCATGGCCGCGGTGATGACCGCCGATATGGATAACACCGAGAAAGTGGTTGGTCTGGTGGATGAATGCTTGCGCATGAAGCTCAAGGTGCTACCACCGGACATCAACTCTGGTTTGTATCGTTTCAATGTCGATGACGATGGCGCCATTGTATACGGTATTGGTGCGATCAAAGGTGTCGGTGAGGGGCCGATTGATGCCATCATGCAAGCGAGAAAAGAGGGCGGCCACTTTAAAGACCTGTTTGATTTCTGCGCACGAATCGATCTGAAAAAGGTCAATAAACGTGTGATTGAAAAACTGATTTACGCCGGTGCGCTTGATAGATTGGGACCACATCGAGCGGCGATGATGGCGTCACTCAATGATGCAGTCAAAGCGGCCAGCCAGCATCACCAAGCCGAAGCCTTTGGTCAAACGGATCTGTTTGGCGTATTGACCGAAGCGCCTGAGGAAGTTGAGCACAAATACACCAAGGTGCCACCTTGGCCAGAGAAAGTGTGGCTAGAAGGGGAGCGTGATACCTTAGGTCTCTATTTGACGGGGCATCCGATCAACGCGTACCTTAAAGAGTTGGATAAATACACCAGTTGCCGCTTAGCCGATGCGACGCCGACTCGGCGCGATCAAAGTGTCACGGTGGCGGGGTTGGTGGTCGCAGCACGGGTGATGACCACCAAGCGAGGTTCACGTATTGGCATTATGACCTTGGACGATCGCAGTGGCCGCATGGAAGTGATGTTGTTCTCCGATGCGCTGGATCGCTACGCCGAATTGCTTGAAAAAGATCGAATTCTCGTGGTTTCTGGACAGGTCAGCTTTGATGATTTCAATGGGGGACTTAAAATGTCGGCCCGTGAAGTCATGGATCTTGGATCAGCGCGAGAAAAATACGCGCGTGGTTTGTCGCTCTCCATCGATCACAATCAAATTGATGGGCAGTTTTTTGAGCGCTTTAGTCAAATACTAGAGCCTTATCGGGCAGGGACAGTCCCTGTCCATGTATACTACCAGCGTAGCGATGCACGAGCGCGTTTAACGCTAGGGACCCAGTGGCGAGTAACGCCAAGCGACGAACTGTTAGACAATTTAAAACAACTGCTTGGTGCTAGCCAAGTGGAACTCGAATTTAACTAAGTTTGGTGAACGCCAAACCCACAAGGATCGATAGATGAGCCTGAATTTTTTAGAGTTTGAAAAACCAATCGCAGAGCTAGAAGCAAAAATCGAAGCGCTACGTGATGTGTCTCGTCATGGTGGTGATTCTGGCGTCGATCTCGCGAAAGAGATCGAACAGCTAGAGAAAAAGAGTTTAGAACTGAAAAAGAAGACCTTCAGTGATCTTGGTGCGTGGGAAACCGCTCAACTGGCCCGCCACCCACAACGTCCTTACACGCTGGACTATATCCAGCATATGTTTACCGAGTTTGAAGAGCTGGCGGGTGACCGAGCGTACGCGGATGACAAAGCGATTGTCGGCGGTATGGCACGCCTTGATGGCCGACCTGTGATGATTATTGGTCATCAAAAAGGGCGTGAGACTCGTGACAAAGTGAAACGCAATTTCGGTATGCCTAAGCCAGAAGGTTACCGTAAGGCTAAGCGTCTGATGGAAATGGCTGAGCGTTTTAACATGCCGATCATTACCTTCATTGATACTGCTGGTGCCTACCCAGGTGTTGGCGCCGAAGAGCGCGGTCAGTCAGAAGCGATTGCGACCAACTTGAAAGTCATGTCGGGCTTGAAAGTGCCTGTGATTTGTAACGTCGTCGGTGAAGGCGGCTCTGGCGGTGCATTGGCGATCGGTGTTGGTGATTACGTCAACATGCTGCAATACTCGACCTACTCGGTGATTTCACCGGAAGGTTGTGCGTCTATCTTATGGCGTGATTCAGACAAAGCGCCGCAAGCGGCAGAGGCGATGGGTCTGATTGCTCCTCGTCTTAAAGAGCTTGAGCTGATTGATGAAATCATTGAAGAGCCACTAGGCGGAGCACATCGTGACCATGTTCAGATGGCGCAAAATATGAAAGCGACGCTACTCAAGCAGCTTGATGACCTAGCCTCGCTCGACAACGATACGCTTCTTGAGCGTCGTTACCAGCGTTTGATGAGCTACGGTTACTGCTGATTTATCGTCTTTATCTTTCAAGGCCGAACTCTGTTTCGGCCTTTTTGCGTAGTGGCGCTCGCCTTTTGCGCTTGAGCATCATAGCTCCCTCCAAGTGGCAGTGATACACTTTGGCCAATGAGTCTAACCTTGATGCCTTATGACTGATCTCTATTCACACTTTAGCCAAGCCTTGTCGAGTTATCTCGACGCATCCAGACAGAGCCAGCCACGTGTGGTGTTGGCGCTCAGTGGTGGCGTTGATTCGCGTGTTTTGCTGCATCTACTTCATCAATATCGCGCCACGCAGCGCCCACGACTCGATGTCTGCGCGGTTCACGTTCATCATGGTTTAAGTCCAAATGCGGACCATTGGGCTAAGCGGTGTGAGCAATGGGCAGCAGCGGCGCAGATGGAGTGCCATGTTGAGCGAGTGAGGCTCGATTGCGGCAGTGAAAGCCTTGAAGCGAAGGCGCGCCAGGCGCGTTATCAAGCCCTCGAACACTATCTCAGCCAAGGCGATGTGCTGTTAACCGGGCATCATAGCGATGACCAAGTCGAGACGTTTCTACTCGCGTTAAAACGTGGCAGCGGGCCGAAAGGGCTCTCTGCGATGGGTAAGCAAAAAAATTTGCGTGAAGGGACGTTGCTGCGCCCTTTACTCGATGTGAGCCGAGAAGCGATCTTCGCTTTCGCGCAAGAACATCAGCTCGATTGGATAGAGGATGAAAGCAACCAAGATGCCCGCTTTGATCGCAACTTTATTCGCCATCATGTCTCCCCCGTGCTGACCGAGCGCTGGCCCCACTTACCCACTGCGATTGCGCGCAGTGCGCAGCTGTGCGCCGAGCAAGAGTTACTACTTGATGAACTGCTTGAGGATAAGTTCGCCGCAGTTCTGCTTGCTGATGCGAGCTTATCGATTGAAGCCTTAAGCACGTGCAGTGAGGTGATGCGTGCAAGATTGATGCGTATGTGGTTTGCCGAGCACCAACTCGCCATGCCAAGCGTCAATCAACTCGCATTGATATGGCAACAAGTGGCACTGGCGCGCTGTGATGCGAACCCTAGGTTTGTGGTGGATGGTCAGCGAGAGGTTCGTCGTTATCAGCAGCGACTCTACTTGGTGGACGATCACGCCAGTCTTGAAGATTGGCAGCATGAGATTGCTATCGGTCAGAGCATCGAACTCCCCGCCAATTTGGGGCACCTCGCGCTGCGCACTTCTTCTCAAGGGAGCCTGTCTTTAGCCGCGCTTGGAGCACAGCCCCTGCGTATTACTTTTGATCCGCAAGGTTTTACCGCTCATCCTTCTGAACGAGGTCATCGCCGGTCGATGAAAAAACTGTTTCAGGAGTACGGCGTACCCAGCTGGTTGAGACGCCGAACGCCGATTTTAATGTGTGGTGACCAAGTTGCAACAGTGGCGCATCTCTTTGTTGATAAAGCCTTTATTGGTCAAGATTGTGAACTTACCTGGAACAAGTAAACCAGAGTTGTGCCACAATCGTAAAAATAATACCCCTAGCCTTATTGGGGAGTGGCGATACCCATCGTCATCAAACAAAAAAGACAATGGATAAGGAAGAGCAATGAAGACAATCGCAATCACAGTGATGATGAGCCTAGGATTAGTGAGTGGACACGCATTAGCGGCGGGCGATGCGGCGGCAGGGCAAGCGAAGGCCGCCGTGTGCGCGGCGTGTCATGGCGCTGATGGTATTGCCGTGATCCCTGGCTATCCAAACTTAAAGGGCCAAAATGAGCAGTACTTGATCTCCTCTATCAAGGCGTACAAAAACAAAGAGCGCAATGGTGGCTTGGCAGCAGTAATGCAGGCGCAAGCGTCGATGCTCAGTGAAGCGGATATCGAAAACTTAGCCGCGTATTACGCAAGCTTAAAATAATGCCATTCTTCACAGTCTCGTCATTGCTTTGCGACGGTGGGATTGGTTAAAGGACCCGAGTCATGACCTTGGTTGAGTGATAAACTTTTGGTGAGTGTTGGCTCGGGCTTTTTATTGCATGATGTTCGTGTGATAATCGGGAAAATATGTTGCGCAAGTTTAAGGGATGAACATGAAAAAAATCGAAGCCATCATCAAGCCATTTAAATTAGATGACGTACGTGAAGCGTTGGCAGAAGTCGGCATCACAGGTATGACGGTCTCTGAAGTGAAAGGCTTTGGTCGTCAGAAAGGTCACACAGAGCTCTACCGCGGCGCGGAGTACATGGTGGACTTTCTGCCAAAAGTGAAGCTTGAGATTGTGGTCAACGAAGAGGTGGCTGAGCAGTGTGTCGACACCATCATCGAAACCGCACAAACCGGTAAAATTGGCGACGGTAAAATCTTTATCACTGATGTGGAGCGCGTGGTACGCATCCGTACGGGTGAAGAAGACGAAGAAGCGATTTAACGCCGAATCCGAATGAGAACAAAAGAGCCTAATGGCTCTTTTGTTTTATCTAAGACCGCTTTCCTTACCACACGTTTTACTCTATGTTTTTTTCTAGCTATGCCTTTTCTCACTACCCGCTTTCCAACTCTCCCTTTTCCAAATAGGGTCGCGAAATGAAACAACGCCTTACCATAACGCTAGTCACCATAAGTGCGCTTACGCTAATGGGGCTCACGCTCTTTCATACCATTTTTATCTTGCCTGCCGACCGTCAGGTCTACTCGCTGTCCAATCAAGAGAGTCAGGTCTCCCTGCATTGCTACCAGAATCCACAGGCGCCTGCGCTGGATAAAGAGGGGCAACTGAATATATTGGTGTGGAATATCTACAAGCAAAATCGTCCCTCTTGGCAATCAGCGCTGCGCGAGCTCAGTGACAACAAGCAGTTGGTGCTGCTGCAAGAGGCGAGCATGGGGGAGGCGTTCAAGCAATACATTGAACAAGCGCGTTGGTTTGGCACCCAAGTGGATGCGTTTAAAGTGTTTGATACCAGTGCCGGAGTGCTCAATTTGACACTCGGTGCCCCGCGTCTGGCTTGCGCTTACACTGAATTGGAACCTTGGCTGCGTTTACCCAAATCGGCGCTCTATGCTCGTTATCCGTTGAGTGATGGCCGTGAGCTTGCCGTGGTCAACATTCATGCGGTTAATTTCACTTATGGCACCCAAGAGTACCTGCGCCAAATTGACACCTTGGTGACGGAGCTCAGAAAGCATCAGGGGCCAATGCTGGTGGCGGGGGATTTTAACAGTTGGAGTGAAGAGCGCATGACGGTGATGCGTCAAGCGTTGTCGGGCTTAGCGCTCAACGCGGTCACTTTTACGCCTGATAACCGCACTCAGTTTCTGACGGGCCTGCAGCTGGATCATATCTTCTATCGTGGATTGACGCTGAAGACAGCAGAGGCACCACACAGTGACGCCTCCGATCATAATCCAATGTTAGCCAGTTTTGAGCTTAAAAAATAACAATATAGAGAGCCCAAATAAGGTAGTAAGCGACCCAAGGGAGAGCGGCGATGGCTAACGCTTGGCCACGCTCAAACTCCGTCCAAGTGCCGACCGCTGCATATCCCAGTGCGATGTACCAAGGCAGCAGCAAAGGAAACGAGCTGGCAAATTGCGACCATGAGTGAGTCAGCGGCAATTTGAGTAAGCCATTCAAACTATTGAGATCGGCAGCGTAGACCATCACTTGACCGTGTTTTAACAGCACACTGATGTAGCTCGCCAAATCGCCAATGATCGCTGGGAAGGTGATCACCGCGCTCGCCGCAAACCAACGCCAAAAACCATGTTGATGCTGACTCGGCTTAGTGGCCAAATTAAACCAAAACGCCAACATCACAATCGTCAGTGTGCGTCCGGCGACATCACTGATGATCTCACTGGCCATTAAGGTATTAGCATCCAGTAGAGCGAGCTGCTCAGGATTGGTGATAGCCAATTGCGCTTCCAGTGTCTCTTGTAGCCAGGCGACATTGACCATGTCAAAGTAGGCGCCCCAGAACAAAAATGGCGACAGAATTAGAAACAAGTAGGGTTGCCATCCCCACATGCCGCGCTGGTACAAGGCGAGAAAGCAAGCGCTGGGCGAACGGAAAATATCCACCAGCATGATCAAAGGGTTACTTGACGGGTTCATACGCTCACCTTAGTGACATCGACATACAACTTGAGTTTTTGACCGGGCTTGAGGTATTTCTGATTGCTCAGGTCATTCCATTTGACGATGTCGCGGCTTTTCACTTTGAACTTGCTCGCGATACCACTGAGGGTATCTCCGGAGCGGACATCATAAAAGACAGTGCGAATGATCGCGCCTTCTTTGTTCTCTTTCCAAATCACCAGTGATTGGCCAACGCGCAACGTGTCTCTTGGGCTCATGCCATTCCACTTTGCCAAGGATTGGTGCGATACGTTGTTGGTAGAGGCAATGCTCCAGAGGCTCTCCCCTGACTTCACAGTATGCGTCAGTTTATAGGTGCCACGCGCTTGAGACTGGGTTTGTGCCAATCGGTTGGATGCGCTCAAGGTGTACGCTTTGTCGTCACGGGTCGAGGTCGGAATCATCAGGTACTGACCCGCGCGAATCGTGTTGCCTTTGAGGTTATTGGCGGTGCGAATCACCTTAGTGGTTGTGTTGTGTTTGTTGGCAATCACACTCAGGCTATCGCCCGATTTCACCTTGTAACGCACCACTTTTAGGCCTTGACCACGGTTGGCTTCAACGGCTTGGCGAAACGGTGCGACCGAATTGACGGGCAGCAATAACTGATGGGGGCCATCGGGCGCGGTTGCCCACTGATTGTAAGCTGGGTTTAAGCTTTGCAGCTCTTTTACCGTTAGACCGGCGTAGTTGGCTGCAATCGCCAGATCTAACTGCTCTTTAGGATCAACCAGCTCAACCACAGGTTGGTTGGCGATGGCAGGAATATCGATACCGTATTTTTCTTGGTTGGCCACCACATCCGCTAGGGCGAGCAGTTTTGGAACATAACCACTGGTCTCTTTAGGGAGGTCAAGCGAGAAAAAATCGGTCGGTTTACCCAGTTTTTTGTTTTTACGAATTGCACTAGAGACACGACCGCCACCGCTATTGTAGGCTGCGATGGCATGTTGCCAATCGCCATCGAAGCGGCGGTTTAACTGAGTGAGGTAGTCAAGCGCGGCATCGGTCGCGGCATCGACATCTCGACGTCCGTCATACCAGTAGTTCTGTTTCAAGCCAAATGATTTACCGGTCGCAGGTACAAACTGCCACAAGCCAGCGGCGCTACCGTGCGAGTAGGCAAAGGCATCAAATGAGCTCTCTACGACAGGAAGCAGGGCCAATTCTAGCGGAAGGCCACGCTGCTCGATTTTCTCCGTAATTAGGTAGAGAAATGGCTGCGCGCGCTCGGAGACGGTTTTGAGATGGTTAGGGTGTTTGAGATACCAAGTGCGGTAGTAATCCACGCTTTTGTCCTCCGGGATTGGCATCTCGAGTTGCATCGCAATTCGCTGCCACACATCTTCTTGAGACTCTGGGGTCACAACGGGCGCGGGTTTAGTGGCTTTTGTCTTGGTCGCGGGCTTCGCAGCTACTGATGTGTGCTGCAAAGCCGTGTTAGGAGTATTGGTGTCAGGGCTTTCGCCTTCACCGGTATGGTCAGACTGAGTCAGTTGACACCCTGTCAGCAGGAGAGCCAAAGCCCAGCTATGTTTCAATCGCATTATCCAGCCCTTTTAATCTTTGGCTGCTGATAATACTTTCGTCACTTAGGCAGTGACAAGCACCAAAGTGCTAAAATTCGTTCTTCCACTCACGTAATGCGCTAAATATCGCGAGTGCGTCTGTCTCTTGGGTCCGATTGGCGACCGAGCGCATGACACTGGGTTCGCCGGTACGCAAGAAAGGGTTGATGCGTTTTTCTCTCCCAAGCGTGGTAGGGAGGGTGGGCTGATTTTGCGCACGCAGCCGATTGACTTCATCACGATATTGCTGAAGTTGGACGTTATCGGGCTCGACCGCCAATGCAAACGCGACATTGCTCGCGGTATATTCATGAGCGCAATAGACCTCGGTCTCATCAGGTAGAGCAGCCAGTTTGCACAATGAGGTATGCATCTGTTCCATTGTGCCTTCAAACACACGCCCACAGCCGGCAGAAAACAGTACATCGCCGCAGAACAGTTTGCCATCACCGACGTAGCCGATATGACCTAATGTATGTCCTTCAAGTCCGACGACACGGAACACTTCACCAAACAGCTCGATTTGATCGCCAGTAGAGACAGAGTGGGACAAGGTTGGAATCGGCTCGCTCGCTGGCCCCACCACATTGATGGTCGGGAATTGGCGCACTAGCTCGGCGACGCCGCCAATGTGATCATTGTGATGGTGGGTAATTAAAATCGCTTCCAAACTCAATTCGTGCTGTTTGAGATACGCCAGGACTGGAGCCGCATCACCGGGGTCAACAACCGCACAACGCTTATCTCGATTTTCGATAAGCCAGATGTAATTGTCGTTAAATGCAGGTATGCTTTTGATCTCTAACATGGAAGTCTCTCCAGTGACACTGTCGTCATCGACTCTTGAGTGAAGCAGGTTAAGTATGAAGCCAGCCCGCAGTAAGAAGAAGCTAGAACAACCCCATTCGTGGACGCAATTAAAAAACGGCCAGTGGGTGAGTGAGTCTATCCAAACTCGCGTCGATGAATGGTGTCCGAAGCTGTTTGGTTATCACCTGCTCAAGCTAGGTGGCTTGAGTTGTGAGTTAACCAGTTTTAGTTGCAACATTCAACATCAAGTCCAGCTCGACATAAAAAATCCCTTGCATAACGTCATCGCTGACGGTTATCAACTGCCGTTTCTAGAAAAGAGCTTTGATGCCATCGTTATGGCGCACCAACTCGATTATTGTAACGATCCCCACCGCTTATTACGTGAGGTTGACCGAGTGATGATGGATGATGGCTATTTGATTTTGACCGGTTTTAACCCACTGAGTTTGACCGGCTTGGCAAGCCTGATGCCATGGCGCAAGCACAACTTGCCTTGGAGTGGCCGGATGTTTACCCCCAATCGCATTAAAGATTGGCTGGGCGTACTCAATTATGAAGTGATTGAGTGCGATCGCTACGCTTTGTTTCCGATGCAAAGCTATCGAACGTTTTGGACTTGGATGGAAAATAGCCTGGGGGAGTGGGCGCGGCCGATGGGCAGCCTCTATTATATCGTGGCAAGAAAGCGGACTTACCCGCTCAAGCCGATAAAACCTCACTGGAAGCTTAAACGAAAATTGACGCCACTGGGCGTCAATTACAAAATTTCCCTCAACCCTAAGCAATAGCTGCGGTATTGAAGAATAAGGCACCGTTAGCTCGGCTGATAGCCTGTATCTTCTTCGGTTGGGTTTTCTGCGGCGGCTCTGGCTAGCTCATCGCACATCTCGTTTTCTCTGTGCCCGGCATGGCCTTTCACCCAGTGCCACTCGACGTTGTGACGTGCGGTTTCGGCATCTAACGCTTGCCATAAATCGGCATTTTTTACCGGTTTTTTGTCGGCGGTTTTCCAGCCACGCTTCTTCCAGTTGTGAATCCATTGCGTGATGCCTTGGCGAACGTACTGGCTATCGGTGGTGAGGATGACATGACAAGGCTCTTTGAGCGCCTTGAGAGCGACGATGGTAGCCATCATTTCCATGCGATTATTGGTGGTGAGGGTATAGCCTTTGGCTAAGGTTTTTTCCGTCTGTTTGTAACGCAGGACAACGCCATAACCACCGGGTCCAGGGTTGCCAAGGCAAGAACCGTCTGTGAAAATTTCCACCTGTTTCGTCATGTTTTGGTACTATTGGTTTAATCACTTAGAGACATAGTCTGACATAGATATTGTTATGAATACCAGCAGCAATTCGCAATACGGCCGCATCGTTGTACTCGATACCGAAACCACAGGTATGAACCGAGAAGGCGGCGCGCCGCATATTGGTCACCGCATTATTGAAATCGGTGCCGTTGAGATCATTAATCGTAAGCTGACCGGGCGACACTTTCACGTCTACATTAAGCCCGATCGCGAGATTCAGCCAGACGCGATAGAAGTACACGGTATTACAGATGAGTTTTTGGTTGATAAGCCCGAGTATCACGCTATCCACCAAGAGTTTCTTGAGTTCATCAAAGGGGCCGAGTTGGTGGCGCACAACGCGCCCTTCGATACCGGCTTTATGGACAATGAGTTTGCCTTATTAGACCCAAGTATTGGTAAAACAGAAGACTACTGCAAAGTCACCGATACGCTGGCGATGGCGAAGAAGATCTTCCCTGGTAAGCGCAACAACTTGGACATCTTGTGTGAGCGATACGGCATAGATAACTCACACCGTACCTTGCACGGCGCTTTGCTCGATGCGGAGATTCTCGCCGACGTTTACCTGTTGATGACCGGTGGGCAGACCTCTTTGCAATTTAATCCCGGCAGCGCTAGTGACGGCGATGTGGGAGGTGAGTCAATAAAACGCGTCGCCAGTGGTCGAAAAGCGCTAAAGGTAATCAAAGCAACGGCCGATGAACTAGAAGCACACAATAAAAGATTAGATATCGTCGAGAAGAGCGCAAGCAGCCTCTGGCGTCAGTAGGAGAAGGGATGTTGAGGAGTTGGATTGCCCTAGTGGGCATGGTATTCAGTTGTCTAGGATTTGCAGCGCAAGAGTCCTCAATGTCTCTGCTCGATAACCGTTTTCGAGTCGACCCCACCATCAAGCAAATCACCTTTGTTATCTACCGCGCGCAAAACTCCCAACCTGTGGTGTTAGTGCGCCCTGATGGTAAGAAATATTACGCCTGGCGCAGCCCAGATAATGTGCGTTGGTATCAAGAGTCGGCGATGGACATCATTTCGATTGATAACCCAATGCCCGGTCCTTGGCAGGCGATCGGTAAAGTCACGCCTAAGAACAAAATTACTCTGATTTCTCATCTTGAACTGGCTACTGACGTGCTGCCCAACCGGCTCTATCAAGGGGAAGAGCTGAAGTTCACTGCTCGCTTAACGGCGGACAAAAAGCCATTAGTTTTGCGTGATTTTCTGGACCGCGTTCAACTAAAAGTGACCTTCACCAAGTATGTTGAGAATGAAGATCAGTTAGTCAAAGAAGCGCGTCCGGTGCCAGAAGAGATCGGTGTGTTTGCTGATGATGGTCAAGGGCTCGACGAAGTGGCGGGCGATGGCGTGTTTACGGTGTCGCTACCTATTACCAGCGCGCCGGGTAAGTATCGCGTGCGCATTACCTCCGGCAATGGTGTGTTCCTGCGTGCTCAAGAGCAAGAGGTATTGGTTTATCCCACCCCATTGGAAACGACCTTCATTCAATCACGAGCCGCTGGTGAGCCTCATCGCGTGGTGTTCTCCGGTGAGATGGGGATGATCATGCCAGGCAGTCTTGCTGGGTTTGTCGACCATACTGATCCGAAGGGCAATGTGGTTAGCGTGCAAGGGGCTTCGGAGCCAGAAAGCAGCACCTTTGAGCTTGAAGTGCCGTATGACGGTACGCTGGGCAATTACCAATGGTCCTCAAAGACCTTCGCCACCGAGTTGGGCTCGCAACGTCCTCTGATCTTTGCCAAGAATCAACACACCTACAGTGTGGTCGAAGACATCGATATTGCTGAGACCCGTCGTCTGCAAGAAGAGGAACGCCTTAAGCAACAGAAAATCATGGAAGAGATGCAGTTGGCTGAGTTTAGAAAAGCTCAGCGAACCAAGAGTATGATCATCATCGGTGTCGGCAACCTAATTGCGATTTTGTTGGGGCTAGTGGTCTGGTTTGTGATGCGTAAGCTCAAAGCCAAGAAAGAAGCGATGCCGGAAATGCAACTTGAGATGCCGAAGAAGTAATCCGTAAGAGCTGTTGCGGCAGCGCTATGCAGGCAAGCATCGATGGAGAGTGTTTAAGAGTGATGCTCTCTATCAATCCAACATCAACCTTAGTGACGATAACTCGTCGGCTTAGCGAAGGTTTCTATTTACCAGTAAGGATAGTTACCAGTAAGGATAGCGAGATAAAGCAAAGGGCAGCGAGGCTGCCCTTTGTCGTTTTTATACGCTTAGTATGCGCGCATTAGGCGACTTCGACGATTTTGGGCTTATTCTTTCGAACTGGTTTGGTCGCCAGTTCTTTGGGCTCGAAATCATCGACGTTGATTACATAGAGGCGGTGCTCTTCGGCACTGCGTAGCAGTTCAGCCTCTTTTGTGTCGATGATGCTTTTCTCTAGGCCAATATCGGCGATGAGATCGAGGCGCAAGAAAGGCTTACGCTCATTGAGCGCTTTACATACTTTCTTAAACACCGGCTCTGCCTCTAAAATTACCGTCAAGGCTTGCTCAATTTTACCCGCAGGATTGAACTCACTCGCTTCGAAGTATTGATGACGACCTAAGCGAGCACGAGTGGCGCTTGGCGTTTGCAGAATTTGCGCGACTTTGCTGTCGAGTTTGTCATTCGGCGCTCGGCGAACGCGGCCAAAAGGCAGGATCAGAGCGCGCAGGATTTTACCCAACCAAGGATTTGGGAAGTTGGCGAGAAACTCATCAATCGCTAGCTCGGTTTGTTTCAAGCTGTCTTGCAATCCCCAGTGAACCAATGGCAAGTCATCACTAATGCGGCCATCGTTGTCAAAGCGTTTCAACGTGGCTGAACTTAAGTACAATTGACTCAAAATGTCGCCCAAGCGAGCCGACAAGCGCTCTTTACGCTTCAACGAACCACCCAGTACCGCCATCGAAATATCGGCCAAGAAGGCAATGTTAGCACTGTAGCGGTTAAGCTGCTGGTAGTAACGTTTCGTGCTGTCTTGAACCGGTGCACTGGAGAAACGGCCATCGGTAACACCCAGCCAGACACTGCGCACAAGGTTGCTCAGGGTAAAGCTGACGTGACCGGCAAGCGCGCTATCAAACTTATCAAGCGCATCGGAGGCGTCAGAGTAAGCCGCATTCATCTCTTCCAGCACAAACGGATGGCAACGAATCGCCCCTTGGCCAAAGATGATCATGGAGCGGGTGAGGATGTTGGCCCCTTCTACCGTGATGGCAATCGGGGAGCCTTGGTAGCCGCGCGCGAGGAAGTTCTTCGGTCCAAGACAAATGCCCTTACCACCGACAATGTCCATCGCATCGATGATGCTTTGCTGACCGCGGTGGGTGCAGTGATACTTCACGATCGCTGAGATGACCGAGGGCTTTTCACCCAAATCAATCCCCGCGACAGTCAGGTTGCTCGCCGCGTCCATCACATACGCGTTACCACCTAGACGTGCTAATGGCTCTTCGACGCCTTCCATCTGGCCAATCGGTTGTTTAAATTGACGGCGAATACGCGCGTACGCACCAGTTGCCAAAGCCGCCGTCTTAATGCCACCGGTTGAGTTCGACGGTAAGGTGATCCCGCGACCCACAGACAAACATTCGACCAGCATGCGCCAACCTTGACCGGCCATTGATGGGCCACCAATGATGAAATCTAAAGGTACAAACAGATCATTGGCTCGTGTCGGGCCGTTTTGGAAAGGCACGTTGAGCGGGAAGTGGCGATTGCCTATTTCCACCCCTTTTAGGTGTGTGGGAATCAGCGCGCAGGTGATGCCGAGTTCTTCCGTCTCGCCGAGTAAGCCGTCTGGATCGCGCAATTTAAAGGCGAGGCCGAGAACGGTGGCGACTGGGGCGAGCGTGATGTAGCGCTTGTTCCAAGTTAGGCGCATGCCGAGGACTTCTTTGCCCTCCCATTCGCCTTTACAGACAATACCGAAGTCTGGAATGGATCCCGCGTCTGAGCCTGCTTCTGGGCTGGTCAGTGCAAAACAAGGGATCTCTTTACCTTCGGCTAAGCGTGGCAAATAGTAGTTTTTCTGTTCGTCGGTGCCGTAGTGTTGCAGCAGTTCGCCCGGGCCCAATGAGTTAGGCACGCCAACGGTAGAAGAGAGCACGCCAGAGACGCCAGTGAGCTTTTGCAATACCAGCGACTGAGCGTAGGCAGAGAACTCAAGCCCACCGTACTGCTTCTTGATGATCATTGCGAAGAACTTGTTGTCTTTTAGGTACTGCCAAACTTGCGGTGGTAGATCGGCCAACTCGTGGGTGACCTGATAGTCGTTCACCATCGCACACACTTCATTGACGGGGCCATCGAGGAAAGCTTGCTCCTCGGCACTTAACGTCGGCGCTTTAATGTCGTGCAGCTTGTTCCAGTCTGGTTTGCCTTTAAAAAGCTCTGCTTCCCACCAAACCGTACCGGCATCCAACGCCTCTTTTTCGGTTTGAGACATGGCGGGCAGCACTTTCTTAAAGAGAGAAAGGGCTTTTTTACTGATCAGAGACTGACGAATCGATGGAACGGCCAAAACCGCAGTGGCGGCGATGTACAGTATCCAACTCAACGATCCTGCGCTGCCCCAGATGGAGAGCACGACCATCGTCAGTGTTAACGCAAACAGTGAAAGGATTAAGGAGCTGCGGTGGTATAAGCAGGTCGCCAGTACCACCGTAAAGCCTAATATTGAGAGCAAGATGTCCATGTGTATTTCCTTCTTCGACGCCCCAAAATGTAGGGTTAAGGGTTATACGTCGTTTATCTTATAAGAGGTCTAACCAGTTAGAGTGTAAACAACTCATTAATGAAATGTAAAACCCAATCGTGCTTAAAAAGTGATCTAAGTAGAGTGAAAATTCTAAAATTGTCGGTCCGTGCTGAATTTGTGGGCGAAGTAGGGGGAGGAATTGGCATTAGTTGACGCGCAGCTATCGACACTCTGGATGGTTCGAGTAAACTCGTAAACAATGGTATTTAGCTTTGTGGCTAAATCACCCCATCGAAGATAACAATTAGAGAATTCCCTATGTACCACGATCTGATCAAAAGTGAATTAACTGAAGCGGCGAACGTCTTGAATGCCTTTTTAAGTGATGAGCACAACATTGCTCAAATTGAAGCCGCAGCGAAACTCATTGCCGATTCATTCAAGCAAGGGGGCAAAGTGCTCTCGTGCGGTAACGGCGGCTCACACTGCGATGCGATGCATTTCGCCGAAGAGCTCACTGGACGCTATCGTGAAAATCGTCCGGGTTACCCTGGGATTGCCATTTCAGATCCAAGCCACCTCTCTTGTGTTAGCAACGATTTTGGTTATGACTTTGTTTTCTCTCGTTATGTTGAAGCGGTCGGTTCGGCTGGGGATGTTCTGTTTGGCCTCTCTACCTCGGGCAACTCAGGGAACATTCTTAAGGCGATAGAAGCGGCAAAAGCGAAAGGCATGAAAACCATCGCTCTGACGGGTAAAGACGGCGGCAAAATGGCGGGGGTAGCGGATATCGAGATTCGTGTTCCTCATTTCGGCTACGCGGATCGCATTCAAGAGATCCACATCAAAATCATCCACATTGTGATCCAATTGATTGAAAAGGAGATGGCGTAATTACGCCATCACGTTGACAGGGAGTGGTTTGAAGCATGTGTGAATTGCTCGGTATGAGTGCCAACGTTCCGACCGATATTTGTTTCAGTTTCACTGGCTTAATGCAGCGTGGGGGCAAAACTGGCCCGCACAGTGATGGCTGGGGGATCACCTTCTATGAGGGGAAAGGTTTTCGTAATTTCAAAGACCCTAACCCTAGCTGTCAGTCGAAAATTGCCGAGTTAGTGCAAAACTATCCGATTAAGAGCCGTGCGGTCATCAGCCATATTCGCCAAGCCAACCGTGGTGGTGTGAATCTGGAAAATACCCATCCGTTTACCCGCGAGCTCTGGGGGCGTTACTGGACTTTTGCCCACAATGGCCAGTTGACGGACTACCAACAGATGGACACAGGTCGGCATCGGCCAGTGGGGCAAACCGACAGTGAGATGGCGTTTTGTTGGCTGCTCAAGCAGATGGAAGATCGTTACCCACAACCACCGCACGACATGGTGGGGGTATTTCGCTTTGTGGCCATGTGTTGTGACATGCTCAAAGAGAAAGGGGTCTTCAATATGTTGCTCTCTGACGGAGAGTATGTGATGACGTATTGCACCAATCATCTGTATTGGATCACGCGCCGCGCGCCTTTTGGGCAAGCGACATTGATTGATGAAGATGTGACCATCAACTTTCAAGAAGAGACGACGCCCAACGATATTGTCTCAGTGATTGCTACTCAACCGCTGACGGACAATGAAACCTGGCATCGGATGAAGCCGGGTGAGTTTGGTATTTTTCACTTTGGAGAGCTGATTGATGGCAATGCGGATGCGCTGGTAGATGTGGCTTATGCCGAGAAGAAGGTCGCCAGTCAAGCGCCGACAGAGCCTTTGGAGTAGCGTCGCCATTGAGCAAACATCCAAAATAGAAAAGGTTGACGCTTTCACGTCAACCTTTTTTGTTTGTATCGCTTAAGCGGTATTAGCTAAGTTGTGCCTTGAGGTGCTCAATCACGTCAGCGATAGCGACTGGCGTCTTCTCTCCCGAGCGGCGGTTCTTGTACTCGAAGTTGCCTTCTTTCATTGAACGGTCACCAATCACGATAGTGTGAGGAATACCGATCAGTTCCATATCAGAGAACATAACGCCTGGGCGCTCTTTACGGTCATCGAATAGGACTTCGATACCCATAGCCGTCAGTTCAGCGTACAGCTTCTCAGCTGCTTCTTTCACTTCTTCAGACTTGTGCATGTTCATTGGTACGATCGCTACTTGGAAAGGCGCTAGAGCGTCTGGCCAGATGATGCCGTATTTGTCGTGGTTTTGTTCAATCGCTGAAGCCACAACGCGTGACACACCGATACCGTAACAACCCATCTCCAGGATGACGTTCTTACCGTCAGGGCCCAGCACGCCACAGTTCATCGCTTGTGAGTAAACATTGCCAAGCTGGAAGATGTGACCCACTTCGATACCACGCTTAAGCATTAGGGTACCTTTTCCACATGGGCTTGGATCGCCTTCGACAACATTACGCAGATCTTCAACTTGGCCAAGCTCAACGTCACGACCCCAGTTGATACCGAAGTAGTGCTTGCCATCAACGTTCGCACCCGCACCGAAGTCGCTCATTACAGCAACAGTGCGGTCAACGATGAATGGCAACTCAAGACCCACAGGGCCGAGTGAGCCAGGACCTGCGCCGATCAGGGCGCGAATCTCTTCTTCGCTTGCCATCTCTAGAGGAGCTGCAACTTGAGGAAGGTTTTCTGCTTTCACTTCGTTTAGTTCGTGGTCGCCACGGATGATTAGCGCGATGATGTCTGCGTCTACTTCATCAGAGGCTTTTACGAAAAGCGTTTTCACTGTCTTCTCGATAGGTAGACCGTGTTGCTCTACAAGCTCTGCGATGGTTTTCGCGTTTGGCGTATCCACCAGCGTCATCTCTTGAGTTGGCTCAGCGCGCTCACCAGCAGGTGCGGCCGCTTCGGCTTTTTCGATGTTCGCTGCGTAATCAGACTCAGTCGAGAAGGCGATGAGGTCTTCACCACTTTCCGCAAGTACGTGGAACTCTTGAGAACCACTACCACCAATAGCGCCAGAGTCAGCCAGTACTGGGCGGTACTCAAGACCCATGCGATCGAAGGCTTTACAGTACGCATCGTGCATTGCTTGGTAAGATTTCTCTAGACCTTCTTTGTCGATGTCAAAGCTGTATGCGTCCATCATGCAGAATTCTCGTGCACGCATTACGCCAAAACGTGGGCGACGCTCATCGCGGAATTTGGTTTGGATTTGGTACAGGTTGAGCGGTAGTTGTTTGTAAGAGCTCACTTCGTTGCGCACTAGGCTAGTGATCACTTCTTCCGCGGTTGGGCTTAGAACAAACGGACGCGTATGGCGGTCAGTAAAGCGAAGGAGTTCAGGACCCATCTTCTCGCTGCGGCCTGTCTCTTCCCATAGTTCAAACGGCTGAACAACGGGCATCAAGGTTTCGACGGCGCCTGCATTGTCGATTTCTTGACGAACGATGTTTTCGACTTTACGCAGCACACGCAGACCAGTAGGCAGCCAGGTGTATAGACCTGAAGCCAGCTTACGGATCATACCTGCGCGGAGCATGAGCTGGTGGCTCACGACCTCTGCGTCGTTTGGAGTCTCCTTAAGAGTAGAAAGAAGATAGTTACTGGTACGCATTCAATTTATCCGTTTAGTAAAGTTAGATACTCAAGCCAACGGGCTGAAGTATGAAGATCCCACAAAGGGAAAATGGTTAGCCGCTTATAATATCAGCCAAAGAGTGTTGTCAAAAGCTTTCAATCGCAGTAACTGTTATTAAGTTATCGTGAACGGTGAACTTGACGTTCAGATCGAACAAATTTACCGCATATTCCTTGTCGTCGGGCTTATTCTTTTTGTAGGCCGGACGAGGGTCTTGCGCCAGTACTTGTTCGATAACGGTTTTGACATACTCCGCATCGTGGTGCTTGTTGAGCGAGGCTAGCGCAGTCGAGGAGAAGTGGACTTGAGAGGTTTCAGGCTCTGCTTCCGCGTAGCCTCCTTTGGCCTCAGCCACTGAATCTGAGTAGGGGATATAGGGCTTGATGTCGATAATCGGGGTGCCGTCGACCAAGTCAACGTTGCCCAGATCCAGATAGATCTGATCGCCTTGCCTGCTCACCCCTTTGACTTCGACCGCCGACATGCCGATACCGTTAGGTCTGAATGTCGAGCGCGAGGCAAACACACCAATGCGCTCATTGCCGCCCAAGCGAGGCGGACGCACAGTGGGCTTCCATCCCGCTTGCAGATTCTGATCAAACAAAAACAGCAACCACACGTGAGAAAACTGCTCTAATCCACGCACGGCTTCAGGGCTATTGGCCGCCCCTTGCAGTTTGACGCGTGATCGCGCAGCAGGGACCAAGCGAGGTTGACGAGGAACGGCGAATTTCTCTTTGTAAGGGCTTTCGATAATGCCAATCGGTTCTATGGAATACATGGCTAAGGTCTTCAGTACGGATTGATACGGCAAAGTATCACAAATTTTGCTTGCTTTTCTTATTGATAATGATTATTAATTGACATGTTATAACATAACAATTAATGGAGAATTAAGAGATGAAAGTCGTGAAATCATTAAAGAGTGCAAAAAGCCGTCATCCTGATTGCCAAATCGTTAAGCGAAGAGGGCGCTTATACGTGATCTGCAAAACCAATCCTCGCTTTAAGGCGGTGCAAAAGTAACAAATGATTGATGGTGTTTATTTTATTTGTGGTTTTTTATGTTGTTATTTATCGTTTAATTAGTGATATTTTTCATTGTAAGCTAATTTTTTTGGTTGATTGTTCTACTGTTTGATACGTTTTGTAACATTTAGGATTTCTAATTGACCTTCTTGTCGAGTACTCTGCCCAAGCTTTTGTGACAGCCCTGTCACAAAAGCGTAGGAAAAACGACAAGGAGGGAACAGATGAGTTCATCTGCTTCAATGAAACAAAGCTCGCCGAAAAAGCCTATTTTTACCCGCTTTCTTGACTCGGTAGAGTATTTGGGGAACCTATTACCCCACCCAATCACACTATTTGCTATTTTCTGTCTCGCGATTCTCGTGCTATCTGGCGTTGCCGGGTACTTCGAAGTGTCAGTCATCGATCCTCGTCCTGAAGGGGCAAGCGGTCGTGCCGCAGATGGAATGATTCATGTGGTCAGCTTACTGAACGCTGAAGGCCTTCAACTGATCGTGACCAACCTGGTGAAGAACTTCGTTGGCTTTGCGCCGCTCGGGACGGTATTGGTCGCCATGTTAGGTGTTGCGATCGCTGAACACTCGGGTCTACTTTCTGCCGCGATGCGCGGTATGGTGATGGGCGCGTCTAAGCGCATGGTTACTGTGACCGTGGTTTTTGCTGGTATCATTTCTAACACCGCATCTGAGCTAGGCTATGTGGTTCTGATCCCACTGGCAGCGATGCTATTCCACTCTTTGGGTCGTCATCCCTTGGCGGGCTTGGCGGCGGCGTTTGCCGGTGTATCCGGTGGCTACTCGGCGAACTTGCTTATTGGTACGGTGGATCCACTGCTGTCTGGTATTACCGAGACCGCCGCTCAGATGATCGACCCAACTTACACCGTCGGTCCTGAGGTGAACTGGTACTTTATGTTCGTCTCCACCTTCTTTATCGCTATTACCGGTGCCTTCGTGACTGAGAAAATCGTTGAGCCAAAACTGGGTAAATACAATGACGAAGAAGCGGCGGAAGATCTGTCTCAAGACAAAATGGGTAGCCTGACGGCTATCGAAAAGAAAGGCTTGAAGTTGGCAGGTATTGCGATCCTAGTGGTATCGGCGCTGCTGGCTTGGACTATCGTTCCAGAAGATGGCGTATTGCGCTCAAGTACAGGTACTGTCGCGGGTTCTCCGTTCCTTAAGAGCATCGTGGCGTTTATCTTTGTCTTCTTCGCGATTCCTGGCTTTGTTTACGGCCGCGTAGTGGGCACGATGAACAATGACCGTGACGTGATTGATGCGATGTCTAAATCCATGTCTTCAATGGGCATGTACATTGTCTTAGTCTTCTTTGCTGCGCAGTTTGTTGCATTTTTCAAATGGACGAACTTTGGTCAAGTGTTTGCCGTAGCCGGTGCCGGTTTCTTGCAAAATATTGGTCTTACTGGCCCAATGCTGTTCTTCGCCTTTATCTTGATGTGCGGCTTCATCAACTTGATGATCGGTTCAGCGTCAGCGCAGTGGGCGGTCACCGCACCGATTTTCGTGCCTATGTTGATGCTGGTTGGCTACGCTCCAGAAACGATTCAAGCGGCTTACCGTATTGGTGACTCAACGACCAACATCATCACACCTATGATGAGTTACTTTGGTCTGATCCTCGCTGTGGCAACTCGCTACATGAAGAATCTCGGTATCGGTACTCTCATCGCGACGATGCTGCCGTACTCAATCTGCTTTATCGTTGGTTGGAGTATACTCTTCTACGTATGGGTGTTCATCCTTGGTCTACCTGTTGGTCCAGGCGCGGCGACCTACTACACGCCGTAGTCGATAGATTCACACTTTCCCTTAGCCGAAGCGTTTGCTTCGGCTTTTTTTTGCCTGCTCTTTACGTTTTTTGCTCTTTACGTTTTTTTACTTAGAAGTCTCTGGATTGATGGCTAGGGTGACCAGATAATAGACAGCATACTTTTAATAAGAGACCGTCATTATGAGCAATCCACATTCTAAACCCACCCTCTTTTTTCACTGGTTAACGGGCCTTGGTTTTATTGGCGTGTTAGGCCTTGGCTTGTATCTTGAGCAAATGGAGCGAAGCCCAGCCAAAGGCGAGTTAATGGGGATTCACAAATCCCTTGGCGTGATTATTTTGCTGATCGCTGTGTTGCGCGTGGCGTGGCGACTCAAAGAAGGGCCGATTGAAAGCTCGGCGGTGTTGACCCGAGTTCAAGAGATTCTAGCCAAGTCGATTCATGGCATTTTGATGCTGGCGACACTACTGATGCCTATCTCAGGCATCGCCATGAGCGTCGGCGGCGGGCGAGCACTGGAGGTGTTTGGCGTCGAGATCCTTGCTGCAGGGGAAAAAATAGAGTGGCTGCAATCGCTCGGGGGGGGCGTACATGGGTTTGCCCCTAAGATCATTATTGCGGCCTTGGTGCTCCACATTGCCGCGGCGCTTAAGCATCAATGGGTCGATAAGGATGGTACTTTGAGTCGTATGTTGGGGCGTAAATAATCCACAATGACAGGCTGATGGGAATGCATTTCGATCAGAGAATACCAAGATAGAAGAAGGGTCGACATGAACGTCGACCCTTTTTGGTATTTACTGTGTTATTGAGCGTTTAGGTCAGATTACCAACCTTTAACGACACCACCTTGGAAGATGTCTGAGGCAGCGTTGTACACTTCGTCAGTTTGGTAAGCTTTTACGAAGTTTTGTACATTCTCTGCTGAGACGTTGTTTTCACGCGCAACGATAAGGTTCACGTATGGTGACTCTTTATCTTCAACAAACACACCGTCTTTCTCTGGCGTCAGGTTGATAGAGCTTGCGTAAGTGGTGTTGATGACAGACAGCGCAACATCATCAAGAGAGCGTGGCAGCTGGGCAGCGTCTAGCTCAAGAATTGAGATGTTTTTTGGATTTTCAACGATGTCGCGTACCGTTGCCAGTAGACCAACGCCTTCACGCAGTGTGATCAGACCTTGCTGCTCTAGTAGAATCAATGAGCGACCTAGGTTAGTTGGATCGTTAGGAACGGCGATACGTGCACCCTCTTCGATCTCTTCCACAGAGGTCACTTGCTTAGAGTAACCCGCGATTGGGTAAACGAAAGTGTTACCTGCGATAGCCAGCTTGTAACTACGGTCAGCAATTTGCTGATCTAGGTATGGTTTGTGCTGGAACGCGTTGATGTCGATTGAACCGTCATCCAAGGCTGCATTAGGAGTAACGTAATCCGTGAATGTCACCAACTCTACATCCAGACCGAACTGCTCTTTCGCCACTTTTGCTGCTACTTCAGCAACTTGTGCTTCTGCACCCGCCATCACGCCGACTTTGATTTTGCTGTTGTCCGCTTCTTTTTCGCCACAACCAGACAGAACCAATGCAGATGCCGCAGCGGCAATCGCCAAAAGACCTTTAAGATTAAATTTCATGACCTTCTCCTTGTGAAATTCTTAATGTTTATCTGTGATCCACTCGGCGTACAATCGCATCGCCGATAGATTGAATAATTTGAACCAGTACGATGAGCATCACCACTGTCACAGCCATGATGACTACATCGTAGCGGTGGAATCCGTAACGTATCGCGACATCACCTAGACCGCCGCCGCCCACTGTACCCGCCATTGCTGAGTAGCTCACCAATGTCACCAAAGTGATGGTGACGGAGTTGACGATGGTCGGCATCGCTTCAGGAAGCAATACTTTACTGATGATTTGCATTGGCGTCGCACCCATAGATTGCGCAGCCTCGACCAAACCGCTTGGTACTTCCAGTAGTGCGCCTTCAATCAGGCGAGCGACGAATGGAATCGCACCAATCGTGAGCGGCACGATGGCGGCGGTGGTACCGATAAAAGTGCCCACCAACAGTTTCGTCACAGGGATGATGGCAACCATCAACACCAAAAACGGCACGGAGCGACCAATATTGACGATTGCGCCCAACACACCATTGAGTTTGGTGTTTTCTAGTAGGCCACCTTTTTTGGTCGTGTGTAAGATAACGCCGAGAGGGATACCGACAGCAAAGCCCACGATACCCGCGACGGCGACCATGTAGAGGGTTTCCCACGTCGCGCCAATCAATAGCTTACTGTTAAGCTCGAGCCACTGTGAAATCGTGTTAAAGGACATAGCCAAGCACCTCTACCTTTACATTGTGTTCACGCAGAAATTCGATTGCTGCGTTGTCGTCTTGCTCATTACCAAATAGCTCGGCGACCATCATGCCGAATTTTACGCCACCGGCGTAATCTAAGTCTGAACTCAGAATGCTGACATCGATATTGAATTTACGCGCAATTTGGCTCATCAGCGGTGCATCGACGGTTGCGCCAGTGAATTCAAGGCGTACCAGAGGGTAGCTGCCTTCAACGCGGCTGCTTTGCAAGCGAGCCTCGTAATCTTCTGGGATCGACAAGTCGAGCGTAGAGCGGATAAATTGGTGCGCCAGCTCGGTTTTCGGGTGAGCAAAAATATCACCAACCGTGCCTTTCTCCACCAATTCACCACCACCGATGATCGCCACTTGGTGACAAATGCTTTTGACCACGTCCATCTCGTGAGTGATCAAAAGCATAGTAATGTTCAGCTTGCGGTTGATCTCTTTTAACAGCTCAAGAATCGATTGAGTGGTCGCCGGATCGAGCGCGCTGGTCGCTTCATCACACAGCAGCACTTTAGGATCTGATGCGAGCGCACGAGCGATCGCAACGCGTTGCTTCTGACCACCACTGAGGTTTGACGGGTAGCTTTCATGCTTATCAGCAAGGCCGACCAGTTTGAGCAGTTCGGTTACCTTAGTGGTGATGGCGTTTTTGTCTTTGCCCGCCAGTTCAAGTGGCAGTGCGACATTATCAAACACAGTGCGGGATGAAAGCAGATTAAAGTGCTGGAAAATCATACCGATATTGCGGCGTGCTTGGCTCAGCTGTGATTTAGACAGTGTCGTCAAATCAACACCATCAACCTTGATTGAACCTGAGGTGGGCGCTTCCAACATGTTCACGCAGCGAATCAGTGTACTTTTCCCTGCTCCAGAAGAGCCAATAACACCGAAAATCGTTCCTTGAGGAACCGTAAGGTTAATGTCTTTCAGCGCATGGATTTCCTTGCTGCCCTGATAAAACACCTTGTTGACTTGATTAATTTCAATCATCAGTTAACCCGCTTGCAAATAACTTGGTGAGAAGTCGATTATTTTGAACTACCTCTCATTTGGTAGACGATGCTATGGGTTTGCAGGTTTAGTGTCAATAGATATTTTTACGGCTAGACGTCCAAACGCCTTTTTTCACTCTCTTGCGCGGAGATTGTTTCGTCATGAGATAGATAAGAAAGAAATAACGCGGGCAAATGGCCTGATTCACCGGCGCTAAAGCGATAGCGCTCGCCTTGCTGCAATTCGCTCGTTTTAAGGTATAATTCGAGCCAAACACAGCAGACAGAGACACATATTTTGGCAAAACCAGCAGTCTTTCTAGATAGAGATGGCGTCATCAACGTTGACCACGGTTACGTGCATGATGAGCATGATTTCGAGTTTATCGATGGCGTATTTGAGGCGACGAAGCAACTCAAGCAGATGGGCTACCTATTGGTGCTGGTGACCAATCAGTCGGGTATAGCTCGTGGCAAGTTTAGCGAAGATCGCTTCTTGTCGCTGACGCAATGGATGGATTGGAACTTTGTCGATCACGGTGTCGAGTTTGATGGCTTCTATTACTGTCCGCATCACCCTGATTATGGCGACGATCGGGATTGCGAATGTCGTAAGCCAAAGCCGGGGATGTTCCAGTCAGCGCAGCGCTTTCTCGATATCGATATGGCCAAATCGGTCATGGTCGGTGATAAGGCGCAAGATTTGATGGCGGCAGAGGCCGCGGGGGTAGGGCAGAAGATTTTGGTCCGCTCAGGCAAACCGGTGACCGAACAAGGTGAAGCGCTAGCAAGCGTGGTGCTTGATAGTCTTGCCGATGTGCCGCACTATCTAACAAATACCGTTAACTAACAAATACCGTTAACCAATAAAACCATTGATGGGCAACAAGCAGTCATGGGCACAAACACTCAAGGAGTCGAGTATGAACAAGCATTTAGCCTTGTGGGCAGTCGCGGGATTGATGTTGGGCTGCGCGCAAAGCGAGCAGGCGAGCGCGCCAGTAAAGTTCCATACCTACCAGTGTGATGAGGGCAAGCAGTTTTCAGCCGCTTACCTTTCTGGTGAAGAGACCGCACTGGTTAAAGTAGAGGGCAAATCGCTGCGTCTAACTCAGCTACCCTCAGGTTCGGGCAGCCGCTACGCGTTAATGGACGATGGCCAAGAAGTGACGCCGGCTGTCAATTTGGCCATTAAAGGTAACGAAGCGCGTTTGAACTATCAAGATCAGCGCTTTACCCAATGTGTCACTGATTAAATCCAAGTTACTGCACCTCAATAGCCAAGGCCTTCGCCTTGGCATGGCTTTTAATGACGTAGGAACATGAGCAAAAAACTCACCATTGTTGATATTGCCAAGCTGTCTGGCGTCGGAAAGTCGACCGTCTCACGTGTGCTGACCAATGACCCGAAAGTCAAACCGGAAACCCGCGCCAAAGTGGAGCGAGTGATTCAGGAGTCGGGTTATGTGCCGTCCAAATCGGCGCAATCGATGCGTGGTGGGCGACAAAAAGTCGTTGGGGTGATCATCTCTCGTCTTGACTCCCCTTCAGAAAACAGGGCAGTGAGCAGTATGCTTGCCGTCTTGTATCAACAAGGCTACGACGTGGTGATCATGGAGAGCCAGTTTGATCGCCAGATGACCAATGAACACTTAGAGGTGTTGAAAAGACGCAATGTGGATGGCGTTATCGTCTTTGGTTTTAGTGATTTGGACGTCGCGCGTCTAGCGCAGTGGCAGGCGCGCTGTGTGGTGATCGCGATGGAGACGGACGTTGTCTCTTCGATCAACTACGACAACCAAGGCGTCATCACGCACGCGCTCAATCACCTCCATCAACGTGCATGCCGAAATATTGCGTTTATCGGCGTCGATCCCAGTGATAAAACCACAGGTAAACTGCGTTTGGACGCCTACTTGAGCTGGTGTAAGCACAACCAGATCGCTCCTTGCTATCAAACCGGTCAGCTCAGTCACGACAGTGCTTATGCGTTGGTGGATAAGGTATTGTCAGAGCGCACCGACGCGATTGTGTGTGCCAGTGACACCTTAGCACTTGGCGTTATCAAGCGTTTGCAAGAGCTCGGTCGTGACTCTGTCAACGTGACAGGCGTAGGCGGCAGCGAGCTGCTCTCTTTCCTATTTCCGAATGTCTTTAGTATCGACCCTGGTTACGCTCAAGCGGGTGAAAAAGCGGCTAACGTATTGATCAATAAGATCAATGGTAGTTCAGATCAGGTTCACATCACTCAACAACCCATCCAAATTTAACTATCTGAATCCGTTGGCAATTTCTGATTTAGTGTGATCATTTTCAATTTATGGGACTGTTCCCATTTTAATATCATGCGCTTTTTGGGATTATAATGCCGAATAAATGGGAATGTTCCCATGGATATAATAACAATCAAACAGAGTCAGTTTGAATGTCTGCAATCGCAGACTAACATCAATAGAATCCAATTAGGGTGGACATGGAAATGAGTAAGATAGCCAAGCAAGACGTCGAACGTCTGATTGAGCGAGTCGGTGGACGTGACAACATCGCCAGTGTAAGTCACTGTTTGACGCGGCTACGCTTTGTGTTAAACGACACCGGTAAAGCCGATGAAAAAGCCCTTGAAGCGTTGCCAATGGTAAAAGGTTGCTTCACCAATGCCGGGCAGTTTCAGGTAGTGATTGGCACGGAAGTCGATGAAGTCTACAAAGTGTTGATTGAGCTATCCGGTCAATCTGCTGCGTCGAAAGAGGAAGCCAAACTCGCGGCAAGACAGAACATGAACCTGCTTGAGCGCGGCATTTCCCATCTTGCGGAAATCTTTGTTCCGCTGCTGCCTGCGATCATCACCGGTGGTCTGATTTTAGGTTTCCGCAATGTGATTGGCGACATCCGGATGTTTGATGGCCAAACATTAACGCAAATCAGCCAGTTTTGGGCCACGGTGCACAGCTTCCTGTGGTTGATTGGCGAAGCGATTTTCTTCTTCCTACCGGTGGGTGTGTGTTGGTCAACGGTGAAAAAACTGGGTGGTACGCCGATTCTGGGCATCACGCTCGGGGTAACCTTAGTCTCACCTCAACTCATGAACGCGTATTTGATCGGTAAACAAGTGCCCGAAGCGTGGGATTTTGGCCTATTTGTGATTGAAAAGGTCGGGTATCAAGCGCAGGTGATCCCCGCGATGTTGGCTGGGGTCGCCTTGGCGTTGATTGAGACTAACTTAAAGCGCATCGTACCCTCCTACCTCTACCTTGTTGTGGTGCCGTTTGTCTCCATCATTCTCTCTGTCGTGTTGGCGCACTCCTTAATTGGTCCATTTGGCCGCGTGTTGGGTAACGGTGTCGCGTTTGCAGCTAAGGCTGCCATGACCGGCGACTTTGCGGTGATTGGCTCGATGATATTCGGCTTCTTGTACGCGCCTTTGGTGATCACCGGTATCCACCACACCACCAATGCGGTTGACCTGCAACTGATGCAAGAATTAGGTGGCACACCGATTTGGCCGCTGATTGCACTATCGAATATCGCTCAAGCATCAGCGGTAGTGGGCATCATCCTGATCAGCAAAAAACACGGAGAGCGTGACATCTCTGTACCTGCTGCCATTTCTGCCTACCTAGGGGTGACTGAGCCTGCTATGTACGGCATCAACTTAAAGTACAAGTTCCCTATGCTAAGCGCGATGATTGGCAGTGCGGTCGCGGCGGCGATTTGTGGCAGTGCTGGCGTCATGGCGAACGGTATTGGGGTCGGCGGCTTGCCGGGTATTCTCTCTATCCAGCCCCAGTATTGGAGCGTTTACGCGATGGCGATGTTGGTGGCCATTGCTCTGCCTGCCATGCTGACACTCTTCTTCTATAAACGTGCGCAATCTAAAGGCGAACTTGAGCCTGCGAACGCATAACGCTGACGGAGCGGCCTTGGCCGCTCCTTATTCTCAGCGCCCCTTCTTTGTTACTGAAATTTTAGGCGTGATATGACACGAACAACTCAAGAGGCCAATTGGTGGAAAACTGCCACCATTTATCAAATCTATCCAAAAAGTTTTTGTGATAGCGGGGCGAAAGGCACCGGTGATCTCCAAGGGATCATCGCTAAGCTGGATTACCTCAAACACCTTGGGGTTGACGCCATCTGGTTAACACCGGTTTACCAATCACCTATGGTCGATAATGGTTACGATATTTCTGACTACTACGCGATCAATCTCGAATTTGGCACCATGGCGGACTTTGATGCGTTGCTCGCCAAGGCCCATCAGCGTGGGATTCGAATCATCATGGATATTGTTGTGAACCACACGTCAACAGAGCATGCGTGGTTTCAATCTGCCCTTGGCGATAAACACAGCCCGTACCGAGACTACTATATCTGGAGAGATCCGGTTGACGGACAAGTGCCTAATAACTGGCAATCCAAATTTGGCGGCAGCGCATGGGAGTTAGATGAGCCAACAGGGCAGTATTACCTGCATCTCTTTGCGAAGGAGCAAGCGGATCTCAACTGGGAAAATCCGCAAGTGCGCGCTGAAGTGAAAGAGATCATCAGTTTTTGGGCCAAAAAAGGGGTCGATGGTTTCCGTTTGGATGTGATTAATTTGATTTCCAAGCAGCAAGACTTCCCCAATGATGAGTGTGGCGATGGCCGCCGCTTTTACACCGATGGCCCCAAAGTACACACTTATCTGCAAGAGATCAGCGACGCCGTCTTTCAGCAATATGGCAGTGTGACAGTGGGGGAGATGTCGTCCACCACACTGGAACATTGTCAGCAGTACTCGTCACTCGATGGCCGTGAGTTGTCGATGGTGTTTAATTTCCATCATCTCAAAGTGGACTACCCCAATGGTGAGAAGTGGAGTCATGCACCGTTTGATTTTCTCGCTCTAAAGCAAATATTCAACCACTGGCAAACCGGGCTGAATGGCCAAGGGTGGGGCGCGCTCTTTTGGTGTAATCATGATCAGCCGCGTATCGTGAGCCGCTTGGGCGACGATCGCCGCTATCGAGTCGAGTCGGCAAAGATGTTGGCGGCCTCCATCCATATGATGCAGGGCACCCCTTACATATACCAAGGGGAAGAGATTGGCATGACCAATCCCAACTATGACTCGATCTCTCAGTACCGAGATGTGGAGAGCATCAACATGTACGACATCATGGTCAACCAACAAGGACTGAGCGAGCAAGCCATGTTAGCCATCTTGGCGCAAAAATCGCGTGACAACTCTCGCACGCCAATGCAATGGAATGGTGAGCGTAATGCAGGATTTTCCAAGGGCCAACCTTGGCTCGATATCGCCAGCAACTACCAAGAAATTAACGCCGAGCAAGCTGTCGCCGACAAAAACTCTGTGTTCTACTTCTATCAACGCTTGATTCAACTGCGTAAAGCGATCGCGGTGATCACCGACGGGGATTACCTTGACCTCTATCCTACCCACACTTCCGTGTTTGGTTATCAACGCCGTAATGGCAATCAAACGCTGATTTGTCTGAACAACTACTATGGTGAAGAAACGCAGTGCGAGTTACCCGATGCATTCGAGCTCGACAAGGCGCGTTATCTTCTTGGCAATTATGCCGATCATTCAGCCGATTGCTCACAGCCCGTCACTCGTCATCAGGTATTAAGGCCATACGAAACGCGGATTATTCTCAGCGAAGCGTAGAGCGAGAGATAACCCAAACCGAGCGTTACCCCCCGCTTTTTGCCCTGCTTGTCAGGGCATTTTTCTATCGGCTAAATGCGAAGTGAGAAAAAAGCAGCGGTGTTTGGAAAGGAACGCGACATTATAGGAACGAAGAAGTATAGGAGCGCAGAAGTATAGATGCAAAAAAGCCAGCTCAATGAGCTGGCTTTCGTCAATATGGTGGAGGGGGACGGATTCGAACCATCGAAGGCAGTGCCGGCAGATTTACAGTCTGCTCCCTTTGGCCACTCGGGAACCCCTCCAGGTTTTTTTTATCCTTAACCGATGATTTCTCAACTCATCAATCAAGCGTGCTCGTTAGAGCGAATATGGTGGAGGGGGACGGATTCGAACCATCGAAGGCAGTGCCGGCAGATTTACAGTCTGCTCCCTTTGGCCACTCGGGAACCCCTCCAGGGTGTTTTTATCCTTAACCGATGATTTCCCAACTCATCAATCAAGCGTGCTCGTTAGAGCGAATATGGTGGAGGGGGACGGATTCGAACCATCGAAGGCAGTGCCGGCAGATTTACAGTCTGCTCCCTTTGGCCACTCGGGAACCCCTCCAGGGTGTTTTTATCCTTAACCGATGATTTCCCAACTCATCAATCAAGCGTGCTCGTTAGAGCGAATATGGTGGAGGGGGACGGATTCGAACCATCGAAGGCAGTGCCGGCAGATTTACAGTCTGCTCCCTTTGGCCACTCGGGAACCCCTCCAGGAATTTTTATACTTAACGGATGATTTCCCAACCCATCAATCAAGTGCGGAGCGAATCATAGCAAACTCGCCCAAGCTGTAAAGCCTTTTCTTAGCATTTTGAACTGAATGGTGCCTTTTTGGGCAAAGACGGGATTTATTCACCATAAAGGACACAAAAGTCGCGCTTCTCTTACTGTTTATTTCTCACTCTTTACATTACTTGACGTTGTATCTACGTATAAAGCGCTAGAATAAGTTGGGTTTAATTGGACTGAACTATCATCATGAAAAAGAAAATTTTTGTAAGTCTGTTGTCATTATCGATGTTGGCCAACACATCCGTCGCGTTCGGGCGTGGTCCGAGTATCAGTGTGATCACTGAGCCTGTGGATATTCATCAAGTATCGCAATCTCTTTCTCTGGTCGGCAAACTGAAAGCGGATCAATCGGTCACTATCGCCTCAGAAGTGGCCGGCAAAGTGGACACCATTGCGGTGCTGGCGAATCAAGAAGTTCAGCAAGGGCAACTGCTTGTTAAGCTTGATGACGATAAAGCACGCGCAGCGGTGGTGGAAGCGCAGGCTTACCTCAAAGATGAGCAGCGTAAACTCAAAGAATTTGAGCGTTTGGTGTCACGTAACGCCATTACGCAAACCGAAATCGACGCGCAAAAAGCGAGCGTCGATATTGCCAAAGCGCGCCTCGACGCCGCCAATGCCAATCTGAATGACCTCCATATTAGTGCTCCTTTTTCCGGTACGGTTGGCTTTATTGATTTCAGTCGCGGCAAATTGGTCAGCGTTGGCTCAGAGCTGCTGACGCTCGACGACCTCACCGTGATGCAGTTAGACCTTCAAGTGCCAGAGCGCTATTTATCGCAGATTTCACGTGGTATGAAGGTCAAAGCGACCAACGCGGCATGGCAAGGTCGCGTGTTTGAAGGCGAGGTAATCGGTATCGATTCGCGCATCAATGCGGAAACCTTGAACCTGCGTGTACGTATTCACTTTGATAACCCAGACAACCTGCTCAAACCCGGCATGCTGGTTTCCGCAGAGATGGACTTTCCGCCGATTGAAGCGCCCATTATTCCAGTACAAGCGCTTGAATATTCCGGTACGAAGCGTTTTGTCTACGTCATCGATGAGCAGGGTAAGGCCACCCGAACCGAAGTTTTACTCGGCGCGCGCATCGGCAACCAAGTGGTGATTGAACAAGGACTCGACATCGGTGAGAAGATCGTGGTGCAGGGCATTGTTAACATGCGTGATGGCGTGACCGTGAGTGAGCTTGGGCCGGATGGTAAGCCGCTCAAAAGCCAGGTTGAGCGTGCAGCACAAGAAGGGGCGAACTGATGCTGTTATCCGATGTATCGGTTAAAAGACCGGTTGCCGCCATCGTACTGAGCTTGCTGCTGTGTGTGTTTGGCATTGTGTCGTTTAGCAAACTGGCGGTGCGCGAAATGCCTGACATCGAAAACCCTGTGGTGTCGATCAGCACTCGCTACAGTGGCGCGTCCGCCACCATCATTGAAAGCCAGATTACCTCAGTGTTGGAAGATCAGCTCTCGGGTATTAGCGGTATTGATGAGATCTCCTCGACCACGCGCAACGGGATGTCGCGCATTACTATCACGTTCGAGTTGGGGTATGACCTCAACACCGGGGTGAGTGATGTGCGTGATGCGGTGGCGCGCGCCCAGCGCTCTTTGCCGGACGAAGCCGACGATCCTGTGGTGTTTAAGAACAATGGTTCCGGTGAGGCGTCACTTTACATAAACCTAAGCTCGTCTGAGATGGATCGCACCCAGTTGACGGACTACGTTGAGCGGGTACTGCTCGACCGTTTCAGCTTGATCACAGGGGTGAGCTCGGTCGATATTTCCGGCGGCTTGTACAAAGTGATGTACGTTAAGCTCAAGCCAGAGCTTATGGCCGGACGCGGCGTAACGACGTCGGACATTACCTCGGCGCTGCGCAGTGAAAACATTGAAAGCCCCGGCGGCGAGGTACGTAACGATCAGATCGTCATGTCAGTGCGTACCGCGCGCAGCTACAATCAGGCCGAAGATTTTGAATACCTGGTGGTCAAACGCGCCAGCGACAATACGCCCATCTATCTAAAAGATGTCGCCGATGTCTTTATTGGTGCCGAGAATGAAAACTCGACTTTTAAAAGCGACGGTGTGGTTAACGTCAGCATGGGCATTGTGCCGCAGTCGGATGCGAACCCCTTAGATGTGGCGACTTTGGTCCACAAAGAGGTCGACAATATTCAGCAGTTTTTACCTGCGGGCACTCGTTTGGCGATTGACTACGACTCAACAGTCTTTATTGAACGTTCAATCTCCGAGGTTTACAACACGCTATTTATCACGGGTGGTTTGGTGATCTTGGTGTTGTACATCTTTATCGGCCAAGCGAGAGCGACCTTGATCCCGGCCGTCACTGTGCCCGTTTCACTGATTTCTTCGTTTATCGCTGCGTACTATTTTGGTTTTTCCATCAACTTGATCACGCTGATGGCGCTGATTTTGTCAATTGGCCTGGTGGTGGATGATGCCATAGTAGTGGTGGAAAACATCTTCCACCATATCGAGCAAGGTGAGAAGCCACTGCTTGCGGCGTATAAAGGCACGCGTGAGGTCGGTTTTGCGGTCATTGCCACCACCTTGGTATTGGTGATGGTGTTTTTGCCGATCTCCTTTATGGATGGCATGGTAGGGCTTCTGTTTACCGAGTTCTCCGTGTTGCTGGCGATGTCAGTGATCTTCTCGTCAATGGTGGCATTAACGCTGACTCCGGTGCTTGGCAGCCATCTCTTGAAAGCCAACGTCAAACCGAATCGTTTCAATCTGTTTGTTGATCGCATGTTTGCCCGCCTCGAATCGGCGTACCGTGCTCTGCTGCGTGTCGCATTGAAGTGGAAATGGGCCGCACCTCTGGTGATCATGGCTTGTATTGGCGGCAGTTGGGGCTTGATGCAACAAGTGCCCGCACAGCTCACCCCCTCAGAAGACCGCGGGGTCATTTTTGCTTTTGCGCGTGGCGCGGATGCGACCAGTTACAACCGCATGGCGGCGAACATGGACATCATCGAAAAGCGTTTGCTGCCTCTTCTTGGACAAGGCTTCTTGAAGTCGTTCAGTATTCAATCGCCTGCGTTTGGCGGCAATGCCGGTGACCAAACCGGTTTTGTTATCATGATTCTGGAAGATTGGAATGACCGTGACATCACCGCACAAGAGGCGCTGGGTGAGGTGCGTAAAGCCCTATCAGGAATCGCCGATGTGCGCGTATTCCCGTTTATGCCAGGCTTTAGAGGCGGTTCGAGCGAGCCAGTGCAATTTGTGCTGGGTGGCTCGGATTACTCTGAACTAAAAACGTGGGCGGAAAAACTTGAAGCGATCGCCGAAGCGTCCCCGTATATGGAAGGGGCAGACATTAACTACTCTGAGCGTACACCAGAGTTGGTGGTCTCAGTTGACCGTCAACGCGCAGCAGAGCTTGGGATCAGCGTTCAGGATATCTCAGACACTCTTGAGATCATGTTGGGCGGCAAAAGCGAAACCACCTTTGTGGAACGCGGCGAAGAGTACGACGTCTATTTACGCGGTGATGAAAACAGTTTCAACAATGCCGCGGATTTGAGCCAAATCTACATGCGTACCTCGGGTGGTGAGCTAGTGACGCTCGATGCCTTGACTAAGATTGAAGAGGTGGCGTCATCCACACGCCTGTCTCACTACAACAAGCAAAAAGCAATCACCATCACTGCCAACCTGTCGGACGGCTACACCTTAGGTGAGGCGCTGGACTTTCTTGATCAGCAAGCGGTAGAGCTGCTGCCTGGGGATATTTCGGTCAGTTACTCGGGTGAGTCAAAAGACTACAAAGAGAATCAGTCGAGCATATTGATGGTGTTTGGTTTGGCCTTGCTGGTGGCGTATTTGGTGTTGGCGGCGCAGTTTGAAAGCTTTATCAACCCGTTGGTGGTGATGTTTACCGTGCCGATGGGCGTGTTTGGTGGCTTCCTAGGTCTGGTGATTATGGGCGAGGGGATGAACATCTACAGCCAGATTGGCATGATCATGTTGATTGGTATGGTGACCAAAAACGGTATTTTGATCGTCGAGTTCGCGAACCAGCTCCGAGACCGCGGGTTTGAATTTGAGCAAGCGATTGTTGATGCGGCGGCGCGTCGTCTTCGTCCGATTATGATGACGGCGTTCACCACGCTAGCGGGCGCTATCCCATTGATACTCTCGACAGGCGCTGGCTATGAAAGTCGCGTTGCGGTCGGTACGGTGATCTTCTTTGGTATGGCGTTTGCCACCTTAGTGACCTTGTTTGTCATTCCGGCCATGTATCGATTGATCTCGGCCAACACGCGATCACCGGGCCATGTTGAAGCGGAGCTCAACAAAGAGCTCAGCCAAGACGTCACGGTGCGTAAAGCGCATTAATGACTCAGCCCGCACGTTCGCGGGCTTTTTTTTAACGGTATTGAACGGTGTAGCGCGTCGGTTTGTGGTTCATGGCGAGCACGAGGTTGAGCAAAAAAGCGCCGAGAATCGATAAGCCAATGATGTAAGGCGTCACAAAGAAGAACGAAGCGACTAAAATCAGCACATCAATCGCCAACTGAGTTTTACCCACTGAGATGGCGAAACGATCTTGAATCCATAAACAGAGCACGTTGAAACCGCCAAGGCTTGAGCGGTGACGAAATAGGATCAGCATCCCGAGCCCCATCAGCAAGCCACCCGCGAGCGCACAGTAAATCTCATTAATGGTCTCCAGTTTTATCACTAAATAGAGGTGGTCAGCGAAAATGGAGACCAGAGCACCTGAAATGGCACTATTGACCGCAAACCGAGCGCCAAACCGCTGCCAAGCGAGCGCGTAAAATGGCAGGTTCATGGCAAAGTAGAGTGTACCGAATGACCAAGTGCTGAATTGGCTGACCAACAGAGCGAGACCTGTTGTACCGCCAGTGAGTAGCTGAGCGGATTGGAGAAAGAATACCCCTTGAGCGACAAGAAATGTCCCGGTGAGAATCGCGATCCAATCTTCTTTACGTGAGTGTTTTTCCATCAATTTGAAACTTTCATCGGAAATAATGGCGCGCATACTAGTGAAAAAATTAGGTTTTCGGTAGCTTGAGAAGGAAATTTAAGGTAAACCTATGTAATCACTGTTTTACGGGGTGTAAAGGAGAAAATTGACACTCATGATCGACGTTAACTGGGTTGAGCATCGGTGGCTGAGATCTCTGTTTATTGTGCAAGCAGAGTAGGATTCAGACAAAGTGATTGATTAACGTTATGTCGCGTATGAGAATCTTCGTAAAACATTATGAAAAAACTGCATGAGAAAAAGTGTATTTTTCTCTTTATGACCCAGATCAAATTATGTAGAATGCGCGTCATTAACCCGATGCAAACGTTTGCGTCAGCGTAAAAACGTTATTCTCAGGGTCGTAAGTCGGTTTTTTTGCCAATTTAAGTCTTAATCTGAGTCAGGAGATACAGATGCTAAAGCGTGATATGAACATCGCAGATTACGATGCGGAACTGTTCGCAGCTATCCAAGAAGAAACTCTTCGCCAGGAAGAGCACATTGAACTGATTGCTTCAGAAAACTACACCAGCCCACGTGTAATGGAAGCTCAGGGCTCTCAGCTCACCAACAAATATGCAGAAGGCTACCCAGGCAAGCGTTACTACGGTGGTTGTGAGTACGTCGATAAAGCAGAAGCGCTAGCGATTGATCGTGCTTGTCAGCTATTTGGTTGTGAATACGCGAACGTACAGCCTCACTCAGGTTCACAAGCCAACAGTGCAGTTTACATGGCGCTGCTTAACCCAGGCGATACGGTCTTGGGCATGAGCTTGGCACACGGTGGTCACCTAACGCACGGTTCTCCTGTTAACTTCTCTGGTAAGCACTACAACGTCATTCCTTACGGCATTGATGAAGCGGGCCAAATCAACTACGACGAAATGGAAGCGCTAGCACTTGAGCACAAGCCTAAGATGATCATTGGCGGTTTCTCTGCGTACTCTCAAATCGTTGATTGGAAACGCATGCGTGACATCGCAGACAAAGTGGACGCGTACCTATTTGTCGACATGGCGCACGTTGCGGGTCTGATTGCTGCGGGCGAATACCCAACGCCAGTGCCTCACGCGCACGTTGTGACGACCACGACACACAAAACCCTAGCGGGTCCACGCGGTGGCCTTATCCTGTCTAACGCTGGCGAGGAGATGTACAAGAAGCTGAATTCAGCGGTCTTCCCTGGTGGTCAAGGTGGTCCTCTGATGCACGTTATCGCGGGTAAAGCGGTGGCGTTTAAAGAAGCGATGGAGCCTGAATTTAAAGCGTACCAAGGTCGCGTGGTGAAAAATGCCAAAGCGATGGTGGCTCAGTTCCAAGAGCGCGGTTACAAAATCGTGTCTAACGGTACAGAGAACCACCTGTTCTTGGTCGACTTGATTGACAAAGACATCACAGGTAAAGATGCGGATGCGGCACTAGGCGCAGCCAACATCACCGTCAACAAAAACTCAGTTCCGAATGACCCTCGCAGCCCGTTTGTGACCTCGGGTATTCGTGTGGGTACACCAGCGATCACTCGCCGCGGTTTCAGTGAAGAAGATGCGAAAGCGCTCGCGAACTGGATGTGTGACGTACTGGATAACATCGGTAACGAAGAAGTGATTGAAGCGACGAAAGCGAAGGTGCTAGAGATCTGTAAGCGTCTACCTGTTTACGCGTAATCTCACCGTTCGATATCGAGCCTGTTTTGCAGAGCGACGGCTCAGCGAAACAAAGAAAAACGCCCTTTATGTGAATACATAAAGGGCGTTTTTGCGTTTAAGGGTTATTTAGAGATGCTGAGCAGGGTGCCAGATTTACACTTGAAGGAGTAATACTTGCTGCTTTCGCTGAACTTGCCGAGCCCTTCACCGTCGCAGTAATCAATGTTGATGTCGCGCATGGTTTCCAGCGTGTTCTCGCTGTCTAACGCAAATTTAGACCCGTCGGAACAAATAATACGTACACGGCCGTCATCGCTGACTGAATAGAGATCGACTTCGGTATTGCACAGCTCAAAGGAGGCTTCACGAAAGTTATCTTGTTTGGTATTGGAAGCGCAGCCAGAGGTGATTGTGACAACGGCAATCGCGGCCATGCTAAGTGCAGTCAGTTTCATTGTATTCCCTTTGATTCATAATCTTTTCATTAGCTTAGAGAATCTCTCTAAGGCATTCAAGCTTCGGGGTGATTATTTGAGGCAATAAGTTGGACTAATAAAAAGGCTGACCTATCGGCCAGCCTAGATAAATTCGATGGGTTTTACGCTTTGTTAGCTGACTTCAATGCCTTGCGCTTGAAGGTCGGCATGGTAGGAAGAGCGAACAAAAGGACCACACGCTGCGTGAGTAAAGCCAAGCTCTAGAGCGATCTCTTTCAACTCATCAAACTCTGATGGTGGCACGTAACGTTCCACTGGTAAGTGGTGGCGGCTTGGTGCAAGGTACTGACCTAGCGTGAGCATGGTCACGCCGTGCGCACGTAAATCTTTAAGTACTTCGACGATCTCTTCTTTGGTTTCACCCAATCCCATCATCAAGCCTGACTTAGTCGGGACATCTGGATGCTGCTCTTTAAACTTGCGTAGCAGCTCAAGTGACCACTTGTAATTCGCACCCGGGCGCGCTTTACGGTACAGACGTGGCGCGGTTTCAAGGTTATGGTTGAAAACATCGGGTGGATTGTCTTTGAGTAGATCCAGCGCGACATCCATGCGGCCACGGAAATCCGGCACTAAGGTTTCAATACGAATGTGCGGATTGAGTGCGCGAATCTCGCGGTTACAATCGGCAAAGTGCTGAGCACCACCATCACGCAGATCATCGCGATCCACCGAGGTGATCACCACGTATTTGAGTTTCATGTCGGCGATGGTTTTCGCTAATTTTTTCGGTTCTTCGGCTTCTGGCGCGAGAGGTCGACCGTGGGCCACATCGCAGAATGGACAGCGGCGAGTACAAATCGCGCCAAGAATCATAAAGGTGGCGGTGCCGTGGTTAAAACACTCGGCCAGGTTTGGACACGAGGCTTCTTCACAAACGGAGTGCAGGTTGTTTTTGCGCATCGCTGACTTGATGTCTTGAATTCGTTGACTGTCTGAAGGCAGCTTGATCTTCATCCACTCAGGCTTACGCAGGACTTCCTTCTGCTCAGTCGGCATGTTCTTGACAGGGATCAGGGCCATTTTGTCAGCGTCGCGATACTTAACGCCTTTTTCCATTTGAATCGGTTTACTCATGCTTCTCTTTACTTCTCTTTACTTTTTATGGCGTTACTCGTGTGGTGCTAAATTCAACTTGATCATAACCAAGTAAAGTAACGAGCTCTTTTATCAGCGACTCTTCAACGTTAGGGAGAGAGGCCGCTGTGTTTAGCTGACGAACCTGCACCATTTCCATTCCGGCATAGCCACAGGGGTTAATGCGCAGGAAAGGTGACAAATCCATATCGACATTGAGCGCTAGGCCATGAAACGAGCAGCCTTTGCGGATTCGCAGTCCCAACGAACAGATTTTACGTCCGTCGACATACACGCCAGGTGCATCAGGGCGCGCGTTGGATTCAATGTTGTACGCTTTGAGCGTTTGGATAACGAGGTTTTCGATATGTGTGACCAAATCACGCACGCCGAGTTTTTTGCGCCGTAGGTTAATCAGAAAATACGCCACTAACTGACCAGGGCCATGGTAGGTCACTTGCCCGCCACGATCGCTTTGCACCACAGGAATATCACCGGTACTGAGCAAGTGCTCTGCTTTTCCCGCTTGTCCTTGAGTAAACACAGGATTGTGTTCAACCAGCCACACTTCATCTTGGGTGTCGTCGTTTCGGCTGTCAGTGAAGTCATGCATTGCGCGCCAAATCGGCTCGTAATCTTGTCTTCCTAGTCGTCTGACCACCAACTGGTTGTGCATAGCTGTGCCCGTTATCCATTAATAAAGTCGAAAGATTATAAACTGCTTCTGCTAAAGGCACTACAACCTAGCCACACATTTTTAACCTATCAGTTTGGTTAGAATAATTATCTATCTGATATTTAAAAAGAAAGCAGCTTGCGCTGCTTTCAAAAAAATTTTAATAAATCAAAAATAATTACAGAACCATGCGAACAATGTCGATCTCACCCAGTTCTTTGTACAGGGTTTCGACCTGTTCAATTGAGGTGGCGGTGATGTTGACGGAAACCGAGTGGTAGTTGCCTTTGGCGCTCGGTTTCACACTTGGGCTGTAGTCACCAGGAGCATGACGCTGGATGACTTCCAGTACTTTCTCTGGTAGCTCAGGTTTAGCGTGGCCCATGACTTTGTAGGTAAATGAGCAAGGGAACTCGAGTAAATCCTTTAGCTTTGCATCCGAATTAATAGTCAGCATATTGTTACTCCAAACTGGACTGTCGATTTTTGCAGCGGTGCATAGTACTGCGAAAATCATCAAACCTCAACCGAGCCTAATTAACGGCCACGTTAGGCGGTTGGCGTACCGACCGCGGGCACATTAGACTGCAGTGATAAAAATAGAAAAGCCGCCCTTGGCGGCTTTAAGCATGACAGTAGGGTTAGCCTTTATAGGAAGCTTTTAAAAAGCATCACTATGTAGTCCCACATGCGGCTGAACAAACTGCCTTGCTCGACACTTTCCAGTGCCAGCAGTGGGTATTCAGCCACATCTTCGCCTTCAAGTTGATAGTATAGCTTACCAACGACGTCACCCTTGTTAATGGGGGCTTCAAGCTCTTTTTCAAGGACAAAGCTGGCTTTCAGCTCTTTCGCTTGACCACGAGGTAGAGTCACAAAGGTGTCTTGATCGAGACCGAGCTTCACGGTGTCTTTGTCGCCCATCCAAATCTTCTCTTCGACAAAGGTTTCCCCAGCCTGGTGCGGCGCGACGGTTTCAAAGAAGCGGAAACCGTAGCTCAATAGCTTTTTGCTCTCCGATTTGCGCGCATTGGCACTTTGTGTGCCCATCACTACAGCGACAAGTCGCATTTTTCCTTCGGTCGCAGAGCTCACGAGGCTGTAGCCTGCGTTGCTGGTATGGCCGGTTTTAATGCCGTCCACGCTCATACTTTTATCCCACAGCAAGCCGTTTCGGTTGTACTGAGTAATGCCGTTGTAGGTGTAGCTCTTCTCTGAGTAGATGCGGTACTCTTCCGGAACATCACGGATTAGGGCTTGGCCCAATAGCGCCATGTCATACGGTGTGGAGTAGAGATTTGGGTTATCGAGGCCGTGAACGTTAGCGAAATGCGTGTTGTCCATGCCCAGTGAGTTTGCCCAAGCGTTCATCAAGTCTACAAATGCATCCTCAGAACCTGCAATGTGCTCGGCCATCGCGACACAGGCGTCGTTGCCCGATTGAATAATGATGCCACGGTTCAGGTCTTCCACTTTGACTGTGGTGCCGACTTCGATGAACATTTTTGATGACTCAGGGAAGTTCTTCGCCCAGGCGTTTTCGCTGATGGTGACGTCATCATTGAGGTTGATGTTGCCACGTTCAAGTTCTTGACCAATCACATAGCTGGTCATCATCTTGGTCAGGCTTGCCGGTGAAAGCTTGGTATTCATCTCTTTCTCAGCAAGGATTTTGCCTGAATGGTAATCCATCAACACGTAGCCCTTAGCGGCAATTTGCGGCGCGTCAGGCACAACAATCGGCGAGGCAATCGCTGAATTCGCGAGGGTTGCACAAAGTGCAACGGAAGAGACAAAAACAGATTGAGTTAGCGTTGTTTTTTTCATATCAAAGTCAGAATTATTTTTCACTGTCCATATGTTAACAGAAACAATCACTCAAACCAGTGCAAGGACGACCACACACTGGGTTGAGGACTACTGGTTGCGAATAAAGGCGCTGGAGTAACCCAGCTCTTTCACTTGTTCTAATGTTTGCTCTGTGAGCAAGTAGTCTTTAAAAGGACCTAAAAAGACACGGTGAATTTTATCGCCCGAGGTGACGTGGCTTTTCACCGACAGTTTTTGACTCAGATCTTGCGCTAAAGTTCGCACGCGATCTTCATGTTGTGAAGAGGCGACCTGGACAACATAACTGGGCTGACTTTTTTTCTTCAGCTCTGAGTCCGGCTTTTCTGAGGTGATCACTTCGATCTCCACATTGGCCACACCCGTTTTCACCACGTCTAGTTTGACCGCCGCCGCGTAACTGAGGTCGATAATTCGTCCCTGATGAAACGGTCCACGGTCATTGACGCGGACGATGGTGGTTTTGCCATTGTCTAAATTGGTCACTTTGACGTAGCTCGGCAGAGGCAAGGTTTTATGGGCCGCCGTCATTGAGTACATATCGTACACCTCACCATTGGAGGTGAGATGACCATGAAACTTTTTGCCGTACCAAGAGGCTTGTCCCTTTTGCTTAAAGCCTTCGGGCTCTTTGATGATCGAATAACTTTGGCCGCGCAGGGTATAACTTTTATTGCCGCCTAAGCTGTAGGGCTCATATTGCGGGTGTGCATCCTCAATATGGTCGACAGAAATTGGTTTCGATGGCGCGACGTCATCCTCGATGCTGTAGCGTTTGGAGGATGAACAGCCTGCAAGCACCAGGAGCGATGCCAACATGACGAAAATAGGGTGCGTAATGGCCATGATTAGGTTGCCTTTGAAAATGCTTTTCTATGGGTATGGATCGACATCAATATGCCAAAACCCGCCATGAGCGTCACCATCGAGGTGCCACCATAGCTGATTAACGGTAACGGCACGCCAACCACGGGCAAAATGCCACTCACCATACCAATATTGACAAATACATAGACGAAGAAGCTTAAAACGATACTGCCTGCCATCATACGACCAAAGGCGGTTTGGGCTTTACTCGCTAAAAACAGACCTCGACCAATAATAAACAGATAGAGACTGAGCAGTACTAAGATGCCGATCAATCCCCACTCTTCGGCGATCACCGCAAAAATAAAGTCGGTGTGGCGCTCGGGTAAGAACTCTAGCTGAGATTGAGTACCTTGTAACCACCCTTTACCGTTAATTCCGCCTGAGCCGATGGCTATTTTACTTTGGATTATGTGATAGCCAGCGCCAAGTGGATCGGATTCTGGATTGAATAGGGTGCGCACGCGAACTTTCTGATACTCGCGCATGAGGAAAAACCACAAGATCGGTAAAAAACCACCAACGGCGCACAGCGCGGCGAAAATAATGCGCCAACTGATCCCGGCAAGGAAAATCACGAAAATCCCCGATGCTGCGATGAGAATCGAGGTGCCAAGGTCGGGCTGTTTAGCGATCAAAATCGTTGGCACGAACACCATCACCAGTGATGCAACCAAGGTTTGAAAACTCGGTGGCAGGGCGCGTTTACCGATATAGCGGGCCACCATCAGCGGCACCGCCAATTTCAGTAACTCTGAGGGCTGAAAACGCACAAAGCCCAAGTTGAGCCAGCGCTGCGCGCCTTTAGAGGCCTCGCCAAAAAACAGTACGCCAAACAAAAGGATGACGCCACCGATAAACATGACAGGCGCTAAGGCTTCATAGGTTCTGGGCGGCACTTGAGCGAGCAGCAACATCACACCCAGTGACAGCGCCATGCGCATCGCTTGGCGGTCCATCATTGCCAGGTTTTGACCACTGGCGCTGTACATTACCACTAAGCCAAAACCCATTAAGACGAGTAGACCAAGTAGCAAAGGCAGATCGAGGTGAAAGCGCTCAAAGAGCGCCCGGTTTTGACCGGTGGCTGGATTGAAATCCATTATTGTGCCGCCTCCTGTTTTTTCTCAACGAGAACATGATCAAACACGCTACGGACCACAGGTCCCCCTTGTGATGAGCCGCCGCCGGCATTCTCTAGCACTATGGTAACAATCACTTCAGGATCCTCCAGTGGCGCAAAGCCAGTGAATAAGGCATGATCTCGCAGGTGCTCGGCCAGCTCTTCTGCGTTGTACTCTTGATCTTCTGCAAGCCCAAACACCTGCGCGGTACCGGATTTACCCCCACTGACGTACTCTGTGTTGGTAAAGGCGCGTCGCGCGGTGCCTTTCTTACCGTGGTTTACCAAACGCATCCCTTCAATCGACATCTCCCAAAATTTGTCCTTCACGCCGGTGATGGGTGGGTAGGTGTCGATGTCGGCCAGTTGACGTTTTGCAAACTCCTCACCATTGTCAATGGTGGCACGCAATAGGTGCGGGGCGATGACTTTTCCACGGTTAACCAGCACAGACGTCGCCTTGGCAATTTGCATAGGCGTTGCGGTCCAGTAGCCTTGACCGATACCAACAGGAATCGTATCCCCTTGATACCAAGGCACGCGATGCCGTGCCATTTTCCATTCCCTGGTTGGCATGTTCGCTTTGCTCTCTTCGTGAATATCGATGCCGGTATAGTCGCCAAAGCCGAACATCATCATCCATTGAGAGATGCGATCTATACCCATGTCGTAAGCGATTTGGTAGAAGAACGTATCGACGGATTCTTCTATCGATTGCACGATGTTCACGCGGCCATGTCCCCAACGCAACCAGTCACGAAAAGGTTTCGTCTTCGAATTGGGTATCTTCCAGTAGCCAGGATCGTTGCGGGTGGTGTAGGGGGTGACGACACCCTCTTGCAGCGCCGCGACAGCCATAAATGGTTTGATGGTAGATGCTGGCGGGTAGATACCCAGCGTCGCGCGGTTGACCAACGGACGATTCTTATCGGTCAATAGCGCGTTGTAATTTTTGCCTGAAATACCATGCACGAAGGCATTAGGATCGTAACTTGGGCTTGAGACCATAGCGAGCACGCCATTGTCGTGTGGATCAAGCACCACGGCACTGCCACGTCGGTCAGCGAGTAACTCGTGGATGTAGAGCTGCAAGTCGATATCAAGGTTGAGCACGATGTCTTTGCCGGGCTCAGGTGGCACGTATTTCAAAGTACGAATTACGCGCCCACGGCTGTTGACTTCCACCTCTTGGTAGCCGGCAATACCATGCAGTACGTCCTCATAGTAGCGCTCGATGCCGAGTTTACCGATGTCACGAGTGGCTTGGTAATTGGCGTCTTTCTCTTCACGTATCAAACGCTGCATATCACGATCGTTGATTCGAGAGACGTAGCCAATCACGTGAGTGAGCACTTCTCCATAAGGGTAGTGACGTTTGAGCGCCGCGTTCACGGCGACACCAGGAAACTTGTGCTGATGCACGGAAAACTTAGCCACTTGTTCTTGAGTGAGCTGAGTAAGAATCGGCACTGATTTGAAGCGGCGAGTTTGACGACGCTCGCGCTCAAAGCGTTCAATCTGATCGTCTGTGATGGTGACGATGCTTTGTAATCGACTCAGGGTATCTTCCATATCGTCGATTTGCTCTGGGGTGATCTCGAGGCTAAATACTGGGCGGTTTTCTGCCAGCAGCTTGCCGTTTCTGTCATAGATCAAACCACGATTGGGGGCGATCGGCACCACTTTGATGCGGTTGTCGTTAGATCGAGTTTTGTAATCTTGGTATTGATTGATTTGGATGTTGTAGAGGTTACCAACCAGTAGCCCCATCATGACAACAATGCCTAAGAAAGCGACAATAGCACGGCCTTTGAATAGCCGCGCTTCTTCCTGATAATCCCTAATTTGGCTACGCTTTCGCAACATCTATTGGTTATTCTCGATGATATGGGTGGTTGGCGGTAATGCTCCACGCTCGGTACAGGCTTTCTGCCATCACAATGCGTACCAGAGGGTGAGGCAAGGTTAACGCGGACAGTGACCAGCTTTGATCCGCGGCGGCTTTGCACGCAGGGGCTAAGCCTTCTGGGCCACCGATCAAAATCGATACGTCACGACCATCTAACTTCCAACTCTCCAGTTGTTCTGCAAGTTGGGGTGTGTCCCATTTTTTACCAGGAATATCGAGAGTAACAATTCGGCTGCCTTTTGGCACGGCGGCGAGCATGGCTTCGCCCTCTTTTTGCAAAATCCTTGCAATGTCGGCGTTTTTACCTCGTTTTACTGCTGGAATTTCCACCAACTCTAAAGGCATATCGTGAGGGAAACGGCGGCGGTACTCTTGAAATCCCTCTTCTACCCATTTGGGCATTTTGGTGCCGACTGCGATGAGTTGAAGTTTCATCGATCAGCTCCAGAGTTTTTCCAGTTGGTAAAGCTCGCGCTGCTCTTCTTGCATGACGTGAACAATGGTTGAACCCATATCCAGCACCACCCATTCACCTAGATCTTGGCCATCAATACCGAGTGGCACTAGGCCGGCCAGTTTGGACTCTTTTGCAACGTGATCAGCGATGGACGAGACATGACGCTTCGACGTGCCTGTGCAGACAATCATAAAATCGGTAATGCTAGATTTTCCTTGTACGTCGAGCACAGTGATGTTTTGCGCTTTCATGTCGTCGGCTTTGTCGACAAGAAACTCGTTAAGCTGTTCTAGTTGCAAGTGTTGTTCCTCTCTTGTTTGGATGAGCGTATGGCTAGCGGCGATGACAGGGTTCTGCACGGCCTATTCTGTTGGGGCCGAAGTATACCACGCATTTCAAATGTGCACTTGTGGCAAGCAAATTTCCAGACTCAGTTGATGTATTTGTGGCCAAGGGCTCTGCTCATATTGCGTTTTGGCAGTCAGTTCAATCTGGGCCAGCAGTTGCAGGAGGCGCATAAGGCGCGCAGTATCCAACCTTTGCAAAGCGCTAGAATAGAGCGGACGTTTGGAGGACCAAACTTTGTAGCGTTCCAGCACTTGCGCCAATGGCAGGGTTTGCATCAGAGATTTCATCGCCAGTAGTTGCTCAAGCTCTTTTTGAACCGTGCGGACAAGGATCACAGCCTCGACGTCTTCCGCTTCAAGCTGGCGCAAAATACGATCGGCGCGATTGGCCTTGCCTGCCAGCAGGGCATCAATCCAATGAAATGCAGTGAAGTGATTGTGACGGCTCAGCGACTCTTCAAGTCGTACTAAGGTCAGCTTGCCATCGGGGTAGAGCAGAGCAAGTTTCTCTAGGCTTTGCGTCAGAGCGAAGAGGTTTCCCTCGTGCCACTGAGCAAGCATCTTGGTCGCTTCGGCATCCGGCTGCAAGCCTAGGGCGCGGCAGCGAGTTTGGACAAATTGGGGCAATCTGGCTAAATCAGGCGTGACGCAGCTGACCCAGCATCCCTGTTGGTTGAGCGTCTTAAACCACTTGGCGTTTTCTTGGGCTTTGGTCAGTTTGGTGCCGATGATGATCAACAACAGATCGCTGTGAAGAAGCTCGGCAATGGCCAGTAGTTCTTTGGCCATTGCGGCATTGACACCCGACTCTGGAAGTTCCAGCTCGATCACTTGCCGGGCGCTGAATAGGCTCATCGCTTGGCACGCATCATAGACGGGCGCCCAGTCAAAGCGGCTGTCGACCGTATAGCGGTGACGCTCTTCAAAACCCGCTTCACGGGCTTTGGCGTGTATGGCTTGGCGAGACTCTTGAATCAGCAGCGGCTCGCTGCCGAATATCAAAAACAGCGGATCAAGTTGGTGGTTTAGGTGCTGAGCTAACCTATCTGCAAAAATTCTCATGCGCGATAACGAACTCGGGATTACTCAGTGACCGGAGCGGGCGCATCATCGCTGTAAAAGGTCTTGACGCGATATTGCTCTTCTTGCGCTTTGAGTTGTACTTGTTCTTCGTTCTCTAGCTCGATTTCGTTGGCTTCGATATCGGCTTTAAGGCGTGCCATTTGGCGAATGATTTGGGTGGCTGCGAGTTTGCGCATCTCATCTTCGATCATGTCGCGTTCAACCGATTTCGCTAGCGCTGACAGCGGGTTATCCAGGTAGCTACGGGTGACGCTCGTAGAGAAGGTTTTGGTGCCAAGATCGGGCACGGTAACGCGATAGGAGGCACGGAAGGTGAGCTCTTTCTCCGCCGCACGCGTGTTTTGGTAAAGCGAGAGGGTGCGCTCGCCAACGCCTTCACTGATCAGGTGCAAATTGGCGATGTTTTCCGCCGGTGGCACGATCTCGATTTCACTCATGCGTAGCTGCGCTTTCATCATGCGGGTAAAGGTGCTGTATTTGTCGTAACTGGTCAATGACATCTTATCGAGCTCCTCTGGGACCGAGTAATCACCACGTAAGTGGAAACCACAACCAGCAAGAAGCGAGGCAACCAACAGTGCGCTGGTTAGCTTAACGGATGAGATTGAAAATAGACGCATGAGTGAACGGCTCTTTGGTTGAGAATACTAATAGTATGAACGAAAGTGTTATAGACCACAGTGGTTGGATAACTTCGGTGAGCGCTCTGTCAAAAATAAAACGCTCATCGAAGTTAAGCAGGGCACTAGGCCCTGCTTAAGACTCGAACTAATGGGATTAGTTCGCCACGATGTTGAGAAGTTTGCCCGGGACGTAAATCACTTTACGAATCGTCAAGCCTTCTGTGAACTTGGTGACGTTCTCATCACCTAAACCGAGTGCTTCCACTTCTTCTTTGCTGGCATTGGCCGCCACAGTGAGTTTGGCACGTAGTTTACCGTTGACCTGAACGACGATCAGTTTCTCGTCTTCAACCAGTGCTTTCTCGTCATGTTGTGGCCAAGCCGTGTTGTCGATGTCTGTGATGTTGAGCGCATTGCCCATTTCAAAACAGATGTGCGGAGTGATAGGGTAAAGCATTACGACCACGGCTTTCAGTGCTTCATCCAAAATCGCACGATCTTGCGCTGAGTCTTGTGGCGCTTTTGATAGCTTGTTCATCAGCTCCATGATCGCCGCAATAGCGGTATTGAAAGTTTGACGACGTGCAACATCATCGGTCACTTTAGCAATGGTTTTGTGGACATCACGACGCAATGCTTTTTGGTCACCCGACAAGGAAGACGCATCCACTGCTTCAGCTGCGCCTTTTGATGTGTGCTCATTGACCAGTTTCCACACGCGTTTCAGGAAGCGGTTCGCGCCTTCTACACCAGACTCTTGCCATTCCAATGTCATATCGGCTGGCGAGGCAAACATCATAAATAGACGTACAGTGTCAGCGCCGTACTTGTCGACCATCTCTTGTGGGTCAATGCCGTTATTTTTCGATTTAGACATCTTAATCATGCCTGAGTGCGTCACATCACGGCCCGCGTTGTCTTTGGCTGAAATAATGCGACCTTTACCGTCACGTTCGACAGCCACATCGGTCGGCGCTACCCACTCTTTACCACCTTTTTCGTTCTCAAAGTAGAAGGCGTCTGCCAGTACCATGCCTTGACATAGCAGTTGCTTGAACGGCTCGTCAGAGGTGACGTAACCAGCATCACGCAGGAGTTTGTGGAAGAAGCGAGAGTAGAGAAGGTGCATACACGCGTGCTCGATACCACCAACGTATTGATCAACTGGTAGCCAGTAGTTGGCTTTTTCAGGATCAAGGATGTCGTCCGCTTGTGGTGAACAGTAACGCGCGTAGTACCAAGATGATTCCATAAAGGTATCGAAGGTGTCTGTCTCACGCAGCGCAGGTTCGCCATTGAATGTGGTCTTCGCCCACTCTTTGTCGGCTTTGATTGGGCTTGTTACGCCGTCCATGACCACGTCTTCTGGAAGAATGACTGGCAGTTGGTCAGCAGGGACAGGGTGAACTTCGCCATCTTCCGTGGTGACCATTGGGATTGGTGCGCCCCAGTAACGCTGACGAGATACACCCCAGTCACGCAGACGGAAGTTAACAGTTTTAGTCCCTTTGCCTTCAGCTTCTAGTTTCGCTGCGATTGCGTCGAATGCCGCTTGGAATTCTAGACCGTCGAATTCACCAGAATCGAACAGTACGCCTTTTTCTGTGTAGGCCGCTTCAGAGATGTCGAGCTCACTGCCATCAACGGGTTTGATAACCGGTACGATATCGAGACCGTATTTGGTCGCAAACTCGTAGTCACGTTGGTCGTGCGCCGGTACCGCCATAACTGCACCTGTACCGTAATCCATCAGGACGAAGTTCGCCACAAAGATTGGCACTTCACGACCGTTCAATGGATGAATAGCAGTAAGGCCCGTCGCCATACCTTTCTTCTCCATGGTCGCCAGTTCCGCTTCCGCGACTTTGTTGTTCTTACACTCATCGATAAACGCAGCAAGCTCTGGGTTGGTTTGAGCCGCCAGAGCAGCAAGAGGGTGACCTGCCGCGATGCCCACGTACGTCACACCCATGAGTGTGTCAGGGCGTGTTGTGTAGACTTCTAGGTCTTGTTGACCCTTGACTTTAAATTTGAGTTCAACACCTTCAGAGCGACCGATCCAGTTGCGCTGCATGGTTTTCACCATTTCAGGCCAGCCGTCTAGATTGTCGAGATCGTCTAGTAGCTCTTGAGCGTATTCAGTGATCTTGATGAACCACTGTGGAATTTCTTTTTGCTCTACAGGCGTGTCACAACGCCAGCAGCAGCCATCTTCAACCTGCTCGTTGGCAAGAACGGTTTGGTCGTTTGGACACCAGTTAACAGAAGAGGTCTTCTTGTAAACGAGGCCTTTTTGATAAAGCTTAGTGAAGAACTCTTGTTCCCAACGGTAGTACTCTGGCGTACATGTCGCGAACTCACGGTTCCAGTCATAACCGAAGCCAAGAAGCTTAAGCTGGTTCTTCATGTATTCGATGTTTTCGTAAGTCCAAGGCGCTGGTGCCGTGTTGTTTTTCACCGCCGCGTTTTCAGCCGGAAGACCAAATGCATCCCAACCGATAGGCTGCATGACGTTTTTGCCTTGCAGACGTTGGAAACGAGAGACCACATCACCGATGGTGTAGTTACGCACGTGACCCATGTGTAGACGACCACTTGGGTAAGGGAACATAGACAGACAGTAGAATTTTTCTTTATTTGGGTCTTCACTTACAACAAAGGTCTTGTTGTCATCCCAGTGCTTTTGAACTTTCTGTTCAATATCTTGCGGGTTGTATTGCTCTTGCATCGATGATATCCGGTTATCTTGGAAATTGTGAGTTCAGTTCGAACAGACATAAATAGATCGTCATAGAATACCTAAAGGAGAGGTGCACAACAATAGCGGAAATTCTGGATTATTCCTAAGGAGGTCACCATGGCAAAACAGAAAGCCGGTTATGAGGAGATGTTTGAGGATGTTCTCGAAGCCCTCAAACATAGCCCGGAAGAAGTCAACCATGTGCTAGAGACATCAGGTAAGGTGGTCGAGGCGGCGAACGATTTAACTAAAGACGAATTGGCGCTGGTTTCCGCCTATGTCAAATCAGACTTGAAGGAGTTTGCCGACAACTATGACCGCTCGAAAAGCAGCCCTTTCTATCTGATGATTGCAGACTCGATTTGGCAAGGCTTGCTTGAGATAACCGATCGAACCAAAGTGGAGTGGGTGGAGCTATTTACAGACTTGGAGCACCAAGGACTTTATCAGGCCGGTGAGGTGATAGGGCTTGGGGTGTTGGTCTGTGACGATTGTGGCCACAAAACCGAATACAACCACCCCACTACTATCATTGCTTGTACTAAATGCGGTTGCAAAGGCTTTACGCGGCAAGCGCTACAACCTTAACCGCGTGGTTGTTTTACTGAGTGATGGGGCGTTCGCCCCGTCTTGAAGACAGAAATGCCCCCAACAGACTCAATGCCGCCCAGCAATACAATGGCCACGTACCCCATTGATGATACGGCGTTTGCCCTGTGGTGGAACCCACTTGTGTAGTGAGCACTGCGGTTTCAAACTGCGGGATTTGCGCGGTGATCTTTCCTTGATAGTCTGTTACCGCCGTGACGCCATTATTGGTCGAACGAATCACAGGCTTACCCAGTTCTAACGCACGCATTCGTGCGATTTCCATGTGTTGCAGCGGGCCAATCGAGTGACCAAACCAGGCGTCATTGGAGAGAGTCAAAATGAAGTCGGTCTCATCGTTCACGTTTTGCCTTACTTGGTCGTTAAAGATGATCTCATAACAGAGCGCGGGCGCGAAATGGCGACCGTTGGCGTACACGTTGGGTTGGATAAACGCGCCGCCACTGAAAGAAGACATCGGCAGATTAAAAAAAGGAGCCAGTGGGCGTAGTATCTCCTCAAAAGGCACGAACTCACCAAAGGGTAGAAGATGATGCTTGTGGTAGCGATCGCTGAGATCATAACGGTACTCATCACGCCCAGACTTACCTAAGGTCAAGATGCTATTGAAGAACTGACGCTGCTCACCCATATTGACAACGCCGGTGATCACGGCGCTGTCGTTCATCTTCGCCGCTGAGTCTAAGTTGGAGAGAAAAGAGGCGATTTCAAATTCAAACGCAGGAATCGCCGCTTCTGGCCAGATGATGATATCGGCATTCCAGTTTTCACGGGTCAAATCGGTGTACTTCATCATGGTCGGCCAACGTTGACTCGGAACCCATTTGATTGCTTGGTCAATGTTGCCCTGAATCAACGCAAAACGAGTGCTGCTATCTGGATTTGGCGTTACCCACTGTGCACTGCGCAGACCGAAGCCTGTTGCGAGAATGACAAGGGGAACCCACAGGATTGACCATTGGCGGCGAAGCCACGCAAAGGCTAGGGCACTCGCGCTTAACACACACAAAAGGGTAATCAGCTCAACGCCACCTAGCGGGGCGAACTGGGCAAGCGGGCTATCGATTTGACTGTAGCCGAGCCACAACCATGGAAAGCCAGTCATTACCCAGCCTCGTAACCAATCCATAATCAGCCAAAGAGCCGGAAAGGCAAAGAAATAGCGGCGCCTTGAGAGTGCAGGAAACCACTTATTTATCAGGTAACAGGCGAGTGCCGAATAGAGAGCGAGATAGCCGACCAACAGCGCCATTAAAAACAGACTGGCGATTTTGGGCATGCCGCCGAAGGTATCAATACTGACATGCACCCAGCTGATGCCGGTGGCAAATTGACCAAGTCCCCAAGCATAACCAATCGCAAAACTGCGTTTACTCGACTGCTGGTGGATGAGAAGCAGCAGCAGTGCAGGGCTGATAATCGCTAAGGGCCACAGTTGATAAGGTGCAAAAGCAAACGTGGTTGCGGCGCCAACAAAAACGGCCGCGAACGGCCGTTTTAGGCGATGAATGAGGGGATTCATCATGGATGTGATCTCTAATACTACTCTTGAGTAGGCTCAGGTTGAGCGTCTTCTTCTGGGATAGTCACTTGAAGTTGCAGTACGCGGCGGTTGTCCGCGGCGGTGACTTTAAAGCTGTAGTTGTCGATTTCCAGCACTTCCCCTCGTGAAGGCAAGTGACCGAACGCCGTCATGACTAAGCCTCCTACAGTATCGACTTCCTCATCGCTGAAAGAAGTGCCGAATGTGGTGTTAAAGGTTTCGATCGTTGTCAGCGCCTTCACCGCAAAGGTGTGTTTGCTTAACTTGCGGATATCGATCTCTTCCTCATCGTCGAATTCATCTTCGATTTCACCGACGATCTCTTCCAAGATGTCTTCGATCGTCACCAATCCAGACACACCACCGAATTCGTCGACGACAATCGCCATGTGGTAACGCTCTTCACGAAACTCTTTAAGGAGTCGGTCAACGCGTTTACTTTCAGGAACAACCACCGCAGGGCGGATCACTTCCTCAATGTTAAATGGCGAGCTGTCAGAGCCTAAGTATTTTAATAAGTCCTTCGCTAGTAGGATGCCTTCAACGTGGTCTTTGTCTTCACTAATGACAGGGTAGCGAGAGTGCTGCGCATCGGTAATCAGCATCACTAGCGCATCCAAATCGTCATTGCGGTCAATAGTGACCATCTGAGAGCGAGGCAGCATGATATCACGCACTCGCATCTCGGAAATCTCCATGACACCTTCGAGCATGTCGCGGGTGTCATGGTCAATTACGTCGTTTACTTCCGAGTCGCGGAATACTTCCACTAACTCTTGGCGATCTTTTGGGTCGCCCTGGAAGATTTGGCCCAGGCGTCCGAAGAAGGACTTTCTACTCGGACCTTCAGATTTTTCTTTCTTACCTTCTAAGGCAGAGGGAGAATTGTCGTCGTTCATTGTTTCTCATTTTAGTCACGCTACCAAAGTGTGGTAGCTCACATGGCACTCGCGCTCATGGAGGTGATTGAGCGTCGAGTGACGATGCTGAGTGCCGAAAGCCGACACTCAATCTTCCATTTCATAAGGATTGGCGATGCCCATTTTGTCTAGAATTTCAATTTCCAGTGACTCCATTTCTTCGGCTTCGTCATCCTCAATATGATCATAACCTAGCAGATGCAAGCTACCATGTACAACCATATGCGCCCAATGTGCCATCAAGGGTTTACCTTGTTCATTGGCTTCTTGTTCAACCACTTGGCGACAGATAATCAGGTCGCCCAGCAAATCCATCTCGATACCCGGTGGTGCTTCGAAAGGAAAAGACAACACATTGGTTGGCTTGTTTTTGCCGCGATATTCGTGATTGAGCTGTTGGCTCTCTTCACTATCTACGATGCGAATCGTCACTTCCGCATCCGGTTGAAAAAGGGTGACCGCGGCGTTTAGCCATTGGCTAAACTGCTCGAATGTCGGTAGACCCGTTTCTTGTTCGACCGCGAGTTGCAGATCGAGTTCGATACTCATGACTCTTTACTCTCAGTCGAAGGGGTAATGTGCGCCTGTGGCGCAGACGCGACCTGAGTTTCGAGCAGTTTCGCTTCGCGCTCTTCACGGCGACGCTTTTCATACTCTTTGCGCTCTTTTTGATCTTGCGCTTCCCATTTTTCATAGGCGTTGACGATACGAGCGACGACAGGGTGGCGAACCACGTCATCAGACTGGAAGAAGTTAAAGCTGATCTCCTCAACGTCACTGAGCACTTCAATCGCATGACGCAGGCCAGACTTCGCGCCGCGTGGTAAGTCGATTTGCGTGACATCACCGGTGATCACAGCCCGTGAGTTAAAGCCGATACGAGTCAAAAACATTTTCATCTGTTCGACTGTGGTGTTCTGGCTTTCGTCGAGAATGATAAACGCATCATTCAAGGTTCGGCCGCGCATGTACGCAAGCGGCGCCACTTCAATGACATTACGTTCAATCAGTTTCTCGACCTTCTCAAAACCGAGCATCTCAAACAGCGCATCGTAAAGTGGGCGCAGATAAGGGTCGACTTTTTGGCTCAAATCACCCGGCAGGAAACCGAGCTTTTCACCGGCTTCGACCGCAGGACGCGTGAGTAGAATACGGCGAATTTCTTGGCGCTCTAATGCGTCGACTGCAGCGGCGACCGCAAGGTAGGTTTTACCCGTACCGGCAGGGCCAATACCAAAGCTGATGTCGTGCGTCACCATGTTGACGAGATACTGGGCTTGGTTTGGCGTACGTGGTTTGATTACGCCCTTCTTCGTTTTGATGAAGACTTCTTTGCCATGCTCAATATTCGACTCAAGATTTTGCTCAAGGACGCCCGTTTCTTTGATCGCAAGATGGATTTCGTCAGGCTCAATATCAGGAATGGTGCCACGTACTGGCGCCGTGTTGACGTAGAGTGTTTTGACGATTTCAAGCGCTGCCGCGGCAGTATGAGGCTTACCTACGATGGTAAAAAAGTTGCCTCGGTAGCTGATCTCTACCCCTAAACGTCGCTCAAGGTGTTTGATGTTGTCATCGAATGGACCGCATAGACTGGCGAGTCGGCGGTTATCTGAAGGTTCTAGATCGATTTCTAGCGTAACGATTTTATTGCTCAAAGTTGCCTCACATAATTGGCCATTTAAGAAAGCCCGATTGAGACCGGGCTTCCAATGGCGACAGTTCCTATTACTAAGATGGCTACTTAGTTAGGCATTTTCAAGACTAAGGCGTAAAGGTTGCTACACCTAGCTCATCTTCGCGTTTGGTTTTTGCCATCATCTGTGTCGGTGAAATGACGCTGCGCAGATCCATCTCTTTCTCTGTGCGGATGATTTCACCACGTAGCGAGTTGGCAAACACGTCAGTGATCTTAACATCAACAAACTGACCGATCAGTTCGGCGTTGCCTTCGAAGTTCACCACTCGGTTGTTCTCTGTACGAGCGCGAAGCTCCATTAGATTCTTTTTCGATGGCCCTTCAACTAGCACACGTTGCTCAGTGCCAAGCATCAAACGCGAATAGCGCATCGCTTGACTGTTGATCACTTGCTGCAATTCGTAGAGGCGCTCTTTCTTCTCTTGCTCGGAGATATCACACGGGTAGTCCGCCGCTGGTGTACCAGGACGTGGTGAGAAGATAAAGCTAAAGCTCATGTCGAAGTCGACATCTTTAATCAGCTTCATGGTGTCTTGGAAGTCTTTGTCTGTTTCACCTGGGAAGCCGACAATGAAATCTGAACTGATTTGAATGTCAGGACGCGCTTTACGTAGCTTGCGAATGATCGATTTGTACTCGATAGCAGTGTGCGGGCGCTTCATCATCGTCAAGATACGATCGCTGCCGCTTTGCACGGGTAGGTGCAAGAAGCTAACAAGCTCTGGCGTGTCTTCATAAACCGCGATAATGTCATCGGTGAACTCGAGCGGGTGGCTGGTTGTAAAGCGGATGCGATCAATGCCATCGATCGACGCGACCAGACGGAGCAATTCAGCGAAGCTGCAAATCTCACCATCATGAGTAGGGCCACGATAGGCGTTTACGTTTTGGCCAAGCAAGTTGACTTCACGTACGCCTTGCTCCGCTAACTGGGCGATTTCAAACAGCACGTCATCCATAGGACGGCTGACTTCTTCACCACGGGTGTATGGCACCACGCAGTAGGTACAGTATTTCGAGCAACCTTCCATGATAGAGACGAACGCCGTTGCCCCTTCAGCGCGAGGCTCAGGCAGACGGTCAAATTTCTCAATTTCTGGGAAGGAGATGTCCATCACTGGCGCATCATCGGATTGCGACTGCTTGATCATTTCTGGCAAGCGATGCAGAGTTTGCGGGCCAAAAATGACGTCAACGTAAGGAGCACGCTCACGGATGTGGTCGCCTTCTTGAGTGGCAACACAGCCACCAACGCCAATCACCACATCTGGCTTTTTATCTTTCAACGTTTTCCAACGGCCGAGCTGGTGGAAGACCTTTTCTTGCGCCTTCTCACGGATAGAACAGGTGTTCAGTAGCAACACGTCTGCTTCGTCTGGTTCTTCTGTGAGTTCATAGCCGTTTGCGGCATTCAGGAGATCGGCCATTTTTGATGAATCGTACTCGTTCATCTGACAGCCCCAGGTTTTTATTAGCAGTTTCTTACTCATGTTGTTCGCTCGATCGTTAGTTTAAATTAAGGGAGCAAATCGCCCATTGGTTCCAGTTGGCCAAGGTATTGAGTGACTCAATTGGCCGATTTTTCACCGCTTGTGCGGCGTTAAGCGGCGTATTGTACTGCTTTCAATGGCGAGTGACCAGAAGCAATTCTAGCCTAGTGGTTACAAGGGTTTGCCCGTATCCCCATCAAGGTTTTTAGTTACAAATTGGCACTCAAACCGTACAATCGAAAATAGCCTTTGAATCAATACGATGAAGTACAAACTATGAACAAGTATGATGTGGCCGTGATTGGCGGAGGAATGGTAGGCGCAGCTGTCGCGCTCGGGTTTGCGGAGCAAGGTCGACGTGTCGTGGTGATCGAAGGGAAGGCACCGACACCGTACGCACCGCAACAAGCGATGGATGTCCGCGTCTCCGCGATATCGAATCATTCGGTTGCCCTGCTTGAATCGCTAGGGGCATGGCAAGCCATTCAGTCGATGCGCGCCTGTCCTTACAAACGTCTAGAAACGTGGGAGCATCCCGAATGCCGGACCCGCTTTCACAGTGACGATGTCGCTTGTGATCAATTGGGCTACATCGTTGAGAACCGCATCATTCAATTGGGGCTCTGGTCGCAGTTCTCTGCATGGCCGAATCTGGCGTTGCGCTGCCCCGTGACGGTCGAGCACATCGAATATGGCCCAGTGAATCAAGTGACGCTATCAGACGGTGAGGTTATCGAAGCCGGGCTGATTGTCGGGGCCGATGGTGCTCATTCTCGCGTCAGACAGAGTGCAGGCATTGGCATCACTGCTTGGGACTACAGGCAGCATTGCATGCTGATTAATGTCAAAACCGATCTCCCTCAACAAGACATCACTTGGCAGCAATTTACGCCGTCGGGACCGCGCTCATTTTTACCTCTATGTGGTCATCAAGCCTCTCTGGTCTGGTACGACACACCAAAGCGTATTCGTCAGTTAAAGGCGATGACGCCGCTTCAACTTGCCAGCGAAATAAAGACTCATTTTCCTGCTGAGCTTGGCGGTATTGAGGTGATCCAGTCTGGCTCATTCCCGTTAACTCGCCGCCATGCACAGCGCTACTATACGCCCCACTGCGTCCTGGTTGGGGATGCCGCGCACACCATCAATCCACTGGCAGGGCAGGGGGTGAATCTCGGCTTTAAAGATGTGGAGGCTTTGCTGAACGTGACGCGCGATCATGAAGAGATTCTTTTGTCGCACTTAGCGCAATATGAACGTCGTCGTCGACCTGATAATTTGCTGATGCAAACCGGGATGGATCTGTTTTATAAAGGGTTTAGCAATGACAAGGTACCGCTTAAGTGGATAAGAAATGCGGCGCTGAAAGTGGCAGAACACTCTGGTCCCATCAAACATCAAGTATTGCGTTATGCGTTGGGTATGGACGCTTCACTCTAGCGCAGAAAACAAAAAACGCAGCGTAAAGCTGCGTTTTGTTATTCTCGTGACGCTAATTACTTAGTCACACGTAGAACAGGTGTTTCACCAACAGTGACAGAACCAGACAGTTTGTTCAACTCTTTGATTTCATCCATGTTAGAAATAACAACAGGTGTTAGCGTTGATTTTGCTTTTTCTTCTAGAAGTGCTAGATCGAACTCAATGATAGTGTCACCAGCTTTCACTGTTTGACCTTCTTCAGCGATACGCTTGAAGCCTTCGCCTTTCAGTTCAACGGTATCGATACCGAAGTGAACAAAAAGCTCAACACCATCGTCAGACTCGATAGAAAACGCGTGGTTTGTTTCGAAGATCTTACCGATAGTACCGTTTACAGGAGCAACCATTTTGTCGCCTGCTGGTTTGATTGCAATACCGTCGCCAACGATTTTCTCAGCGAAAACCACATCAGGCACGTCTTCGATATTTACGATTTCACCAGAAAGTGGCGCGATGATCTCGATTGCACCAGCGTCAGCGCTGTCATCTGATACTAGCTTCTTAAGTTTGTCAAACAGACCCATTGTGTCATGCTCCTAACGTTTAATTTAATTCTGTCGAATTATAGTATACCAATCTCACGAGATAGACGACTATTTTTAGTCGTCTATCTCCTTCTTACCTAAACAGATTCGTTCATTACAAACGCCTGATTAGGCAACAAGGCTCCCCCCAGATCGGAGATTGGTATTAGCCGGTTATAGTGATTTTTCAGCGATGAACTTATCAACTACCGCTTCAATTTCAGCCGCTGTTGGTAGAGACAGTGCCTCTTCCGCCATTGCTTTCACTTCCGCGTAGTTTGAGTTACGAATCACTTTCTTCACTTTAGGAATAGAGATGCCGCTCATTGAGAACTCATCCAGCCCCATACCTAATAATAGTAGCGTTGCGCGCTCATCGCCCGCTAGCTCACCACACATACCTGTCCATTTGCCTTCCGCGTGCGATGCATCAATGACTTGCTTGATGACCGTAAGAACCGCTGGTGACAGTGGGTTGTATAGGTGAGAAATCATTTCGTTACCACGGTCTACCGCGAGTGTGTACTGGGTAAGATCGTTGGTACCGATTGAGAAGAAGGCCACTTCTTTTGCAAGGTGTGGTGCAATCGCTGCCGCTGCTGGTGTTTCCACCATGACACCGATTTCGATCTCTTCATCAAATGCCAGACCTTCTGCACGAAGCTCTGCTTTGTATTCTTCAATCGCCGCTTTCAGTTCACGAATCTCTTCTACAGAGATGATCATTGGGAACATGATGCGCAGCTTACCGTGTGCAGATGCACGTAGGATGCCACGCAGCTGGTCGCGTAGGATTTCACGACGGTCTAGGCTGATACGTACAGCGCGCCAACCCAAGAATGGGTTCATCTCTTGTGGGAGATCCATGTACGGTAGGTCTTTGTCGCCACCGATATCCATAGTACGGATGATAACGGCTTCGCCGTTCATCGCTTCTGCCACTTCTTTGTACGCTTGGTACTGCTCTTCTTCTGTTGGTAGCGCATCGCGGTCCATGAACAAGAACTCAGTTCGGTACAGACCAACGCCTTCACCGCCATTGCGCAGTACGCCATCACAGTCTTTCACTGTACCGATGTTGCCGCACACTTCGACGCGGTGACCATCTAGAGTTTCAGCGTGAAGATCTTTCAGTTTTGCTAGCTCTTCTTTTTCAGCAAGGAATGCGGTTTTAACGGCTTTCGCTTCTTCTAGCTCAGCGTCAGATGGGTTGACGACAATCTTGTTGTTCATTGCGTCAAGAATCAGCATGTCGCCGTTCTTCACTTTCTTGGTAATGTCGTTGGTGCCCACGATCGCTGGCAATTCAAGTGAACGTGCCATGATTGAAGTGTGAGAAGTACGACCACCGATATCACAAGCAAAACCCAGTACGTAGTTAAGGTTGATCTGTGCTGTTTCTGATGGAGTCAGATCGTACGCAACTAGGATGACTTCTTGGTCAATATCGCTAAGAGAGACAATATTGATGCCCAGCGCGTTTTTCACAAAACGTGTACCGATATCACGGATATCTGTCGCACGCTCTTTGAGGTATTCGTCGTCTAAAGATTCAAGTGCTGCAGCTTGCTCTTCAATCACAGTGTGAATGGCATTGTCTGCATGCATCTTGTCATTTTTGATCAGCGCTAGGATTTCTTCTTCTAGCTCTTCGTCTTCAAGAAGCATGATGTGACCTTCAAAGATCGCTTCTTTTTCTTCACCGAAGGTTTCTAGTGCTTTCTGCTTGATGGTTTCAAGCTGAGCCGCTGATTTGTCACGTGCTTCAAAGAAACGTTTTACTTCAGCGTCGACTTGATCGTCAGAAATAGTGTGAGTGTTTAGGACAATTTCATCTTCTTGAAGGAGTAGTGCTTTACCGATAGCAATACCTGGAGATGCTAGGATGCCTGAAATCATAGCCTTACCTTAAATTGGTCAACTTTTAAACGGGAGAAATGGGTGCGCTAACGTTTATGTGTAGCTTAATCTTGGTGCTATTTCCAATATGATGGGATAGTTCGGCGCAAACGAGGTGGCCTGTTCATCGACCGGATCAAATTGGTATAAAGCCATTTTGCGTTGGCAAAATGGCTTTAATCAATAGCAGACCGATTAGTGTAGTTGGTCCATTAGAGCAACTAGGTGGTCAACTGCTTTCTGAGCCTGTGGGCCTTCAGCAGAGATAGTGACTACAGTACCTTTCACTAGGCCTAGAGTTTGTAGCTTAAATAGGCTCTTAGCGCTTGCACTTTTACCGTTAGAAGTCACAGTGATGTCCGCGTCAAATGCTTTTGCTTCTTTCACGAACTGTGCAGCTGGACGAGTGTGAAGACCGTTTTCTGCTGTGATTTCTACTTGCTTCTCGTACATGTTGTATACCCCAATTGATTTATTTTTAGATAGTTTATTAATTAGAAACAGCTTAACTCGGATTAAACGGTTGCGCTAGGCGACAGACGTTGTTTTCGTGTCAGAACTGATACTAATTGTATACTAGGTGCCGCGTGGTCAGTCTTTGCTGTTTTTCGCCGCAACTATAAAATCGTTTTAATGTTTTATTTTGATGCTAGAAATAAAACATCCCGATATTACCAAAGGTGGAGCCAGGATCAACAAAAAAGCCCCTGAACGGGGCTTTTTTAGACGAAAAATTGATTTCACCACATATTACTGTTGGTTCTCTTTCTCGGTGAAGATGCCTGCAAATAGCGCTGAGCTTAGGTAACGCTCACCCGAGCTTGGCAATACAGTAACGATGGTTTTGCCTTCAAATTCAGGAAGTTGAGCAAGGCGGTTTGCTGCAACCACTGCCGCGCCTGACGAGATACCCGCAAGGATACCTTCCTCTTCCATAAGACGACGAGCCATCTCAATTGCTTCTTCAGAAGTCACGGCTTCCACGCGGTCAATCAACGCTAAATCGAGGTTGCCTGGAATAAAGCCAGCGCCAATGCCTTGGATTTTGTGTGGTGCTGGTTTGATTTCTTCACCCGCGAGCGCTTGTGCAATCACAGGCGATTCCGCTGGCTCTACCGCTACGGAAACAATGTTTTTACCTTTTTCGCCTTTGATGTAGCGGCTTGTACCTGTGATGGTACCGCCGGTACCTACGCCTGCAACGAAGACATCGATTTCACCGTCTGTCGCGTCCCAGATTTCTGGACCAGTGGTTTTTTCGTGAATCTGTGGGTTCGCTGGGTTGTTGAACTGCTGAAGAAGCAGGTACTTGTCAGGGTTGCTCGCCACAATCTCTTCAGCTTTGTTGATTGCACCTTTCATGCCTTTCGCTGCTTCAGTTAGCTCTAGGTTCGCACCTAGGGCTTTCAGCAGTTTACGACGCTCTAGGCTCATCGACTCAGGCATCGTTAGGGTTAATTTGTAACCACGCGCCGCCGCGACGAAGGCAAGAGCAACACCGGTATTACCACTGGTTGGTTCAACAAGTTCAACGCCCGGCTTTAGCTTGCCTGCTTTCTCAGCTTCCCAAATCATGTTCGCGCCGATACGACACTTAACACTGAAGCTTGGGTTACGCGCTTCGATTTTAGCCAAGACTTTGCCGTTGCTCACTTTGTTAAGGCGAACAAGAGGGGTATTACCAATAGTCAGTGAATTATCTTCGTAGATTTTGCTCATGATGTAGTCCTTCATCGAAATATTGGCAGCGTGTTTGTCACGCCACCAATCATGTTCTATTTAAGTTTGACCCGATAGAGATTAGGTCAGGGTAAAAAACTAGAAAAGGATTAAAAAGTTATATGATATGAACTTGATAAACTCAGTTTCTTGCTTTGAACTCGGTCACCCACATCGATGTCGCACCGCACACCGCGACAGGCATAACGATCAGGTTCAAAATAGGAATGGTGGTGAACACGGAGACCAGCGCACCAAAGGTATAGGCTTTGCTTTGTTTTTGTTTCAAATTGTGTCGCATGTCATTAAACGGCACCTTGTGATTATCGAACGGATAATCGCAGTACTGAATCGCCAGCATCCAAGCGGTAAACACAAACCACAGAATGGGGCCGAGCGTCTGGCCTAAGGCTGGAATGAGCAGCAAAATAAACAATCCAATGGCTTTGGGCAGAACGTAGAGCAGTTTGCGCCATTCTCGTGCCAATACACGCGGCACATCCTTGATAACGCTGAGCATGCCATCGTCACTGATCTTTTGCCCCGTTAGGTGCTCTTCCACCTTTTCCGCGAGCAGGCCATTGAACGGCGCTGCGATAAAGTTCGCTAAGGTGCTAAAGAAGTAGGAGAAGGTCGCCAAAATCGTGAGCACCAGTAACGGCCACAGAAGATAACTCAACCAAGAGAGGAAATCGGGTAGCTGACCAATCCACTCTGCAATCCAACTATCCAGATGAGAGAAGAGATAAAAGAGCGCGCTTCCGACCAAAATAATGTTGGCGAGGAGAGGTAAAAGGACAAACTGACGAATGCCGGGTTGCAGAGTGAGTTGCAAACCGTGGAAAAAATAACCAAATCCGGTTTTTGACTGTTGAGTGTTGTTCATGAAAATGTGCCTAACAGGGTTTTATGGTGTGTTAACAAGGAAAAGCGTGTTCAAAATCACATCATTATGGGAACTTCTAACATTAAGTTGTTCTAAAACCTATGAGAGTTTTGGTAGAGTAACTCAAATCAGATTATTTGAAACCAGTTTGGCTGATTTAGCAGCTGAATGATTGAGAGTGAAAGATGCAGGAATTGCGATTTGTACTGATCATTGTGGGCGCTTTGGCCATTGCCGCGCTGCTGTTCCACGGATTATGGACAAGCAAAAAAGAAGGCAAAACAAAATTTGGCAACAAGCCAATTGGAAAACTGTCGACGCCAGAGCAAGACGAATCCGTACCCGAGCGCTCTTTTGCTCCCGAAGATGATTTTGAGATTGTGCGTGTGACTAAGACCAGTCGCAACACCAGCAATAAATTTGCTTCAGACTCCGGTGAGACAATGGATGATCCTCTGCTAAGTGACCCGCTTCTCGACGCATCCATCAGTGACTCAACGTTTTCAAGCGATTCCACTCGAGATGAGCCAACCTTTAGTGAGTGGAAAGACGATTTGGTAGAGGAGTCTCAAACCACTCCGCTGCAAGATACTCCCCGTCAAGCGTCATCGGAAGAACTAGACATTCCCTCTATGTCTGCAAACCCTCAAGAGCCCCGTGATGTGAGCTCTGTCTCCACCACAGAATCCGCGCCGACCGAGATTGATGATAGTGATGACGAAGATGAGATGCAGGTGATTGTCATCAATGTGCATTGCGCTGGAGAGACGCCATTTGTGGGTACCAAGCTGTTTGATAGCATGCAGCAAAATGGGCTGATTTACGGTGAAATGGACATTTTCCATCGTCATGCGGATCTCTCTGGTACCGGCAAAGTGCTGTTTAGCGTTGCCAACATGATGCACCCTGGCACACTCAAGCATGATGATCCTGCAACATTCACCACTAAAGGGATCTCATTCTTTATGACATTGCCGTGCTACGGTGATGGTGAACAAAACTTCAAGTTGATGCTGAAAACCGCGCAGCAAATTGCCGATGATTTAGGTGCCAACGTGCTGGATGATGCGCGTAATCTCATGACGCCGAACCGACTTGATGCGTATCGCGCTCAAATCAAGGCGTTTAAGCTCGCACAGCAACCCTAGTCAGCAAAACAAAGCGTGCTACCATAAAGGCTCCTGATGCGGAGCCTTTTTCGTTTTACCTTATTTGCTTTAGAGTCACTGATTCATATTGGATTAAGATCAAAGGCAAAGGCCCTGCAAGTGGCCAAGATATAGAGCAGAGAGACTGATGTCCCAAGAAATCGAACAGAAAATTGAGGCCCTTCGTAGTGCGCTTCATCATCATGGCATTAAGTACTACGTAGAAGATAGCCCGGAAATCCCCGATGCAGAATACGATCGTATGATGCGTGAGCTTATAGAGCTAGAGCAACAGCACCCTCATTTGCGAACACCCGATTCGCCGAGCGCTCGGGTAGGGGGCATGGCCTTATCTCAGTTTGAGCCTGTGACTCACGAGATCCCAATGTTGTCGCTCGACAATGCGTTTGATGACAGCGAGTTAGATAGTTTCTACAAACGCATGACAGATAGACTGGCGGGCCAGAGCGTGGCTGCGTTTTGCTGTGAACCAAAATTGGATGGCTTAGCAGTCAGTTTGTTGTATGAAAATGGCGTGCTAACCCAAGCAGCGACGCGGGGCGACGGTGCGACGGGGGAAAACATCACCGACAACGTTCGCACCATCAAAGCGATTCCACTTAAACTGCGTGGTGAAGGTTGGCCTGCGCGTATTGAAGTTCGTGGTGAGGTGTTCATGCCTACCGCTGGTTTTGAGCAGTTCAATGAGCAGGCGAAAGCCAAAGGGGAGAAAGTGTTTGTCAATCCGCGTAACGCGGCGGCAGGCAGTTTACGCCAGTTGGACTCTAAAATCACCGCGACCCGCCCTCTTAGTTTCTATGCCTACAGTGTCGGTGTGGTGCAAGGTGCGACCCTGTCTTCAAGTCACTACCAGCGCTTTATTCAACTCAAGGAGTGGGGCCTACCCATGTGCCCTGAGGTGCGTTTGGTAGAGAGCATGGAAGAGGTGAAAGCTTACTATCATGACATTCTCACTCGCCGCCAAACCTTGCTGTATGAAATCGACGGTGTGGTGATCAAGGTCGATGATGTGGCGCTTCAGCAGAAACTCGGTTTTGTCGCACGTGCGCCGCGTTGGGCGATCGCCTACAAGTTCCCGGCGCAAGAAGAGATCACGGTGCTCAATGACGTTGAGTTCCAAGTCGGGCGAACGGGCGCGATAACACCCGTCGCAAAGCTTGAACCTGTATTTGTTGGTGGCGTGACGGTGAGCAACGCTACTCTGCACAATGCCGATGAGATCGCGCGTCTTGGTGTCATGATTGGTGATCAGGTGGTGGTTCGCCGCGCTGGGGATGTGATTCCACAAATCGTCTCTGTGGTCGAAGCTAGCCGCCCTCTTGATGCAAAAGTGATCGAGTTTCCGAGTGCTTGCCCTGTGTGTCACTCCCATGTTGAGCGCGTGGAAGGCGAAGCGGTAACGCGCTGTAGTGGCGGATTGGTATGCCAGGCGCAGCGCAAAGAAGCCTTGAAGCATTTTGTCTCACGTAAGGCTTTGGACGTCGATGGACTTGGCGTCAAGGTGATTGAGCAGTTGGTTGACAAAGAGATGGTGACAACGCCTGCTGATCTGTTCAAGCTCTCTGCTGGTGTACTGACAGTGCTGGATCGCATGGGGCCTAAATCAGCGCAAAACGTGGTCGACGCACTGCAAAAATCGAAATCCACCACATTACCAAGATTCCTCTATTCACTGGGGATTAGAGAAGTGGGGGAAGCGACGGCTGCGAACCTAGCGATGCATTTTAAAACGCTACCCGCGATCAGCGAAGCCACCTTGGAACAGCTGATAGAAGTCCCAGATATTGGCCATATTGTCGCGAGTCACATCTTGGCGTTCTTCTCTGAGGAGAAAAATCAGCAAGTGGTCGAGGATTTGTTAGCGCAAGGGATACATTGGCCGGATATCGCTGAACGTGACGAGGATGCGCCCGCGCCTCTGGCCGGTAAAACCGTTGTGCTAACTGGGTCACTTTCTCAGTTGACACGCAGTGATGCAAAAGCGGCACTGCAAACGTTAGGCGCGAAAGTGACCGGCAGTGTGTCTAAAAATACCGATATTCTGTTTGCTGGTGAAAACGCAGGATCTAAGCTCGCCAAAGCACAAGATTTAGGTATCGAGATCAAAACAGAACAAGACTTACTTGATTTGATGAAATAACCTCGCACAGCCAAGCACCTCTTTATTGAAGCCCTTAGTGATTTCGCTAAGGGCTTTTTGTTTGTCTCGTATTATCTACCTTCCGCCGACTTCAATAATCGCAATAATTAGTCAGTGATCTTGTTCATAGTCTTATGTTCGAATCTTACAATGAAGATAATTTGCGAGTGATCTCACGCCTATTGATGTTGTTTTTTATTTAACTTGTTGATTTTATTTGGTTTTATTAATTTCGACTGAAAAAACAAAAAATGAGAGGTGGATCTTGTCTATTAATGGAACTTTGCTATTGCTCATATTTTTTTAGAAAAAAATTAAGTTCCATTTGGATATTTTTAGTCGCGAAGTTAGCCTGAGTTCATGGATACACAGTGTGTATGCAGGAATAGAAAATCGGATGCGAAAGGTTTGCAGAGGGTTTTCAACATAGGAAATGATTTCTCCCTTCGGCGGCCAACTTAAGGTGAGAAAACAAAAGACAGCTATATCCATTTTTAGGAGTTTTTCCATGGACAAAATGTTTAAACGTTCACTCGTAGGTGCTGCAGTTGCTGCTGTAGCGATGTCAGGATCTGCAAATGCAGCGATTCAACTTGCGGGTGATGCCGTTCAGTTTTACGGTCAAGCTGCGGGTAACATTACTTTAATCGATGCTGGTGATACGACGAGCATTGGTACAGAAATCGAATCTCGTATTGGTTTCCGTGGTGTTGTTGAGTTTGATGACATTGCGCCAAACTTTATCTGGCAGATCGAAGGTGGGAATGCTAATAACGGTACGAACACTGGAGGCTTAGGTGCTCGTGATACTTATCTTGGTCTTGATTTTGAAGGTGTTGGTCAATTCAAGTATGGTCGTCAGCTCGTGGCAGCATACAACTACGTTGACTGGCCACACTCAAACCCTGGTTTAGGTAACGTCTTCGACTGGAACAATGACATTGATGGTGGTTATCAAGATCGCGCGGACAGCGTTCTTCGCTTTGATTCCGCAAATTTTGGTGGGTTTAACTTCCAAGCTACGTTAAGTGGAATGACCAAAGATACCGACCAAATGGTTTCAAGCATCGGTACCTCTTACTCAACAGAGAAGTTTAGTGTTCACGCAGGTTACTACCATCAAGGTTCTTACGAACAAGGTGTTGGTGAGCCGGAGAAGTTTACTGTTGACGGTAATGACAACGTTATCCTGAACCCTGAGTGGGTGGCATGGCGTGATAACGGTGGAGAAAATCAAAGAGAGACCGTTGAAAGTCGCAATTACGCAATTGTTGGTGGCTCGCTATTTTTGGGTGACTTGACACTAACTGGTGCATATAAAGCTATGGAAGTGGGAAGTGTAGGTCAGAATGCATACTCAGCGACAGCTCAATATGTTATTGATAGTAAGTACGTTTTAAAAGCTGGCTACGCGGCAACAGATGATGCAGATGGCACCACAGATACTGCTGACCAAGCAATTACTGCGAGATTTGGTTACTTGCTACCTAGTTCATACTGGTACATCGACTCACGCAACTATGAATTCGATGGTGGTGACTGGGCGCACCGAATCCTGTTAGGTATGGAATACTACTTCTAATCTCAAGTTGTTTTGAGTACAGTCTTTAACCATCGTTTGAAGAGCATTCTGTCTAGAATGCTCTTTTTACTAAGGAGATAAAAATGAAAGTAATGAAAGCGTTGTTGGTTGTTGGGTCTATGGTTGCTTCATTTGCTCCTAGGGCTGAGGTCACTGTGGATTTTCACTCGGATATCAACCCTGTCATGGTTGCAGGCGAAGAAATTCCTTATTCTTTTTTTTCAAAGTCGTCGTTCTCGCTTCCTGATGGTAAGAACCAAGTCGTTCTTAGAATGTCGAAATTGGTTGAGAAACTGGGAGAAAAGGAGAAATTCAACTCTAAAACGTTTGTGCTAACGTTTAGTTCAGAAAATGCTGTCCTATTTATCGAACCTGGCTCAAAAGTTGTGAGAGTTGAACAAGCGCAACGCTTTGATAAAAGTCCTAGTTTTATTATCTCTGATAAGAAGGGCAACCAATTAGCGCATGAGGTCGCCGAGTTACCGAATCTTGGTGGAATCAAAAGAGACTATGAAAAAGAACTAGCAAAGTTTAATGCTGAGTATTACCCGGATTTATTGACGTCAACCTTAGCCGTTACAGAAGTCAGCAGTGCTGCCAATATCAAAGTTGATGCTCACGCTAATGAAAACACCGAGCCGAATATGTTCAAATATTGGCTAGAACAAGCAAATCAAGAAGAAATCGAACAGTTTACTGATATTGCCTTGAGAGGCAGAAAAGACAATACAATAGTGATGCCTGAGTCGGCGAGTCAACCTGTTCAGATGTTAGGGTATTGGTATAACAAATCTAACAGTGAAGAAAGAAAACAGATACTGTCTCATTTAGTTGGCCTCTAAATCGCAACTCAAAATAAAATCGCACCTTATAGGTGCGATTTTTCGATGCTTTTTATAAAAATCAAAAATCAAAAATCAAAAATCAATACAACACCGAATACAATTGGCGGCGGTACTGACTGGCGATCGCGTTTCCTTGGCCTAATGCCGACAGGATATCCATAAAGATCTTTTTCAGATCACCGCCTTCGGTGTTGAGGTCTTTCTTAAGAAATGTCCAAAGTAGCGCAAGGGCTTCTTCATCGCGCTTAACTTGGTGGTAGCAAAGTGCCAATTCGGATGCCAATTTGGCGTTGCCTGGGTCATTCGCTAAGTCGGCTTCGAGAGATTGAATCTCTGGGCTGTTGGCGGATTGCTCATACAACTCAAATTTTGCGACTAAGCCTTTGTAGTAGTTATCCTGATACTCAAGCGGAATATGGCTCAGCATGGCTTTTGCCTCATCAAACGCTTGGGTCTCGAGTAAGCAGTCTGCGATGGCGAGTTTCACCTCACCTTTTTGTTGCCACTCTTCACCAAGACTTTGAAGAATCGGCAGTGCTTGAGTGTACTGCTTTTGTTCAATCAGAGTCAGCGCTTCACTGAGCGCCAACTCTTCTTGGCTTGGCAAATGCTTGCTCAGCATGGCTTGAATCGCTTCAATACCCTGCGGGCCACCTAAGCCGTCGACGGCTTGACCATTCATAAACAGGGCAATGGTCGGGAGCGCTTGCACGCCAAATTGCGAGGCGATCATTTGCTCTTGTTCGCAATTGAGGAGCGCTAAGGTAAAGGCGCCGTTGTACTCCTGGGTTAGCGACTGAAGTTGCGGAATGATTTGCGCACTCTCTTGGCTCATCGATGCCCAAAAGTGAATTAACACCGGCGTTTGCATTGAGCCTTCCAATACTTGTCGAAAGTTATGCTCATTTAATTCAACGATATAGGGTGATTGCATGTGATCATTCCTTGCTGGTAGATGATGTTCGTAGTGGCGATGTCTATAGGCAACATATGGGCGAAAGCCAAAGAGTTCAAGCACGCAACGCCATTCTGTGCTCTTTATGCCTTTGAGTTGCAAACATTGCCCTTATTTCCAGCAGCTAGCGGGTGAGCGCAGACCCAACTGATTGAGTGTCAGCGCGGTGTAAGTTGCACCGCCACATGCATCGCTCGCTTGTGCGCCACTGGGCGTTGCCGTAATCGTATAGGAGGCGGCGCTCGCGACAATGCTGAGTGAGTAACGTGCTGTGTCGGACTCGCACACCGTACAGCTCGACCCTGACATAATCGATGATGCCAAGGTGAGGTAGCTGCCATCGTAACCTTTCTCAAGCGCGAGTTGGATGCGGCTCAAATCGGCTAATGCTGTAGTGCGATGCGCTTTTAAGCCATAGCTCTGCATCGCGGGATAGGCAATCATGGCCAATATCGTCACGATCGCAACTGCGATGAGTAATTCGAGCAATGTCATGCCATGTAAGTGATTTTTTCGGTTGTTGCAGCGATTTTTTCGAATCATTTCTAATGCTTCCTCTTTGATTTATAAACTATTTTTATGGGCTGATAGCATGTGCGCAAGATAAAAATGGCATATGCGATGGTTTACATAATGAAATGGGAAATGACTCGCGGCTTTACCTTGCTTGAGCTGCTCTGCACGATAGTGGTGCTCGGAATTGTGCTTACGGTGGCCGCGCCGAGTTTTCAAACCATGAGTGCAAGCAATCAAATGAAGCGCGTCGCGGGTGAGCTAGAGCACTTTCTTGTTCAAGCGAAGTCGGAAGCAGTGTGGCGCAACCAAGATCTGTGGGCTCACATTGAATCCTCTGTCACTCCAAGCTTGCCCGGTCAGTGGCGACTGATACTCACAGACTCCGACACCTCGGGAGGAGCGCCCATTCTTTACCTTGATGGCGCAAGCTTTCGAGATGTGGTGATCCTTTCTAACTATACCTCTGATCAAATAAAATTCGATGGTGTGCGTGGCAAAGTGAAAGATGGCAATTTGGAGTTTTATATTGTCAATACCACCAATCAGAACTTGAAACTGAAAAGTGCTTATGGTGCAAGCCGAGTGATGATATGCGCAGTAGGAGGCGGTCATTATGGCTATGCGCAATGCTAAACCGAGGGGCAATTTTCAGCGCGGTGCGTCATTGGTCGAGTTGCTGATCGCATCGGCCCTTGGATTGATTGCCATCATGCTGGTGGGCAGCGTGTTTATTCGCAGCCAAGCGGTGGCAACCGAGCGAGGCAAAGCGTTGCTGTTAGCCCAAAACCTATCGACTGCGATGGCACAAATGAAAGAGGACATGCAGCGCGCAGGCTATGACGGTCTCACGGATACCTATCACCAGTTGTCAGGCGCTTCGGGTGTCATTCATACCCAGTCTTCACCGGAGTTGGTGGGGTATGTGTACCGCGTTGCCTCGTCTGGCGCGAGTGCGTTTCGCAACGTGGTCTACAAGCGTGAGCCAAGTTCATCCGGGACGCTCGGCCACTCGCTCAAAATCTGTGAGAAACACACGCCAGTGCCACTTTCTGTCAGTGACGCAACTGACTCTGGACTGCATGGAAACTGTTACAACGTTTTTGATCCAAAACAGATTTCCCTCACCGCGTTAACCGTCAACACAGAGACGATTCAAGGAGGCTCGACACGCAGCCAACAGGTCAATGTCATATTGCGCGCGCAGTTGGTGGGTGACACGAGCGTGACGTTCGACACTTCTTCGGTGACTTTGCAGAGGAATTGGCAATGAGTAGGTACAAACAGCGTGGGGTGGTGACTCTATTCGTCACATCGATTTTGTTGGTGATCGCACTGGTGATGGTGTTGGCTTCTTATCGACATGTCTTTTACCAGATCAAGCGCTCACACAATGAAGTCAAAGCTAGACAAGCTCATTGGCGAGCAGAAGGTGGAATGGAGTGCGTCTATGCCTATTTAAAAGGAAGCCCCAACCTCGTGCCCGATTTGACGGCGCCGGGGCATGGGTTGCTCGATTCAATTTGTAAAGAGACGTTAGCGCTCGATGACTTGTACCTGCGCGCTTTAACCGCGTCCGATTATGTGATTGAGTCACAAGGCCCAACTCACGAACTTAAAAAGTCGTTTTATTGGGGCAGCATGACGGGGCTTGGCGCGATTCAAACCACCGCAGATCTGCGTATCCGTGGCAGTGCGGCGATCGCAGCCGATGCGCCTAAAAAGCCGAATGGAGAAGGCGAATATGAGTGCGTTGCGATTCGCTATAAACACCGTGTGACGTTTGAGTCACCCACAGGTGCTTCATTGAGCACCGAAGACCCTATGCCAAATGGCCCTTATCCTGGGTTCTCCGGTGACTGTGCCAGTAGCTACAAAACCTCGACCACTGAAGGGGGTAATACCACCGATGACCCAGACCTCTTTGCGCAGGATTATCTCAAAGACGACGATCTTGACCCGTTTTATAACTATTTTGGTGTCACCAAAACGACGTCAAACATCTCAAATATTAAAGCGGATTACTACGTCATCACGAATCCCGAAGTCTCGGACGGTCAGACTTGCCATCAACAACTGGCGGATGCTTTTGCCAGTTATGACAAAGTGTGGGTAGAAGGCCACTGCGTCCTCAGTGCGCCGCTCACTGTCACAGGGCCGCGTTCACTGGTCGTCGCCAATGGCATATTTGCGTCAACGGGTTCAGCCAGTTACTCCGGCTCGTTTTTTCATATGGTGGATCGTACCAGTCCCGCCTTTACCGATGAGAATTTGGCGAGCTACTGGTCTGAAGTGAGCTTTTTTAGCGCCATAGAAAGCCTGCTCTCCACCCACACCGTCTACTTCGACAATGGCGCGTTTCACCCAAAAGGGGGGATGCATTTCGATTCACCCAATGGTGAAGTGGTGCTCAATGGCTCGTACGACCTCGACTACTCGTCAGCCAATAGTCTCTACCAACGGCCGAAAACCCTAATGTGGAACAATGGAGGTTGGTATGCAAAATAGCCAGCGTGGTTTTAGTTTGGTGGAAGTAATGATTGCGTTTATTTTGATTGGTGTCGCCTCGTTGTCACTGATCAAGCTGCAAGCATACGTTGAGCAGCGCTCTGATTTTGCCGTCAAGAGTATTCAAGCACTGAATATCGCAGAAAGTCAGTTGGAGTGGTTTCGCAGTCGCGGCGCATCAGCGGCGTTGTCTAGCATACCTCCCGCCGATTTTACGAGCATAACCAGTGGCAGTGACGCGATCACATACGCTCCATTTACCGTGCGTTGGCAAACCAGTGAGCCGACTGCAACCTTATCCAACGCATTGAAAACCATCACAGTGACAACCGAATGGCGAGATAGGTTGGATGCCGCTCAAACCCTATCCGTGACCACTATGATGTCAAGCTACAGTGAGTTTACTAATGACTAAATAGCCCTCATGGATAGGTGGTGTTAATTGATAGGTAATCCAAATAAATTTCTAATTGGTGAACGAGTTGTGAGGTATTTGGTGGGTTTTTTGTGGTGTTTGTGTTGCACGTCTTTGACGTTTTTGCAAAACATGTCTCCAATTATGGAAAAAACCTTAGAATCTTGTGCTTTTTGTAAGCGGGTTTTATAGAATGCTTGGCTGATAATAGACCGTCAAAAAATATAACAAGGTCTAGGGCAACAACATCAAACTATGGAGTTACCATGAGTAACCAAGCAATCAATTCAGCGCCACCTGCTAAGCCGAGTGGGATGGATCGCTTTTTAAACTTTATCGAGCGCGCAGGCAACAAAATTCCTGATCCGGCGATCTTATTCTTTTGGGCATTGGTGATCACTTGGGCAGCATCAGCGCTGTTGTCTAATGTGTCATTTGATCTGATCAATCCTCGTACAGGTGAGGCATTGGCGATCAACAACCTGTTGACGGGGGAGGCATTAGCCAGTTTCCTCGCGAATATGGTGACGACTTTCACCGGATTCGCACCTTTAGGTATCGTGCTTGTGGCGATGTTGGGTGTGGGTGTGGCTGACTCTTCTGGTTTCATCACCACAGGTCTTAAGAAGATGCTGAACTTCACGCCAGCAAAACTTCTGACGCCAATGCTGATTCTGGTTGCCATCGTGTCGCATACGGCGGCAGACGCGGGTTATGTTTTGGTTATTCCTCTCGGTGGTATTATTTTCCATGCCGCTGGCCGTCACCCACTTGCGGGTATCGCTGCTGCTTTTGCGGGTGTGTCAGGTGGTTTCTCTGCTAACTTTATCCCTTCTGGTATTGACCCTCTGTTAGCGGGTTTCACTCAAACTGCCGCACAGGTGCTTGATCCTCAATACGTCGTCAACCCACTGGCCAACATCTTCTTCACTGGGCTTTCATCAGTGATCATTGTTGCGATTGGTTGGTACGTGACAGAGAAAATCATCGAGCCTCGCCTAGCAAAAACACCGATTGATGACGATGCGGAGAAAGCCCCGGATCTCGGTTCATTTACAGAGCTGGAATCGAAAGCGTTTCGTTATGCCGGTTGGTCGATGATGGCGGGTATTGCACTGCTGATTGCAGCGATTATTCCGGAGTCTTCTGCACTGCGCTCACCAGAGGGTGAAATTACTGCGTTCTCAGCGCCGCTGATGAAGTCTATCGTGCCACTGATCTTTATTTTGTTTATCATCCCTGGTTACGTTTACGGTAAGGTTGCCGGTACGTTTAAGACCAGTAACGACGTTATTAAAGCGATGTCCGACACCATGGCGACCATGGGCGCGTACATTGTGATGTCGTTCTTCTGTGCTCAATTCCTTTCTGCTTTCGCACAATCGAACATCGGTACTATGTTGGCGTTGTACGGTGCAGAAGGCCTGAAAGCGATGAACCTGCCGGGTGAAGCGACCATTATTGGTATGATTCTACTGACAGCCGCTGTGAACTTGTTGATTGGCTCTGCGTCGGCGAAATGGGCATTGATTGGTCCAATTCTTGTGCCAATGTTGATGGCTGTAGGCATCTCTCCTGAGCTGTCTCAAGCGGCGTACCGTGTTGGTGACTCAGTGTCTAACATCATTTCACCGTTGATGGTCTTCTTCCCATTGGTGGTGGTGTACTGTCAACGCTACGTGAAGTCGACGGGTATCGGTACTCTAGCATCGTTGATGATGCCATTCTCGATTGCGATGCTGATTGGCTGGTCTATCTTCTTGCTAGCGTACTGGGCTGTTGGCATTCCTCTTGGTATTCAAGCGCCTTACACTTACGTGATGTAAGCGCGGCGACTTGGTCTCACTATAAGCCAAGTCTCCTAAATTAAATATTTACGCCAGCGATCCCGCTGGCGTATTCTTTTCCACAACCCACAACCCACAACCCACAACCCACAACCCACAACCCACAACCCACAACCCACAACCCACAACCCACAACCCACTTCCCATTTCACCCACAAACCACTAGGATCAAGCCTCTTCATCACTATCGAGGATTCTCCATTGTCTACCGACACATTTACCCCCCAAGATGAACACTTTATGCGTCTTGCGATGGAACAAGCCAAACTGGCTGAACAGCAAGGTGAAGTCCCCGTTGGCGCGGTGCTGGTCAAGGAGGGGAAGGTTATCGCGACAGGATGGAATCAGTCGATTGGTCAACACGATGCAACCGCACATGCGGAGATTCAAGTGTTGCGCCAAGCAGGGCAACAGCTTGGCAACTACCGCTTATTAGACACCACGTTATATGTCACGCTAGAGCCTTGCCCTATGTGTGCAGGAGCCCTGCTTCACAGCCGCGTTAAACGGATTGTGTTTGGCGCACCGGACTTAAAAGCGGGGGCTGCAGGTACGGTATTAAACTTGTTTGAACATCAAGCAGCGTACCATTACGCAGACGTCGAGCATGGATTGTTGGAGTCGGAGTGCCGAGAGCAGCTTCAGGCCTTTTTTCGCCGACGTAGAAAAGAGAAAAAAGCGGCCAAGCGAGCGTTAAAACATGACGATGCGTCAGAGTCGATGGAGTAGGTGGGGGAGCTTTTAAGCAAACATCTTAAGTAAGATGTTTGCTCTGTAGGGTTTATGCACAAATGAGTTGCATAAATGCACGGTGACGTGCGATGACTTTCTTCTTGTTGTTGCTGATCATTCGCTTTCGGCGATTCGCTGATACAGTCTTGTTAAGGCGTTTTGACTGCAGTTTACGTCGACGCATAAAACAACCTCCTAGCTAATGTTAACGACAGACACTCATGTGTCACCTAAGGATACTTTGTCCTAGGTGTCGATTCTTATAACCGTCCAATGTTACCGTTTTAAGAATGTTACGTGAGTGATTAGGCACAGGATAGAAATGGGCTTAGCGCGCGAGAGTTCGCGACGCTAAGCTCTGTGCTCGGCTTATTATTGATCGAGATGGCTGTCAGCGGAAGAGGCGCTTTCGATTTCTTGTTCGATGACGGCCTCGCCTTCCGGCTCTTCTTCATCTGGCAGTTCGATCACCACCAGATCGTCAACGGTCAAGTCCTCAATGCTGGACTCCTTCTGTTCAACGTGACCAATAATGCTCTGATAGTAGCGACGAATATTCTCCACATAGTTGCGTGCTTCATCACCTCGCGCGTAGCCATAGCGAGTGGTACTGTAGTATTTCTTAAGGCGAAGCAGGGGCAGTCTGTCTTTGACATCTGACCAGGCATCGGGATTACCGCCTTGTTTTTTCGTCAGGCGGCGGGCGTCCATTACATGACCATAGCCGACATTGTACGACGCCAACGCAAACCAAATTTTCTCGTGGCTTTCGATGGTGTCTGGAATGCGCGCCACCATGCGCCGCAAGTACTCAACACCACCTCTGACCGATTGCTCGGGATCGAGTCGGTTGGTCACACCTACACTTTTGGCCGTCGGCAGCGTCAGCATCATCATGCCACGAACCCCAGTTGGTGATTTAGCGCGAGGGTTCCAGTGTGATTCTTGATAAGCCAGTGCTGCGACCAATCGCCAATCAAATTCATCGGAGTATTTCTTAAACAGTGGCGACCACGTCGGTAGCGTGGAATCCAACGCGCGGATAAAGGCGCGGGTATCGACGTAATCAAAGCTGTCGATATGGCCGATGTATTTCTCTTCCAGTGAGGCGAGATGCCCGGATTGTTGTAGATGACCAAAGAACTCGATCAGCAAGGCGTAGAGGCTTTCGTCTTGGCTGCGTCGTAAGAACCAGGAGATGGGCTGATCTTCGGTCAGCTCAAACGCCAGTGCCACATCGGGATAAATCCGCTGTGATAGCGAGATCTCGACCGAGTCTGCGACGGTAAATAGCAGTTCACCATCAGAGACTTGCTTGAGCAGGTCATTGACATCGACATTGGCGTCGACCTTATAGGTAAACTCCGGGTAGTCGATTTGAATCTCTCCTAACGTCGTATTGAAGTGAGAGTCACTGACAATACTTAAAACGGGCTTGCCGTCGTTCTCTTCAATGAGCTCGGCCTGTCGCTCAATCAACTGCTCTAGATTTCGTGGTCGCCACTGCCCTTTGCGATACACCAGTTGTTGACTGACGTAATAATAGGCGGGGGCAGGGCGAAATCGGCTCATGCGCTCAGGTGATTGACTGAGGCCCGCCGCGATAATATCGATCTCACCCTTTTCCAGCGCTGGGTAGAGGCTCGAAATGCGATAGGCCGGTTTCATTTCCAATTGCACACCAAGCTCGTTGGCAAATTCACGGGCGATTTCGTAATCAAGGCCTGCCGGGCCATCAGGACCAATATAATAGGAGAGCTGGTTATTGAGGGTGCCAACGCGAAGCACTCCACGTTCGCGAATTTGGTCTAATTCGCTTTTCGGCTTAGATTCAATTTGGCATCCCGTCAAAAAAAGCGCAGAAAAAAGCAGCGCGCACAAGGCTTTCAGCGGGCTAAAGTCATACTTGTTCATTAAAGAGAGTCTCATACTTCCAGTAGGGCATTTATATCAAAGTGTCATCACAAGGCAAGAAACTATCGACGGCGAAGCCGCAGAGTTCAAAAAATCATCATGTTCACCGGCCATGATGGCTCATGCTCTTCCGTACAGGGTGAGCTTGTGGACGGGACAGGAAAGAAAGGCTTTGCGGCGATTGTGCTGGCGGTATGCCGATGAAAAAAAATGACGCAAACGGTTGCGTTTGGTGTTACATCACAAAACCAATTGCTATATAATGCGCTCGCAAACGCAGAGGTGCGATTGGCATAGGTTTGAACTGTTTTTTATAACGTATTGAATTTATTCCAATATCATCTTAATCAATTGCATAAGAGACCTAAGCACATGAGAATTTTGCGTGGCTCCCCAGCTCTTTCTGAGTTTCGTGTTAACAAACTAGTAGAACTTTGTCGTGAACAAGACCTGCCTGTGACAGGTATTTACGCTGAGTTTATGCACTTTGCTGACCTTACCGCAGATCTGTCTGACGCTGAACTAGCAAAGCTAGAAAAGTTGTTGACCTACGGCCCAACGATCGAAGAGCACGCACCTGAAGGTCTTTTGTTGCTTGTGACTCCTCGTCCGGGCACCATCTCTCCTTGGTCTTCTAAATCCACCGACATTGCCCATAACTGTGGCCTTTCAAGCGTTAAGCGTCTAGAGCGTGGTACGGCATACTACATTGAATCATCGGTGGCGTTAAACGACGCACAAGTGGATGCGGTGAAAGCACTCATCCATGACCGCATGATGGAATCCGTATTTACTCAGCTTGATGCTGCCTCTGCACTGTTTAGCGTTGCTGAACCTAAGCCTGTTGCTCACGTTGATATTCTTGCGGGCGGTCGTCTTGCGCTTGAAGAGGCAAACGTTTCCTTGGGCTTGGCACTGGCGGAAGATGAAATTGACTACCTAGTAGAAAACTTCACTAAACTGGGTCGCAACCCGAACGACATCGAACTGATGATGTTTGCTCAAGCAAACTCAGAGCACTGTCGTCATAAAATCTTTAACGCAGACTGGACGATCGACGGTGTTGATCAAGAGAAGTCGCTGTTTAAGATGATCAAGAACACATTTGAAACGACACCTGATCATGTTTTGTCTGCTTACAAAGATAACGCAGCAGTCATGACGGGTTCAAAAGTAGGTCGTTTCTTCCCAGAACCTGATACTCGTCAATACACCTACCACCACGAAGACGCGCACATCCTAATGAAGGTTGAGACGCACAACCACCCAACCGCTATCTCGCCTTGGCCAGGTGCGTCTACCGGTTCTGGTGGTGAGATTCGTGACGAAGGTGCAACGGGTATTGGCGGCAAGCCTAAAGCCGGTCTGGTTGGTTTTACTACCTCTAACCTACGTATTCCAGGTTTTGAACAGCCATGGGAAACCGATTTTGGTAAGCCAGGTCGTATCGTTAACGCCCTTGATATCATGCTAGAAGGCCCTCTAGGTGGCGCGGCGTTCAACAACGAATTTGGTCGTCCAAACCTACTGGGTTACTTCCGTACTTACGAAGAGAAAGTGACCTCTCATGCGGGTGAAGAGATCCGTGGTTACCACAAGCCAATCATGATTGCTGGTGGTATGGGTAATATCCGTGACGAGCACGTTCAGAAGAAAGAGATCCCTGTGGGTGCAAAACTCATCGTACTGGGTGGTCCTGCGATGAACATTGGTCTTGGCGGTGGTGCGGCCTCTTCAATGGCGTCAGGTCAGTCTGCGGAAGATCTTGACTTTGCTTCTGTACAGCGTGAAAACCCAGAGATGGAGCGTCGTTGTCAGGAAGTGATCGACCGTTGTTGGCAGCTTGGTGAGAGCAACCCAATCGCGTTTATCCACGATGTGGGTGCAGGCGGTATCTCAAATGCACTACCAGAGCTGTGTGATGATGGCGAACGTGGTGGTTTATTCCAGCTACGCGACGTACCAAACGACGAGCTGAGCATGAGCCCACTTGAGATCTGGTGTAACGAATCTCAAGAGCGTTACGTAATGGCAGTGGCGCCAGAGAATATGGAAGTATTCGATGCCATCTGTAAGCGTGAACGTGCGCCTTACGCGGTGGTCGGTGTGGCTACTGAAGAGCGTCATCTAACACTAGAAGATTCTCACTTCGACAACACGCCAATCGATATGCCAATGGACATCTTGTTGGGTAAAACGCCGAAGATGCACCGTGATGCGAAAACACTTAAAGTCGATAGCCCAGCGATTGAACGCGATGGCATCGAAATTAACGAAGCGGTTGATCGCGTTCTACGCCTACCAACAGTGGCAGAGAAAACCTTCCTGATCACTATCGGTGACCGCTCGGTAACTGGTCTTGTTGCGCGTGACCAGATGGTTGGTCCTTGGCAGGTTCCAGTGGCAAACTGCGCGGTAACCGCAGCAAGCTACGACTCTTACCACGGTGAAGCGATGTCTATGGGTGAGCGCACACCAGTGGCTCTTCTCGACTTTGGTGCATCAGCACGTCTAGCAGTAGGTGAGTCTCTAACAAACATTGCAGCGACAGATATCGGTGATATCAAGCGCATTAAACTGTCAGCGAACTGGATGTCTCCAGCAGGTCACCCAGGTGAAGATGCCGGTCTTTACGAAGCAGTGAAAGCCGTCGGGGAAGAGCTATGTCCAGCGCTAGGTCTTACTATCCCGGTGGGTAAAGATTCCATGTCGATGAAGACTAAATGGGAAGATAATGGTGAAAGCAAAGAGGTGACCTCACCACTTTCATTGGTGATCACCGCATTTGGTCGTGTTGAAGATGTTCGTAAGACAGTAACGCCTCAGCTACATACTGACAAAGGCGAGACGTCACTGGTTCTCGTTGACCTTGGTAACGGTAAGAACCGTCTAGGCGCGACAGCACTCGCACAGGTTTACAAACAACTGGGTGATAAGCCTGCGGACGTGGATAACGCAGAGCAGCTAAAAGGCTTCTTTGACGCCATGCAAACGCTAGTTCGTGATGACAAGCTGGTGGCTTACCACGATAAAGGGGATGGCGGTCTGTTCGTGACCTTGGCAGAGATGGCCTTTGCGGGTCACTGTGGCGTGAAAGCGGACATCGCAAACCTAGGCGACGATGCGCTTGCCGCGCTATTTAACGAAGAGCTCGGTGCGGTTGTTCAGGTGAAGAACGATGACTTAGACGCAGTGAAAGCAGTCCTAGCAGCCAACGGCCTAGAGGCATGTTCTCACGTTATTGGTTCAGTAGAAGCAACAGACAGCTTTGTTATCACCGCGGGTGAGACGGTTATCCTTGAGCGCTCTCGTACAGAACTTCGTACTATCTGGGCTGAGACCACACATAAGATGCAAAGTCTACGTGATAACCCTGCCTGTGCTGACCAAGAGTTTGAAGCGAAGAAAGACAACTCTGATCCAGGTCTGAACGTTAATCTAAGCTTTGATGTCAACGAAGATGTTGCTGCGCCTTACATCGCAAAAGGTGCGAAGCCGAAAATGGCTATCTTGCGTGAGCAGGGCGTCAACTCTCACGTTGAAATGGCAGCGGCATTTGACCGTGCTGGCTTTGAAGCGACCGACATCCACATGAGCGACATCCTAACGGGTCAGGCAGCGTTGGATGAATACCAAGGTCTTGTGGCGTGTGGCGGCTTCTCTTACGGTGACGTACTAGGTGCTGGTGAAGGTTGGGCGAAGTCTATCCTATTCAACCCACAAGCACGTGAGCAGTTCCAAAGCTTCTTCAACCGTGACGATACCTTCTCTCTTGGTGTATGTAACGGCTGTCAGATGCTATCGAACCTGAAAGAGCTGATCCCTGGCGCTGATTTGTGGCCACGTTTTGTTCGCAACGAATCTGAGCGTTTTGAAGCACGCTCTAGCTTAGTGGAAGTACAGAAATCGGATTCTGTGTTCTTTGATGGTATGGCAGGCTCACGTATGCCTATCGCGGTTTCTCACGGCGAAGGTCGCGTTGAAGTACGTGATGCAGACCACCTAGCAGCGATTGAAGCGTCTGGTACGATTGCAGTACGTTACGTTGATAACCACGGTAACCCAACACAGCAATACCCGAACAACCCGAACGGTTCACCAAATGCGATTACCGGTCTTACCACACAAGACGGTCGTGTGACCATTATGATGCCACACCCTGAGCGTGTATTCCGCACGGTTGCCAACTCATGGGCACCAGAAGGTTGGGGTGAAAACGGCGCTTGGATGCGTATGTTCCAAAACGCTCGTAAGAACATCGGCTAAGCCTGATTAATCGAGTCAAAAGCGTAGCGTGAATTCGCTGCGCTTTTTTATTTTTGGCGAAATGTGTTTTTAGCGAAAAAACTACTAGCCAGCGATGCTTTTTTAAGCTCTAATAGCGCACTTTTTTGCGAAGGGCCCAATCATTAGGGTCGCTTGGTCTGAGGAAACAATTTATGAATGCCAATAAAAAATATGCGTTGCATGTTACTCAACAAGAGTCACAGTGGAGTGCGACAATCACTCGCCAAGTGACATCACGTAAAACTCACGTTTCAAAAAGTGAAACAGGGTTTGAGTCTGAACAAGCTGCACAAGCTTGGGGTGAAGAGCAATTGGCGGTATTCGCCAAAGCGCAAGCCGGTCATAACGCGCGTAAAAAAGCCAAGTAGTCACTGTTGTTGACCTTATCGTGCTTACCTTAGTGTAGGCACGTTTGTTTTGAGCGCTAGCCAAGACAACCTAGCGCTCGCAGAGAGGCGGTCGCGTTAACGAAACTGCCCCGCCTCAGGCAAGTATTCAAACCCTGCGCTCGCAAGCTTTGCTTCAAGGGCAGCACGGTCAATATCGAAATACGCCGCAAGCTTGTTCAGATCCCCCGCAAAATCATCGCGCAATTTCATGTTGACGATGCTCATCAGCATCACGCTATCCATGCTGGCAAAATTGCTCAAATTCATCATGCATCCTCAAAATCAGAAATCAGCAGATTGGCCGCTGCGAAGGCCGCTTTTTCTCGTACCGACTTAGGCAGCGCGTCATCCGCTGCAATGTCATTAAGTGCTTTGAGCGCGCAGGTGATGGCTTGTGGGACATAGGCTTGATCGCCACTACCTATCTGGGCGTAAAGCTCACGAACCATGTCACAGCATTGATAAACTTGCATGTTGGTATCCTTAACAAATGATAACTGCTCTCAAATATACACAGGGACGAGAGGAAACTCAAAGCGCTCGGTTGCGCTAGCGCAAACTCGTGAAGCCTTAGTCGTTTTTTTCACCAACAGGGTGAGATAGGAGAAACGCCGCGTAAAAAAAAGCGAGCATTAACGCTCGCCAATGGATTGAAACGGTTTGATTACTCTTCGGCGTAACCATGCATGCTGAGCAGCTTGCCATCGAGGTAGGCTTCTTTGCCATCTTTCATCACGAGGCGCTCTTCCACCATCCACTTTACGACCAGAGGGTAGATTTTGTGCTCTTGCGTTTGCACGCGCTCGGTGAGGGTTTCGACGGTGTCTTCATCAAAGATCGGCACTTTTGCCTGTAAAATGACAGGCCCGCCGTCAAGTTGCTCAGTGACAAAATGGACACTGGTACCATGCTCTTCGTCACCGGCGTGAATGGCACGTTGGTAAGTGTTGAGCCCCGGGTATTTGGGTAACAGCGATGGGTGGATGTTGATCATTCGCCCCATAAAGTGACGAACGAACTCGCCACTTAAAATGCGCATATAACCCGCCAAGACCACAACGTCAGGCTTGTATTCATCCATCTGCTTCATCAATTCGCGATCAAAGGCGTCGCGAGTATCGAATGAGTTTGGATCAAGAAAGTGCGCGCCAGCACCGGCTTTTTTCGCACGTTCCAAAGCGTAAGCGGTTGCTTTGTTTGAAAAAACAGCGGTTACTCGGCCATTATCGATGTTGGTTTCACAAGCATCAATAATCGCTTGCAAGTTAGAACCATTCCCTGAAACTAAAACAACAACGCTTTTCATCTTTAGTTGATCTCTACTTGTTCTTCGCCTGCTTGCGCTGTTGCAATCTCGCCAATCACCCAAGCGTTCTCGCCTTCGGCTTTCAACAGTTCAACCGCTGCGTCGGCTTGTGCTTTAGGTAGGGCGACAATCAGACCAACACCACAGTTAAATGTGCGGTACATTTCGTGGGTTGTGACGTTGCCTTTCTCTTGTAGCCATTTGAAGATAATTGGCCATTCCCAGCTGTTACCATCGATCACCGCTTTGGTGCCTTCAGGCAGTACGCGAGGGATGTTTTCCCAGAAACCGCCACCAGTGATGTGCGAGATGGCATGAATGTCATGCTGCTCAATCATCTTGAGTGCCGATTTGATGTAAATTTTGGTGGGTTCGAGTAGGTGCTCACCAATCGTTTTGTCAGCTAACTGTTCGTTTTTGTCAGCACCAGAGACTTCAAGAATCTTACGAATGAGTGAGTAACCGTTTGAGTGTGGACCGCTTGAACCGACCGCGATCAGCGCGTCGCCAGCTGCGACTTTCGTGCCGTCAATCACGTCTTCTTTCTCGACGACGCCAACACAAAAGCCTGCTACGTCATAGTCTTCGCCTTCATACATCCCTGGCATTTCTGCGGTTTCACCACCGATCAGTGCACAACCTGCTTGCACACAGCCGTCTGCAATGCCTGACACAACATCCGCTGCCGTATCGACATCCAACTTACCTGTTGCGTAGTAATCCAAGAAGAACAGCGGCTCTGCACCTTGAACAATCAGGTCGTTGACACACATTGCCACAAGGTCAATACCGATGGTGTCATGCTTTTTCATATCCAAAGCAAGGCGCAGCTTAGTGCCCACACCGTCTGTCCCTGAGACGAGAACTGGATGCTTGTACTTGGTTGGCAATTCGCACAGCGCGCCAAAACCACCAATACCACCCATTACTTCAGGGCGACGTGTACGTTTTACCGCACCTTTAATACGGTCAACAAGTGCGTTGCCTGCATCAATGTCAACGCCAGCATCTTTATAGCTAAGAGAAGTGTTATCAGCACTCACGGGGAAGTCCTCGGTTAGAAAGTTGGATGTGAAAACGGCGCTATTCTACCAGTGGTCAAAGCTAGATAGCAAACGTTTGCGCAAGTTTTTTCTTTTGCGCTACGACAAGAAATTGTGAACGAAATCGTTTATAATCGACAAGTTTATTTGAAATTTGCCATAGATCCGGAGATGGAAATGAAAGTTGTTGAAGTTAAACACCCTCTTGTGAAACACAAAATTGGTCTTCTACGAGAAGGTGATATCAGCACTAAGCGTTTTCGCGAGCTTGCAACAGAAGTCGGCAGCTTGCTGACCTATGAAGCGACCGCAGACTTTGAAACAGAAAAAGTAACCATTGACGGTTGGAATGGTCCGGTAGAAGTGGATCAAATCAAGGGTAAGAAAGTCACCGTTGTGCCGATTCTTCGTGCTGGCCTAGGTATGATGGACGGCGTGCTAGAGCACATTCCTAGTGCTCGCATCAGTGTGGTGGGTATTTACCGTGACGAAGAGACGTTGGAGCCTGTGCCGTACTTCAACAAACTGGCGTCAAACATTGATGAGCGTATCGCGTTGGTTGTTGACCCTATGCTTGCTACCGGCGGCTCTATGATTGCGACGATTGACCTTCTTAAAGAGCAAGGTTGTCAGTCATTCAAAGTGTTGGTGTTGGTTGCTGCGCCAGAAGGCATCGAAGCTCTAGAAAAAGCGCACCCAGATGTGGAACTTTACACCGCTGCTATTGACAGCAGACTGAACGATAAAGGTTACATTGTCCCTGGTCTTGGTGATGCCGGTGACAAGATTTTCGGCACTAAGTAATCGTTGATATCTAAGTCACTTTATACGCTAGTGTGTTGATTGACTTGTAAAGACTAAAAAGGAGCATTGAATGATGCTCCTTTTTAATTGCAGCAAAGCGCTGAACGGATACTTCGCCTGCGTTACTTCTTCAAACTTAGCGTGCCGCCGGTGCGTGGTTTTGCCGGTTTGGTCGTGGGGCCTGAGTGTTTGGTGGCGGGCTTTTGGCTTGGATTGTGGTGATGGGCGCGGCCCTTTTTCGAATTAGGCGCGTGACGAAGATCATCGGCATTGCGACCTTTAAACGTTCGCGGCTTTTGATTGCGTCGCGCTTTGGATTCTTGATTCTCTTCTCGACTATCAAAGAGCTTTGCATCGGTTGCGCGGCGGATTCTTCGCCCTTTGCTGTCAACCTTTGAGGCTTCTTCAGTCCCGCTTGAGCCCTCACACATAGCGAGAATCGTCTCAACCTCTTGATCAGACAAGTAGCGCCATTGACCGTTAGGGATACCATCCAAGGTAATGTTCATGATGCGAACTCGGCGTAACTTGAATACTTCGTATCCCAGCGCTTCACACATACGGCGTATTTGACGGTTCAACCCTTGTGTCAGCACGATTCGAAATGAAAACTTGGTTTCCTTGGTGACACGGCACGGTAGCGTGACGGTATCTAAAATCGGGACGCCGCTGCTCATCTTATGAATAAAGTCATCGGTGATGGGCTTGTCAACACGCACGACGTACTCTTTTTCGTGATGGTTACCCGCACGAAGAATTTTGTTGACGATATCGCCATCATTGGTCAGAAAGATCAGCCCATCCGACGGCTTATCTAAGCGACCAATTGGGAAGATGCGTTTTTTGTGGCCAATAAAGTCAACAATGTTACCCGGTACATCTCGCTCGGTTGTACAGGTGATACCAGTCGGTTTATTTAAAGCGATATAAATCGGTTTATCGGTGGCACCACTGATAGGTTTTCCATCGACTTGAACATCGTCTCCGGGAAGCACCTTGGTGCCCATTTCCGGCACTTGGCCATTAATGGTGACTCGACCTTGCTCTATCAGTCGGTCTGCTTCTCGACGTGAACAAAAGCCGGTTTCACTGATGAATTTGTTAAGGCGTTTCGCGCTATCTTGGGACATGAGCATTCTCTTTACGTTTCACAACGGCAACCCGTGATGTGGTGGTGGATGGATCCGAAATCGGGGGCGGGGAGTGTATCACTCTGTCTATCTTAGACCAACCATAACGATCGGAAACGGTTTTACCCGAGCCGTTTTTGATGACGCTCACGAGTCTCTTGTTTCTTGTCGGCACTTTTTCTCAGCATGACGTAGACCGCACCCGTGCCGCCGTGAAAGCGCTGTGCACTGTGTACACATTGGACGTCATTGATTTGTGATAGCCACTTTGCAAGATAACTTTTCATCATGGCGGGGGGATTGGATTTTTCCCCTCGACCATGAATGATCAGCACCGTGCGAATATCCATGCGCATGCACTGTTTGAGAAAGGTGAGCACTTCGTCACGCGCTTGTTTGAGCGTCTTACGGTGTAAATCTAACCTTGCTTGAAGTGGGTACTTACCCAGGCGCAATTTACGAAAGACCCCATCTTGTACACCATCGCGCTTGTACTCAATGATGTCTTCGGGTTTGAGCATCGGCGCATGGTCAATGGAGAGGTACTCGGGAGCATCATCGCTGAGCCACATAGCCGCTTCGCGTTTAGCCAGCTGCGCTTGGGTGACTTGATGCATTTTGACGTGTTGAGTGGTGTCTTGCTTGATGGGTTTAACGTCTCCCATCATTTGCTGAAACAGTGCAAAATCGTCGTCGTTAGACATGACGGTATCTCAGAGTATTCAATCAATATAGCTATTATACTGACGTAAGCCTGTTGTGATCAGCAAGAAATAAAAAACCGAAGTAAACAGTGTGTCTACTTCGGTGCATAGCGAATGTCTATTCAGAGAATAGAGCTAAGCGATTCTAGTGAGGAGATTTGTCATTCATCACCTTGTAGACGAAGAAAGCGCCGTAAAAGAGCATGAGACTAAAGGCACCCAAGATGACAATCATTGAAGATAGACCTACTGCATTACCAAAGAGAAGATCAAGCCAAAAGTCCATAGTTCCTCCGCCAAATACAAAGTGTGTGTTGACGGAATTTAAGGTAATGGCTGGTGATTAATTCAACACTGATCTAGATCAAGTGTTATCCGAAGGTTGCGTTTTTGTTCTGTTTGCTGTGTGTTTGCTCACATTTTGTGGCCCGTTGCTCGCGTTTTAGTCAAACGGTGTGAATTTGGAAAAAAGTGCGGGAAATGGCTTGCGTTGGCAAACAGAATCCGTAATATACTGCTCCGTTCTCGGTGAATAGCGCAGCTTGGTAGCGCATCTGGTTTGGGACCAGAGGGTCGGGGGTTCGAATCCCTCTTCACCGACCACTTTCTAAAAGCCCCGCTAGCAATAGCGGGGCTTTTTACGTTTATACAACTATGCTACGCATTACGGGTCGTGGGCTGGAGCGCCAGTCCGATGGAGCGCCAGTCCGATCGAATCCCTCTTCACCGGCCGCTTTCCGAAAGCCTCACTAGCAATAGCGGGGCTTTTTACGTCTAGACGAGTGGTTTATCGCCTCTTACTCCATTAATACTTAAATTCACAGCCAGCGGGGGTGGTTTGGGCGAGTTGCTCAATCTCGAATCCTTGAGCTTGCAGCAGTTCAATCAAGTTGTGCTTTCCGACCAGGTGCAATGCGCCCACCACAACCACGTAGCTGCCCTCGGAGTTGGGTAGCCAGTTTGGGCTGCTGAGTTTGGTCGCCCAGTCGAGGTTTCGGTCAATTAAAAATGCTTGCTCAAAGTCGGGTGACATCTTGGTTAACTGAGCAAACTCTTCGAGCTGCGCTTTGTCACCCGCGATCCAACTTTTGATTAAACATTTTGCCATGTGTTCAGAGTGATCAAAGTCCTCGATCATGCTAGTCAGCATCTCTTGGCCTACGTCAGGATCGCTTGCCAGCATATCGATTTGAAATTGCATGCTTTCTAAAGAGAGCACCGGAACATTAAGATTGTTCGCTTGGGTCAGCAGGTAGGTATCGACGCCTTTACTGGCTTGAAATCCGAGGTACTCAATTTGGCGCATTTGAATGGTCAGCGCACTAGCCCAAGGAGGCGACGCAAGCAGTTGCGCTTCATTGAGGCTCAGCAAATTGGCAATGCCAGAGAGCTCTTGTTTTTGTTCGGCGGATAAGATCTCTGCGCTGCTGATCGTCTGTTGCGGGTAGCTGACGGCTTGACCGTTGTGGATATCGGTTTCGACGATCAATCCGTCACTATGTTCGAGTGCTACGCTGATAGGGGACGGGAGTGGGTACATACTGTCGTCACCGACGTGAACCGAACCAATGATATGAAAATCTAACGCCCCTTTACTGGCGTGCCAGTAAAGGGGCTCCGCTTGTAAAGCGCTGCAGAACAAAGTAACACAAGAGAGTAGCCATTTATGCATTCGAAGTATCCTAGTGGGAAGGCCAACAACTGGCTCGGACTGTGACTAGGTTATAGCATAATTTTGCTCATCGAGAGCAGAGAGCACAATACCATGTTCCCTGAGGCGAAAGCATACAGACAAAACCCAGTACTAAGGTGATGACAAACGCTCACGAATTCCCCCATGGTCACGAGAATGGTAGGATGGCGCAAAACGATAGATTGGCGAACTAAGATGAAGCAGTGGTACTTACTTTATTGCAAACGTGGCGAACAAGAACGCGCTCAACAGCATTTAGAAAATCAGAAGGTTGAGTGTTATTACCCCGTGATCACACGAACTGCGATTCGCCGAGGTAAGCGACAAACCAAGCCAGAACCCCTTTTCCCGTGTTATGTATTTATCTGCTTTGACCCACAACAGGGACCGGCGTTTACCACCATACGCTCGACGCGCGGTGTGGTGGATTTTGTCCGCAGGGGCGCAATGCCTCAAGTGGTTTCACCAGATTTGATTGAAGGGTTAAAGTCGATGGAATCGATGCAGCCACAAGACAACCAAGGGATCCCTAAAGCTGGGCAGCCTGTGTCGGTGTTAACGGGCCCGTTTGCTGGGGTTGAGGCCATCTTTAAAGAATCAGATGGGGAGTTGCGATCGATTTTATTGGTCAAGCTTCTCAATCAACACGTCGAAGTGAGTGTGGGCAACCAAGATTTCGATGTTTAGTCAGCAAGATGTCCAGTTTAGTGAGTTCGATTGGTAAAAAAGGCTCCCCAGTTTCACTGGGGAGCCTTTTTGTCACTAGGCTGTCGTTAGCGCTCTAGCGTGATTTAGTAAGCTTCGTTGTGCACACTTTTCACTGCGCGACCTGATGGGTCTGCGAAGTTTTTGAACGACTCATCCCATTCAATCGCTTTTGCCGATGAACACGCCACCGATGGACCACCAGGTACACACTCAGCTGCTGAAGGAAGTGGGAACAACTCTTCAAAGATTTCGCGATAGACGTAGCCTTCTTTGGTGGTTGGCGTGTTGTACGGGAAACGGAACGCAGCGGTTTCCATCTGCTGATCTGTGACTTTCTCTTCCGCTACCGCTTTTAGCGTATCGATCCAGCTGTAACCCACGCCATCCGAGAACTGCTCTTTCTGACGCCATGCAATTGATTCTGGCAAGTAGTGTTCGAAGCACTCACGCAAGATGTGTTTTTCCATCTTACCGTTACCACACATTTTATCTTTCGGGTTGAGACGCATCGCGACATCGATAAACTCTTTGTCCAAGAATGGCACGCGACCTTCCACACCCCAAGCCGCAAGGGACTTGTTTGCGCGAGCACAGTCAAACATGTTCAGAGCGAGTAACTTGCGCACGGTCTCTTCATGGAACTCTTTTGCGTTGGGTGCTTTATGGAAGTAGAGGTATCCGCCGAAAATCTCATCGGCACCTTCGCCCGAGAGCACCATTTTAATTCCCATAGCTTTGATCTTACGTCCCATTAAGAACATCGGGGTTGACGCACGTATAGTCGTCACATCGTAGGTCTCAATGTGGTAAATCACATCACGAATCGCATCAAGCCCTTCTTGGATGGTGTAGGTCATCTCATGGTGAACGGTCCCAATTTGCTCTGCCACTTCACGAGCAGCCTTGAGGTCAGGTGCGCCTTCCAAGCCGACCGCAAACGAGTGCAGTTGTGGCCACCAAGCTTCAGACTGCTCATCATCTTCAATACGCATGGCGGCAAAACGTTTCGCCACGGCGGAGGTGATGGACGAATCGAGACCCCCGGACAAAAGTACGCCATAAGGCACGTCGGTCATGAGCTGACGTTTAACCGCGGCTTCTAGCGCTTCAGTGAGCTCTTCTTTGCTGGTGGTGTTGTTTTCAACGGCGGCAAATTCATTCCAATCGCGGATGTAGTAGCGTTGAGGCTCTGTATCGCTGCTGCCGTAGTAACTGCCCGGTGGAAATTCACTTACGGTGCGACAAACGGGCACCAAAGCTTTCATTTCCGATGCAACGTAATAGTTGCCGTGCTCATCGTAGCCTTGGTAAAGCGGGATAATACCGATGTGATCTCGGCCAACTAAGTATTGATCTTTCTCTTCATCATAAAGAACGAAGGCAAAAATACCGTTTAGCTCTTCCAGTAGGTCCGCCCCCATGTCTTGGTAAAGAGCGAGGATAACTTCACAGTCAGAGTCGGTTTGAAAATCGTATTTACCTTCGTAACGAGCACGAATTTCTTTGTGGTTGTAGATTTCACCATTGACGGCAAGGATGTGTTTTTTATCTGGGCTGTAGAGCGGTTGTGCCCCACTGTTCAGACCGACAATTGCCAAGCGCTCATGCGCAAGGATCGCGTTATCTGATGAGTAGATACCGGACCAGTCTGGACCACGGTGACGCAGCTTTTTAGACATTTCCAACGCCACAGGGCGCAAAGCGGACGCATCACTTTTTATATCTAAAATACCAAAAATCGAACACATACTACTTCCCTTTGAATTTCGTTTAATCTGTTAACTTCAATTTGCCATTCTGATTAAAAAATGCAACCAAGATTGATAAAAAAAATATCAAAGAGGCTTTGCTGTTAAAAAATATCTAATTAAATGGTTGTTATTGTAAATGAGATCTAGGTTTTGGCTGTTTTTTGTTCAAAATAAAAAAGGCTACCTCGAGAGGTAGCCTGTCACCTTGACGAGCAAGCGTGCTAGCGGATAGAGCTAAATTGCGGTTTTAGCTGCTCACACACATGGCGCGCAAAACCGCTACCAGCTTCATTGTATATGTTAAAGGCGGCATCGACGCCTTGCTCAACGAGAGCATCCAATTGATCTGAATACTCGGCAATTGCCGCGATCTGCCCTTTAAAGTGGCGTTGTTGTAACTGTTGCAGCGCGATCTGATTTCCTTGGTGATGCGGCATTGCCAGTAGCACGAGTTTGACGTTGGCGGTGTCTAAAATACGCTCCCAAAAATCGGGGTCGGTTGCGTCTCCGGCGATCACGTTACGCCCTTGCGCTTTGTGCTGGCGAGCGGCATCTTCACGCACCTCGATACCCAGACTGATCTTGCCGTAACGAGCTCGAATCTCATCATAGGCACCGGTGCCAATTCGACCCATGCCTAAAATCAGAACTTGAGCATGGCCAGGATTAATGCGCTGGTCTCGACTATGCAGCGATTCTGCGGCGTGCTCCTTGAGCCAGCGGCTTGAGCGTTGATAGAGGGCATGGCCGTAGCGGTTGATAGGTGCCGCAATCACAAAAGAGATGGAGACCGCAAGGGCAAGCGCCACCAGGATATCGCCGCTCATCCAACCCATTTTAAATGCAAGGCCGCCGACGATAAGGCCGAACTCACTGAAGTTAAACAAACAGAGCGAGGCGAGTAGAGAAGTGCGGACGCGGAATTTAAAGGCGTTGATGATAATGAAATAGAGCGCGCCTTTTAACGGCAGCAACAGCAAGAAGAGGATAGCTAGAGCAAATCCGGCTAGTGTTGGCTGCTCAGACAGACCAATGTTGAGGAAAAAGCAGACCAAAAACAGCTCTTTGAGGTTAAATAGGGACTTTGCTAACTCAGACGCTTTGGCATGACCAGCCAGTAGCATTCCTAAGATCAGTGCCCCTAAATCAGGCTTCATGCCCACCAGTTCGAACAGCCCCGCGCCCACCACTAGCGCAAAGAAGATGCCGAACAGAACCAGCATTTCGCCGTGGCCAACCCAGTCTAGAACCTTATAGAATAGGGGGCGAAGCAGCGGTAAGGCAAACAGTGCTACGGCATACCATTCAGGCAGCTTGCCGGTTGAAGCGGTGAGAAACACCACGGCAAAGATATCTTGCATGATCAAAATACCGATGGCCAAGGTGCCATAGGTCGCGTTCATTTCCCCTTTCTCTTGCAATGATTTCACTGCAAATACGGTACTTGAGAAGGAGAGTGCAAAGCTCAGCAGGACAATTTGCTCCACCTCCATGCTCGCCAGGGAACTGATCCCAAGAAATTTAAAGCAAAAAAGCGCAACAGAAAAAATCGCGGTAGACAGAAGATTGTGCAGTGTTGCGCCGGCCCAAATTTCTTTGGAGAGTAAGGTTGTGATGTCGAGCTTAAGTCCGATGGTAAACAGCAGCAGCGTGACACCCAGATCGGCCAGCAGCACCAAGGTGTCATTCGATTCAAACCCCAAGGCGTGCAGGCCAAAACCAGCCAGCAGAAAGCCTACCAAGGGAGGCAGGTTACACTTGAGCGCGAGAAAGCCGGCGAGAAACGCGGCGGAGATCAGTACGAGTTCCATAGCGGTGTAAATAATCCTATAAAAACGGGCTACGTCTAGTAGCCCGGTATTCTATCTAACTTCAAGTGATAAGACGTTAATCTTCTAACAATTTTTGTAACAAAACACCGTTCAGCATAGCACGCTTGATCATTGAAAAGGCGCCTAGTGTCGGTTGCTTATCAATCTGTGACGCCACGATAGGCAAATCTTTATGGAAGGTCGTGAGGGATTGATTTTCAACATTGCGGCGAATGGCTGGGAAGAGGATCTCTTCACACTGGGTGATTTGACCGGCAATCACGATTTTTTGCGGGTTAAACAAGTTAATGGTAATTGCGATCGCTTTACCTAACTGGTTGCCGACTCGAACCAGGCTCTGTTTTGCCAGCTCGTCGCCTAAGTTGGCGTGTTCACAGACATCCGCAATAGTGATGCTGTCGAGTGTGGTTAAGGTAGACTCATACCCTTGTTTGATGAGTTTGTTGACGCGCTCGACAATGGCAGGGTTTGCCGCCACCGTTTCGAGGCAGCCAAAGTTCCCGCATTGGCACTGCTCCCCGAGAGGATCGATTTGAATGTGGCCAATTTCGCCAACGTTGCGGTTGAAGCCAAGGAACACTTGTCCATTGACGATGATGCCCGCGCCCGTTCCTCTGTGTACGCTGACTAAAATTGAGTCTTGGCAATCTTGGCTGGCGCCAAAGTAGTGCTCAGCCAGCGCCATCCCTCTGACATCGTTACCGACAAAGCATTCGACGTGGAAACGATCGCGAATCATCTCTGCTAGGGTAAAGTTGTTGATTGAAATATTCGGCATGTACTCGACCACACCGGTTTCAGGATTGACGAGACCGGGTAAGGATATACCGATGGCGATCAACTGATTGATGTGGCTTTGCTGACTTTGGATAAAGGCTTTAAGTTGAGACTCCAAACCTTCTGCCAGTTCGTCTTGGGTGGTGTAATAAAACTCTTGATAATCGCTAGCGAGCTCTTTAGCGCCGAGATCATAGAGGCTAAATTGCAAATAGTCTCGGCCGATACGGACAGCCACAGAGTGGAAGGGCTCCACTTCTGTGGTAAGAGAAATCGCACGGCGTCCTCCGGTTGAGGCTTGCTGAGCGACTTCTTTAATCAAACCACGTTCTAAGAGTTGGCGGGTGATTTTGGTAACACTGGCGGGCGCGAGCTGACTGACATCGGCCACCTGGATGCGAGAGATTGGCCCTTGTTGGTCAATCAGCCGATACACTGCTGCGCTGTTGAGCTGCTTTACTAGATCTACGTTACCTATTTGTCCGCCATTCATTCTCAATTCTGCTCGTATTGTCCGTTTACTACCGTCGCCTGGACGTTGAAGTCGCGGTCGAATACGGTGAGGTTTGCCACTAAGCCTTTTTTAATTCGACCCAGTTTATTGTCTACACCGATTGCTTTCGCAGGGTAAAGGGTTGCCATGCGAAGGGCTTCGTCCAGAGCGATACCGACGTGCTCAACCGTGTTTTGAACTGCTTCAATCATGGTTAAGGCTGAACCGCCTAGTGTGCCATGTTCATCGACACACTTGCCATCCCGGTAATATACTTTCTTACCTACAAAAATAAAGTAATCCATGTCAGCGCCTGCAGGAGCTGTGGCATCGGTCACTAATACTAATTTTTCACCCTTAATTTTGTGCGCAATTCGGATGTTGGCGTAATCGACGTGGAAGCCGTCTGCAATGATGCCCGCGTAAACACCTGGCGTGTCATAAATCGCACCGACCACCCCTGGCTCTCGGCCAACCATTGGGGTCATGGCATTGAAGAGGTGAGTGGCAAACGTCACCCCTGAATCGAAGCTTTGACGAGCTTGTGCATAGGTGGCATTCGTGTGACCAATCGAGACCACGATGCCGGCTGCACTTAAGCGTTCAATATGAGCGGCGTCATTGTGCTCTGGCGCGAGTGTGACTTTAGCGATGACATCGGCGTTGTCACACATAAAGTCAATCATGCTGTCATCGGAAGGGCGAATATAGTCGACACTATGAATGCCTTTTTTCGCTACGTTGAGATAAGGCCCTTCAAGGTGAAGACCGAGAGATTGGTTTTGATATTGAGCGTGATACTCGCGAGCCGCCGCGACGGCGGAGCGCATGTCTTCATCGGAAGAGGTAATCAGAGTCGGCAGGTAACTGGTACAGCCCGATTTTAAATTGGCTTGATGCATGATTTGCATAGTCTGCGCTGTGATTTCGTCATTCAGCATTACGCCGCCACACCCGTTCAGTTGCAGATCGATAAAACCTGGACTGACGTTTGCGCCTTTTAGGTCGATGGTTTTGATCGTCTGTGGCAGAGTGTCTTCGGGGCAAACTGCCTCAATGAGCCCTTGGTTCACAATCACAGCGTGGTTCGTTAGAACGTCACTGCCGGTGTAGAGTTTGCAGTTGGTTAGCGCATACATGGTCAGCAAATCCTTATAGGTATAGACCCGTCAACGAGTTAGGGTCACATTTCTCATTCTTTTATAGATCAAACTGAAGAGCAATGAATTGATCCGACAACTTTATTTGAAAACTTCAATTAGATCGCGAAATATCTTTACCAGCCGAAGCGTCATTTTACGCTGACTTGGTTCAGTTTTGAATTCTGTCCTAAGACAGTGTCAGGGCGAGTTTCTGTTTGTCTTTCTCTTTAAATGTCGTAATAACATCATGTTATCCATGAGTTTTTACTATGTTTCCGCCTCTGACTTATGCACTGATACTAGCCGATAAATCTCATTTATTTGCATTGTAAAATAAGTTTTATGATCTGGCTAGCAAAAACCTCGAAATACCCCTGTATCTGGTGATTATGATCACAAATGATGAGCTTTTAATTTGCGGAGCAAAATTAATATCATAAACTGACAAGGACTAAATTGAGCAACTAAAAAAAGTTACTCGACCAATTAAAAATCCTATAGGGGGAACTTAAGGTGAATATTCTTGGTTATTTCCAAAAAGTAGGTAAAGCGTTAATGGTGCCTGTCGCCACGCTACCTGCTGCAGCAATACTAATGGGTGTTGGATACTGGATCGATCCAAACGGTTGGGGCGCAAACAGCGCACTTGCTGGTTTCTTGATTCAGGCTGGTGCCGCTATTATCGATAACATGTCATGGCTATTTGCTGTGGGCGTGGCTTACGGTTTATCTAAAGACAAAGACGGTGCCGCTGCTCTGGCTGGTCTCGTCATGATGTACGTAGTGACGAAACTGCTTTCTCCAGGTGCCGTTGCTCAAATCCAAGGTATTGATGCAAGCGAAGTCCCTGCGGCATTCGGTCGTATTCAAAACCAGTTCGTGGGTATCCTAGTGGGTATCATTTCGGCAGAAATCTACAACCGCTTCTCACATGTTGAGCTGCACAAAGCGCTCGCGTTCTTCTCCGGTAAGCGTCTTGTACCTATCATGACATCGTTCGCAGGTATCTTCCTATCGTTCGTATTGATGTATGTATGGCCATCAGTATACGGCGGTCTAGTGAGCTTTGGTGAAGGTATCCAAGGTTTGGGCGAAGTCGGTGCTGGTATCTACGCATTCTTTAACCGTCTACTTATCCCTGTCGGTCTACACCACGCATTGAACTCAGTATTCTGGTTCGACGTGGCGGGCATCAACGATATTCCTAACTTCCTAGGTGGTGCGAAATCCATCGCTGAAGGTACGGCAATCCCAGGTGTAACGGGTATGTACCAAGCGGGCTTCTTCCCAATCATGATGTTTGGTCTACCTGGTGCAGCGCTAGCGATTTACCACACGTCTAAAGCGAAGAACAAAGAAAAAGTCGCGTCTATCATGATCGCAGCAGGCTTTGCTTCTTTCTTCACAGGTGTGACTGAGCCTCTAGAGTTCTCATTCATGTTCCTAGCTCCGCTACTGTACGTATTGCACGCGTTGCTAACAGGTATCTCTGTTTATATCGCTGCATCAATGGAGTGGATTGCAGGCTTCGGCTTCTCGGCTGGTCTCGTGGATATGGTACTATCAACGCGTAACCCACTGGCGGTTAAGTGGTACATGCTGATTGTACAAGGTCTTGTGTTCTTCGGTCTCTACTACGCAGTGTTCCGTACCGTTATTCTGAAGTTTGGTCTAAAAACACCAGGTCGTGAAGACGACGAAGCTACTGAAGTTTCAGGTTCTGAGAACTCATCTGAGTTGGCTAAACAGTACCTAAAAGCACTAGGTGGCCATGAGAACCTAACTAACATCGACGCTTGTATCACTCGTCTACGTCTGACTATCAAAGATACCAGCATTGTTGATGAGAAAGTGTTGAAAAACCTAGGAGCAATGGGTGTGGTTAAACTTGGCGCGAACAACCTTCAAGTTATCCTTGGCCCACTTGCGGAAATCATTGCCGGCGAAATGAAAAACATTCCAGCCGATGAAGATCTGACGCCAGTGCAACTGCCTTCTTAATCGAGTCTAAAGACAATTAAAACGGAGCCTCCCCATTGGGAGGCTCTTTCTTTTGCGGCCCAAAATCTCGTTTGGACCGGGCTATGTTGGTTGAAAACTGCGCGCTTTATCGGGCATCGTTTATCAACACTTATTATTTCTCAAGAAAAGACCTGTTCTTGTTGTGTATCCGCTTAGAATTGTGGATCATTACCCGCTATATGCCCTAAAGGACTTTTCCCTTTAGAGAAATTTTTCTGAACAATACTAAAACAATTGAGGTGCTATAGATGAGTGAAGCTGAAGCTCGTCCATCGAATTTCATTCGCCAAATCATTGATAAAGATTTAGCGGATGGTAAACACACTAGCGTGCATACTCGTTTTCCGCCGGAGCCAAACGGCTACCTTCATATCGGTCACGCTAAGTCAATTTGCTTAAACTTTGGTATTGCTCAAGACTATCAGGGCAAGTGTAATCTGCGTTTTGATGACACGAACCCAGAAAAAGAAGACGTCGAATACGTTGAGTCGATTAAGAATGATGTGAGCTGGTTAGGCTTTGAGTGGGATGGTGAGATTTGTTACTCATCCAACTACTTTGACAAGCTTTACGAGTACGCGGTTGAATTAATTAACAAAGGCTTAGCGTATGTTGAAGAGCTAAGTCCTGAGCAGATTCGTGAGTACCGTGGTACGTTGACTCAACCGGGCAAACCTAGCCCATATCGTGACCGCAGTGTTGAAGAGAACCTCGCGCTATTTGAAAAAATGCGTGCGGGTGGTTTTGAAGAGGGAACGGTTTGTCTACGCGCCAAAATCGATATGGCCTCGTCGTTTATGGTGATGCGTGATCCTGTGCTTTACCGCGTTCGATTTGCAACTCACCACCAGACCGGTGACAAGTGGTGCATTTACCCAATGTACGACTTCACACACTGTATCTCTGATGCTCTTGAAGGGATCACTCACTCTTTGTGTACGTTGGAGTTCCAAGACAACCGACGTCTGTACGACTGGGTGCTAGAGAACATCACGATTGACAGTCAGCCACACCAGTATGAGTTCAGTCGTCTGAATCTTGAATACACGGTAATGTCTAAGCGTAAGCTAAGTCAACTAGTGACAGAGAAGTTGGTGAGCGGCTGGGATGATCCTCGTATGCCAACCATCTCTGGTTTACGTCGCCGAGGGTTCACGCCGGGCTCTATTCGTGAGTTTTGTAAGCGCATTGGTGTGACCAAGCAAGACAACATGATCGAAATGAGCTCGCTTGAGTCTTGTATTCGTGATGACCTGAACGAAAACGCACCACGTGCGATGGCGGTACTGGACCCTGTTAAAGTGGTTATCGAGAACTTTGAGCCAGAGCGCGTAGAGACATTAACGGTCGCCAACCACCCTAACAAGCCTGAGATGGGTGAGCGCCAAGTGCCGTTTACTCGTGAGGTTTGGATTGAGCGTGAAGACTTCCGTGAAGAAGCCAACAAAAAGTACAAGCGTTTAGTTCTTGGTAAAGAAGTGCGTCTTCGCGGTGCTTACGTCATTAAGGCTGAGCGTATCGAGAAAGACGAGCAAGGTAATATCACCACTATCTACTGCAGCTACGACGACCAAACACTCGGCAAAAATCCTGAGGATGGCCGTAAAGTGAAAGGTGTGATTCACTGGGTATCAGCAGATAAGGGCTTACCGGCTGAAATTCGCCTTTACGATCGCTTGTTTACTGTGCCAAATCCAGCCGCAGCGGACAACTTTGCTGAGACGATCAATCCTGATTCACTGATGGTGATGAATGGGTTTGTTGAGCCAAGCCTAGCCAACGCTGAAGCGGAGAAAGGTTACCAGTTCGAGCGTATGGGCTATTTCTGCGCGGACGCGAAAGACTCTAAGCCAGAGGCGTTGGTCTTTAACCGTACCGTTGGCTTGCGTGATACTTGGGCTAAGATTGAAGCTCAGTAAGCGCAACGAATCCTATTAGAGTCGCCAGTGAGCGATAAAAAATGCCAGTCTTGATGACTGGCATTTTTTTAATCAGCAGAAAAGAGACAGTGCCTAGTTAGCTTTTGCACTGATCTACTGTTATTTTTTAGGTTTGTGCGCGTCAGGGTTGTCTTTACAACTGCCATCGCCACACTTACCGTATAGGTACAAGCTGTGGTTGGTCAGCTGGACATTGTACAGAGAGGCGATCTCTCGTTGACGCTCTTCGATGATTTCGTCTGAAAATTCAATCACTTCACCACAGTCTAGACACACTAAGTGGTCGTGATGGTGTTGAGTGCTCAGTTCGAAGACTGATTTTCCACCTTCAAAGTGGTGACGGGTCACAATGCCAGCATCATCAAATTGGTTTAAAACGCGGTAAACAGTAGCCAGACCGATTTCTTCACCCAGATCGATGAGTTTCTTGTACAAATCTTCAGCACTGATGTGCGCGCAGTCTGGTTGCTGTAATACTTCTAAAATTTTGAGTCGCGGAAGAGTGACTTTAAGACCGGCATCCTTCAGCGCTTGGTTGTTATCTGACATATACTTTCCTGTTGATGTTCTGCGGCATTAAACAGAATCCAATATTCCAATCATTATAGGGTACTCGTTAATAACAATAAACCCGAATCTCAAAGGGTTACTCATGTTTTATCATAAACTAGCGAGCGGTCACTTATAGTACTGGTCTAATGAGTTACAATTTGTTAACGTTTTGGCAATGTAAACAGTTTAGGATTTCACGGATGTCTACGCTACTTGAAAAGATCTATAAACCCAGTGTTGTGAAGTTTGCCCTTAATATTTGGCCACCGTTTTGGGGGGCTGGGATTCGTATTGTGTCGATCAGTGAAGACTTTCGTGAGGTGAAGATGAAGCTCAAGTTACGCTGGTGGAACAAGAATGCCAATCGTACCCAATATGGGGGCAGCATTTTTTCCCTGACCGATCCCGTCTATTCGTTAATGCTGATGGGGATTTTGGGCAAGCAATATTACGTGTGGGACAAAGAAGCGAGCATCAACTTCATCAAGCCGGGACAAAGTGACTTGCACGCCGATTTCTTGATTTCTCAGCAGATGCTTGATGATATCCTGACTCAAACCGCAGGGGGCGACAAGTGCTTTCCAGAGTTCATTACGCATGTAAAAGACAGCAACGGTATGGTGGTATCGGAAGTACAACGTAAGTTGTATGTACGTAAAAAACCGAAGTTTAGGGATGAGGAACAGGCGCCTCAATCGGCATAACAGACTGGATTAAGTACAAAAAAACCTCCAAAGATGGAGGTTTTTTTAAAAGGTCAGCTTAGTCTTCCAACTCAGCTAAGCACATCTCTTCATGGATTTGCTTACACCAGTTGTTAACGCGGTCTTCAGTCAATTCTGGTTGGCGATCTTCGTCGATACACAAACCGACAAATTGGCTATCGTCACCCTCAACTAGGGCTTTTGATGCTTCAAACTCGTAACCATCGGTTGAGGTGTAACCGAGAATCGTACCGCCTTTTGCTTCAACGATATCACGTACTGTGCCCATGGCGTCGCAGAAGTACTCTGCGTAATCTTCTTGATCGCCACAACCAAATAACGCAACTAACTTGGTCGAGAAATCGATTTGCTCTAGCTCTGGGAAAAAGTCATCCCAGTCACATTGTGCTTCACCGTAGTACCAAGTAGGAATACCCAAAAGCAGAAGATCGAAGCTATCAATGTCTTCTTTACTGCTTTTGGCAATATCTTGAACGTGAACCAGTTGTTTACCCAGTTGCTTTTGAATCATCTTCGCAACAGCTTCAGTGTTACCTGTGTCGCTACCAAAGAAGATACCTACACTTGCCATAGATTCGTTACCTTTACTTTTACGTGTTGTGGCGGGCCAAATGGCGAACCGCGTTTGGCCTGTTACCCCAGACCACCACCTTCCCAGCTAAGCTGAATGATGCCTTTGGCAATAAAGCCAGCGCAGCCCAGGAATAGGACTAACCATACAATTCGACGACCAAATGGTGGGACATTTCCCGCTTTGAGTACATCTTTTATCGCCATACCGATGAGAAAAAAGATAGACGCAAAAAGCAAGTCGAGACCTATCGACTCAAGCATGTTCATATAGTCGTAAAGCATGGAATCCCTTATGCCAAATTACTTGCGCTGCACTATACCATTGTTAACTCGTAAAGTTAACGGTCAGGAGAGATTGAACGCGTATTCGATGGCTAGCCAATAAACTTGCGAATCGCGCGCAATACTTCAGCGGGCTTTTCTGCGTGCAACCAATGACCTGTATTGGCAATAACGTGTGCTTTAGCGTGGCGAAATTGCGCCTGAACCGCTGGTTGATGCTCGGCGGTAAGGTAATCCGATTCGCCTCCTTTGAGAAAGAGGGTCGGGACATCTACTGGGGATAAGGATTGCCAGCCTAAAATATCCCAGTAATTGTTTTTTAGGCTCGTTACGTTGAAGCGCCACGCGAGATGATCGCCTTCTTTATACAGCGACTTGCTCAGAAACTGCCTGACGCCACCGATGTCAATGTGCTGCGCTAGAAGGGATAGGGCTTGCTGACGAGATTGTGGCCGATCTGCGAGTACGGCTTCTAGTCCTTTAAAGACATTATCATGTCTTGCTTGTGTATATCGCACTGGCGCCATGTCGAGCACGATCAGCTTATGTACTCGAGTTGGGGCCAATCCGGCCAGCGCCATGGCGACTTTACCGCCCATCGAGTGCCCTACGACGATCGCGGTTTCAATGCTCAAATGATCGAGCAAACGCAGGACATCACTGGCCAACACATCGTAATTGTGTTCGTCGCTGTGAAAAGACTGGCCATGATTTCTAAGATCAACACTTAGCACTTGGTGGTCTTCACGCAGATCGCGCGCCAGTAAACCGAGATTGTCCAAGTTACCAAATAAGCCATGAAGCAGAACAACGGTGGGTCCTTGTCCTTCAAGTTTGTAGTTGAGCAATGGTGACATTTTAAAACTTCGTTTTTTGTTTATTCGTGTGGGTTTAACGTAGAGTCTGCGCGAAGATCTCGCTATAATCCCCAAGAGTTTAAACATAGAGATTGTGAAAAGCGAATGAAAACAATTGAGGTTGATGAGGATCTATACCGTTACATCGCAAGTCAGACCCAGCATATTGGGGAGAGTGCTTCTGATATTCTCCGTCGTTTACTAAACGCTGACCGCCAGCAAACGGAGTCGCTCGCAACAACGCCCACAGCAAAGAAAGGCGTGGTTGTCAGTAAAGACGCTGTGTTTGAAGAGCGTGTGGATAGCGTCAAAGCGATGCGCTCACTGCTGATTTCCGATGAGTTTGCAGGGCTGAAGAAAGCGATTGACCGCTTTATGCTAGTACTCTCTACTCTTCATCGAATCGACCCAACTGGTTTTTCAGAAGCAACACAAGTGAAAGGTCGTAAACGTGTCTATTTCGCTGACAATGAAGCGACCTTGTTAGAAAGTGGCAATACGACCAAGCCTAAGGCGATTCCTGGCACGCCATTTTGGGTGATCACCAACAACAACACGAGCCGTAAACGCCAAATGGTTGAGCAATTGATGGCTCGCATGAATTTCCCCGCCGATCTGATTGAGAAAGTGATTAACTCGATTTAGAAACTTGTAATCACCGTCAAAGAAATCGGATTTAAACCTCATAATGCACGAATAACTTCAAGTATTATGAGGTTTTTTGTTTTCTTCCCAATTTAAGAAAGGATGTCGACATGGCTATGCACCCGAGAGCGGGACAAAAGGCTCAGCAGCAAGATCTGCATAATATCCCTGCCTTAGTGGCAAACTACTTTTTACTTCAACCTGAAGCGAGCAACCCAGATCATAAAGTGGAGTTCGGTACGTCAGGCCATCGTGGTAGTGCAGACAAATCTACGTTTAACGAGCATCATATTTTGGCGATTGCCCAAGCCATCGCAGAAGTGCGTGCCGAGAAAGGCACCACCGGGCCATTGTTTGTCGGTAAGGACACACACGCGTTGTCAGAGCCAGCGTTCTCAACGGTGGTTGAAGTGCTTGTTGCCAATGGCATCAAGGTGATTGCGCAGCAAGACAACGGCTACACGCCGACGCCTGGCGTCTCTCATGCGATATTGAGTTACAACCTCCAGCATGAGCAAAAAGCGGACGGTATTGTGATCACGCCTTCTCACAACCCACCGCAAGATGGCGGAATTAAGTACAACCCGACGCATGGCGGCCCAGCAGAAGATGCCCTAACCAAAGCCATTCAGGATCGCGCGAACGTGTTGATCGCAGAGGGTTTACAAGGCGTGAAGCGCATGCCGTTGGCAGAAGCGAAAACCTCTGAACTGTTTTCTGAAGTCGACTTGGTGAAACCGTATGTGGACGACCTAGTCAATGTGATTGACATGGAAGCGATTCAAAAAGCGAATTTGACCCTCGGCGTTGATCCACTCGGTGGCAGTGGTATTGATTACTGGCGTCAAATCGCATCCACTTACAACCTTAACCTCACTTTAGTTAGCGAAGCGATTGATCCCTCGTTCCAGTTTATGTCGTTAGACAAAGACGGTGTGGTTCGTATGGACTGCTCATCACCGTACGCTATGGCGGGGCTGCTCGCGCTGAAAGATCAATATGATCTCGCGTTTGGCAACGACCCTGACTACGATCGCCACGGCATCGTGACGCCAAAAGGGCTTATGAATCCTAACCACTTCCTAGCTGTCTGCATTGATTACCTCTACCGCCATCGTGAAGGATGGGAACAAGATGTCGCCGTGGGCAAGACCTTGGTCTCAAGCGCCTTGATTGACCGTGTTGTGGCGGATTTAGGACGTGAGCTGTGTGAAGTACCTGTCGGTTTCAAATGGTTTGTGGATGGCCTGTATGAAGGTAAGTTTGGCTTTGGCGGCGAAGAGAGTGCTGGCGCGTCATTCTTACGTAAAGATGGGACACCTTGGTCAACAGATAAAGATGGCATCATCTTGTGTTTGCTTGCCGCTGAGATCACTGCCGTCACCGGCAAGAATCCACAGCAGTACTACGAAGAGTTGGCGGCAAAGCATGGCGAGTCTCAATACAACCGAATTCAAGCGGTCGCAAATGGGCCACAGAAAGAGGTGTTGAAAAAGCTATCTGCGGAAATGGTCAGTGCGCAAACCTTGGCGGGCGATCCTATCACTGCTCGCTTGACGCATGCGCCAGGCAATGGTGCGGCCATTGGTGGTCTCAAAGTCACGACCGATAACGGTTGGTTCGCGGCTCGTCCATCCGGTACGGAAGAGATCTACAAGATTTACTGTGAGAGTTTCAAAGGGGCTGAGCATCTTAAGCAGATTGAAGCGGAAGCACAGCAGATCGTGAATCAAGTGTTTGCTGACGCAGGGCTATAATAGCGACGCTCTCGTTTTCAGTCACAGGAGACACCAAACTAGGCTACCTTCGGGTAGCCTTTTTTGTTTGTGCTGCTTTATTACCTGCCATATGATATTCCACGTTATCTTTCACTTAGCGACTTGCTGTCGGGTTGTGAGAGCCATCGTCACTCTGCGTTTGACGTCAGTTTGGCCAAGTATCAGGAACAATAAACCAAAACTCTCCGTCTTGCGTTTGTGCATGGACAAATCGCTCTGAGTCGAGCGTCACGGGCTCTCCCATCTCGCGGTTGCCCACCGCCCATTGATGCTTATCCAAAGAGAACAGTGGCTTATTGATCTGTTCCCATTGGCTTGCATAGCACCAGTAGCCACTGATTTGACTTGGGTTAAGCGCATAACCTAGGCAGTGGCTAGGAATGGTCTCAGGCTGAAATGGATTGATGTAGAGGCGGCCCTGAAGTAACAACTTACTCTCCAGTGTTTGATATTGTGGGTATTGCTCAACAAACGCCGCCGTTTGGCTCATCAATAGTTGGTGATTGAGCATTCTGTCGAGTTTTTTATCCAGTTGATCGTGTGCATTCGGCCCATACCATCGGCCGTTGTGGAGTAAGTAAAACTTAATGGCCAGCTCCCAGTGCTGATGCTGAGAGGTTTGGTGGTCATAAACAATCAAATCAATCGCGCCCAAGGTTCTTCCCTCTGGGCTTTGAATTTGCAATTCATCCAACATGACGTCATAGCGCTTGCTGTTGTTTAAGGCTTGAGTCACCAAATATTGATAAACGAACCCCAAACGTGCGTTGCCAGTATAGGGCAGCGAGTCCAAAGGGGTGGGGTTTAGGGTCGTGAGTGAGCAAAACGGCGGGGTTAGCTCGAACAAGGGCGGCGTAGCGGTCAGCCATTGATAGAATCGGGTGAATTGTGTCATCTTTCTTTAGGGCTTGGTTGTCACTGCGGACTAGCTTGACATACACTGGCCGCTGAGCAAACAACCGATAATGTGGAATGTGGTCATGAATCACTTACAACTCGAAGCAATCCTCAATCAAAAGTTATCGCCAGAGCAAATCAAAGATTACGCGCCGAATGGCTTACAAGTGGAAGGCGCAGCTGAGATCACTAAGGTCGTGACGGGCGTCACCGCATCGCAAGCCCTGATTGAGCAAGCGGTCGAGCGAGGTGCGCAGGCGCTACTCGTACATCATGGTTATTTTTGGAAAGGTGAGCCAGAACCCATTCGAGGGATGAAAGGAAAGCGCATTCGAACCTTGATCAAAAATGACATCAATTTGTACGGTTACCACTTACCTCTTGATATTCATCCGGAGCTTGGTAACAACGCTGAGCTTGCCAAGTTACTGGATATCGATGTAGAAGGTGGACTGGAAGGGCACCCTCAATCCGTCGCCATGTTTGGTCGTTTAAGGCGTCCTATGACAGGCGCTGAGTTAGCACACAAGATTGATGCAGCACTCAATCGCCCGCCACTGCATATTCTGCCTGAAAGCGGCGACAGTGTGATTGAAACCATTGGCTGGTGTACCGGAGGTGGTCAGGATTTCATTGAGCTGGCTGCCAACCAAGGTCTGGATGCGTTTATTTCTGGTGAGATTTCAGAGCGAACGACGTACACAGCGCGAGAGCGGGGTATTCACTATTTTAGCGCGGGTCACCATGCGACTGAGCGATATGGGGTGAAAGCTCTAGGGGAGTGGTTAGCCGCGCAGCACGGCTTAGAGGTTGAATTTATCGACATCGATAATCCAGTATAACTGGGCGCGAATACTCAAAAAAACAAAAAAGGGTTGAGACGATCTCAACCCTTTGTGTTTCTTATGACAGGCTATTCACGTTCATGAATAGGCTGAAAGTCGCGTTGCACTTCACCAGTGTAGAGCTGACGTGGTCGGCCGATACGGTTGAGTGGGTCGCTGTGCATTTCGTTCCAGTGTGCGATCCAACCAATAGTACGAGAAAGCGCAAAGATAACGGTAAACATCGAGACAGGAATGCCAATCGCTTTAAGAATGATGCCTGAGTAGAAATCGACGTTCGGGTACAGTTTCTTCGAAACGAAGTACTCATCGGATAGCGCAATACGTTCTAGCTCCATCGCGACATCGAGCAATGGGTCTTGAATGTTGAGTTCTTTAAGTACGTCGTGACAAGTTTCACGCATCACGGTTGCACGCGGGTCGTAGTTTTTGTAAACACGGTGACCAAAGCCCATCAGACGGAATGGGTCGTCTTTGTCTTTCGCGCGTTCAATGTACTCTGGGATGTTGTCAACGCTGCCGATTTCTTCGAGCATCTTCAAACAGGCTTCATTCGCACCACCATGCGCAGGGCCCCATAATGAGGCGATACCTGCCGCGATACAAGCAAACGGGTTCGCGCCAGAAGAACCAGCAAGACGCACTGTTGAGGTTGACGCATTTTGTTCGTGGTCAGCGTGCAGAGTAAAGATCTTATCCATCGCACGGGCGACAACAGGGTTCACTTCGTACTCTTCACAAGGGTTTGCGAACATCATGTGTAGGAAGTTCTCTGCGTAGCTGAGATCATTCCGTGGATAAATGAATGGCTGGCCAATCGAGTATTTGTAGCACATGGCCGCCAATGTTGGCATTTTCGAAAGTAGACGATACGCTGTGATTTCGCGATGTTCGTCGTTGTTGATGTCCAGTGAGTCGTGGTAGAAGGCGGCAAGAGCGCCGACCACACCACACATGACGGCCATTGGGTGAGCATCACGTCTAAAGCCGTGGAAGAAGCTAGCGATTTGCTCATGAACCATCGTATGACGGGTTACTGTCTTTTTGAATTGCTCATATTGTTCACGTGTTGGGGCTTCACCATAAAGAAGTATGTAACATACTTCTAGATAATCAGCGTTGTTAGCGAGCTGATCAATGGGGTAACCGCGGTGCAAAAGAATACCCTTGCCGCCGTCGATGTAGGTGATTTGAGATTCACAAGATGCAGTGGCAAGAAAACCAGGGTCAAAAGTAAAGAATCCATTTGCTCCAAGTTTACGAACGTCAATTACAGGAGTACCTAGGGCACCTTCCATAATTGGCAGCTCGATCGGCGCTTGACCTTCGACATGAAGGGTCGCTTTCTTATCTGCCATAACAATCTCCTTTGTTTATTATTAATCCATCCAGGATGTTTGTGTGACATTTTTGTACGTGTCTTCCGTATTAAAGTCAATTCTTCTACTCTGATGTGTGCACTTGTTTTGATTTTTTGAAGCTGTAAGGTTAAAAATCTGTTCTGTGTAGCAAAAATTGTTACATCAATTGTATTAGAATGTTGCGAGCCGTATAGTGACGCTGTAAATTTTGGTGTAAACCTAATAAATTCAAGGTCTGAAACAAATGTGAGGTGACGTTTCGAATCTTGTTGTTAACAATTATTTTACAATTCAGTTGGGGTATATTACCTGTTGGGTGTTAAATAAATGTTAGCTTTTGTGGGTTTGCAACCAAATTTCATCCATAACAATAAATGCTCAATGGAGCTGAGTGAGCAAGCCCGTGAAAGAAAGAAAGTCAAGACCTGTTAATTTAGATTTGCAGACCATTCGCTTTCCGATCACAGCAATCGCATCGATTTTACACCGGGTCTCTGGTGTGATTACGTTTGTCGCGGTCGGGATTTTACTTTGGTTATTAAACACTTCCTTATCATCCCCTGTCGGTTATGCGCAAGCCGCTGACATCGTCGATGGCTTCTTCGTGAAGTTCATCTTATGGGGCATTCTGACGGCATTGGCCTATCACATTGCAGGCGGTATTCGTCACCTGTTGATGGATTTGGGTCATTTCGAAGAGCTGGAATCTGGCGCGATGAGCGCTAAGGTTGCATTCGCAGCAACAGCCGTGTTGTCTCTACTTGCGGGGGTAATGGTATGGTAAAACACATCTCATCCTTTGGTCGTAACGGTGTGCACGATTTCTTACTCATTCGTGCTACGGCCATCATCATGACACTCTATACGATTTATCTGGTGAGCTTTTGTGCCTTCACCGATATCTCTTACATATCCTGGACTCAGTTCTTTGGTGGTACGTTTACGAAAGTATTCACCATGCTCGCCCTCGTGTCTGTCCTAATCCACGGTTGGATTGGTTTGTGGCAGGTGCTGACCGATTACATCAAATGCGCCAAGTTACGTGGTGCGCTTCAGTTGGGTGTGATCGCGATTCTATTGGGTTATTTCTTCTCTGGTCTATTTGTATTGTGGGGTGCGTAAGTGTCTATTCCAGTTCGTGAATTTGATGCCGTAGTAATCGGCGCTGGTGGTGCAGGTATGCGTGCTGCACTGCAAATTTCAGAGCAAGGCCTGACGTGTGCTTTGCTGTCCAAAGTCTTCCCAACTCGTTCTCATACCGTATCAGCGCAAGGCGGTATTACCGTTGCGCTCGGTAACTCGCATAAAGACGATTGGCAATGGCACATGTACGACACCGTTAAAGGGTCGGACTATATTGGCGACCAAAACGCCATTGAGTACATGTGTAAAAACGGACCAGAGTCTGTCATCGAACTAGAGAAAATGGGTCTGCCATTCTCTCGTTTCGACAATGGCAGCATTTACCAACGTCCTTTCGGCGGTCAGTCGAAAGAGTTTGGTGGCGAACAAGCCGCTCGTACTGCTGCTGCTGCTGACCGTACGGGCCACGCGTTATTGCACACGCTGTATCAGCAAAACGTCAAACACAAAACCACCATTTTCTCTGAGTGGTACGCGCTTGATTTGGTGAAAAACCAAGACGGCGCCATCATGGGTTGTACCGCTATTTGCATGGAAACGGGTGAAATCTGTTACTTCAAATCTAAAGCTACGGTACTTGCGACAGGTGGTGCGGGGCGTATTTATGCCTCAACGACTAACGCACACATCAACACAGGTGATGGTGTGGGTATGGCGCTTCGTGCTGGTGTGCCAATGCAAGACATGGAAATGTGGCAGTTCCACCCAACTGGTATTGCCGGCGCGGGTGTTCTGGTTACAGAAGGTTGTCGCGGTGAAGGTGGTTATCTTCTTAATAAAGATGGTGAGCGCTTTATGGAGCGCTATGCGCCGAATGCGAAAGACTTAGCAGGTCGTGACGTGGTCGCGCGCTCAATGATGATTGAGATTCGTGAAGGTCGCGGTTGTGACGGTCCATGGGGTCCACACATCAAACTCAAGTTGGATCACTTGGGTAAAGATGTGCTTGAATCGCGTCTACCAGGCATTTGTGAGCTTTCTAGAACCTTTGCTCACGTCGATCCGGTTAAAGAGCCTATCCCTGTTATCCCGACCTGTCATTACATGATGGGTGGCGTACCAACTCAAGTGTCCGGTCAAGCGATCAAACAGCTGGCAGATGGCAGCGATGTTGAAGTTCAAGGTCTGTTTGCTTGTGGTGAAATTGCCTCTGTATCTGTGCACGGTGCTAACCGTCTCGGGGGTAACTCGCTGCTTGATTTGGTGGTCTTTGGTCGAGCGACGGGTCTACACCTTGGCGAGACTTTGGCGGCTCAAGCAGAAGCACGCCCAGCGACAGAGTCTGACATCGAAGCGTCACTGGCGCGCACTATGCGTTGGGAGAACAGTAAAGGTGGTGAAGACCCAGTTCAGATCCGCAAAGATTTGCAAACGTGTATGCAAAACAGCTTCTCTGTCTTCCGTGAAGGCGACGCGATGGCAACGGGTCTCGAAGAGCTTAAAGTCATTCGTGAGCGTTTAAAAGACGCACACCTTGCGGACAAATCTTCTGAGTTCAACACCCAGCGTATCGAGTGTTTAGAGCTAGACAACCTCATGGAAACGGCGTTCTCCACTGCCGTTGCAGCGAACTACCGTACGGAAAGTCGTGGAGCGCATGCCCGTTTTGACTTCCCTGAGCGTGATGATAACAACTGGCTATGTCACTCAATTTATAACCCGGAAACCGAAGCGATGACCAAGCGTGATGTCAACATGACACCTGTTCATCGTGAAGCATTCCCGCCGAAAGTACGTACATACTAAGGGAGGATTGAATCATGAAACTAAACTTCTCTTTGTACCGCTACAACCCAGATGTAGACAGCAAACCTTATATGAAGGACTACACTCTAGAGGTCGACGAAGGCTCTGACATGATGGTGTTGGATGCTCTGATTCTTCTGAAAGAGCAAGATCCTACGATTGCATTTCGCCGTTCATGCCGTGAAGGTGTCTGTGGATCTGACGGTCTGAACATGAATGGTAAAAACGGATTAGCCTGTATTACACCGCTGTCGGCATTGCAAGGTGACAAGATTGTCATCCGTCCACTGCCGGGATTGCCTGTCGTGCGTGATCTAATCGTTGACATGACGCAGTTCTATGATAACTATGCGAAAGTTAAGCCATTCTTGATTGACGACGGCGCACTTCCCCCATCAAGAGAGAACCTACAATCTCCTGATGAACGTGCCCATTTGGATGGATTGTACGAATGTATTATGTGCGCATGTTGTACGACATCCTGTCCGTCTTTCTGGTGGAATCCTGACAAATTTATAGGCCCTGCGGGCCTACTTGCCGCTTACCGTTGGCTGATTGACAGCCGCGATACGGCGACAGATGAACGCTTATCAAATCTTGATGACGCATTTAGCGTTTTCCGTTGCCACGGCATCATGAACTGTGTAAGTGTTTGTCCGAAAGGGTTAAATCCGACGAAAGCGATTGGTCACATTAAGACCATGCTCGTGAACCGCTCGGTTTAATGGACAATAAAAATTGCCGGTCATAATGTCGTGACCGGCTCTTATTAGCTCGGCGCAGACCGAAGCAAACGTGAAAACTACTGGTTAAGGGAAAATATGCACAACGGCGTGATGAAGGCATGGCTCGAGTCTTCACACTTGGCTGGCGCCAATGCAACGTATGTAGAGGACCTCTACGAACTGTATCTAAGTGATCCCGATCTGGTAAGTGAGGAGTGGAAACGCGTGTTCGATGGCTTGCCTAAGCCTGACAACGAAGTGGTTGAACAGCCACATTCGCGTGTCCGTGACTACTTCCGACGACTCGCTCAAGAAACAAAGCATTACAATGTCCAAGTTAGTGATCCAGATGTCGACGCTAAACAAGTAAAAGTACTTCAGTTAATTAATGCTTACCGCTTTCGTGGACACGAAGCGGCTCAATTAGACCCCCTAGGATTATGGCAGCGCCCACCTGTGGCTGAGCTTGATCCTGCTTTCCACTCTCTCACAGAAGACGATCTAGAAGAATCCTTCAACGTAGGTTCATTTGCTATTGGTCAAGAGACCATGCCGTTGAAAGACATCTACTCCTCGCTGAAAAAAATCTACTGTGGTTCAGTGGGTGCTGAATACATGCACATGACCGACACCGAGCAAAAGCGTTGGATTCAACAACGTCTCGAGTCGGTCGTCGGCCAGCCGACGTTCAGCCAAGACGAGAAGCGAACATTCCTTGACGAGCTTACCGCAGCGGAAGGCCTAGAGCGTTACCTTGGCGCGAAGTTCCCTGGCGCGAAGCGTTTCTCACTCGAAGGTGGGGATGCCCTAATCCCTATGACCAAAGAGCTGATTCGTCACGCAGGATCAAGCGGTATGCGTGAAGTCGTGATTGGTATGGCGCACCGTGGCCGTTTGAACATGTTGGTCAACGTGCTCGGTAAAAAGCCACAAGATTTGTTTGATGAATTCGCGGGCAAACACGACGAAACATGGGGAACGGGTGATGTGAAATACCATCAAGGTTTCTCTGCTGACTTCGCTACCCCAGGTAGTGATGTCCACCTCGCGCTTGCTTTTAACCCGTCTCACCTTGAAATCGTCAACCCAGTTGTCATGGGCTCAGTACGTGCACGTCAAGACCGTTTAGGTGATAAAGACGGCAGTACTGTTTTGCCAATCACCATTCACGGTGACTCAGCGATTGCCGGTCAAGGTGTCGTGGCAGAGACGTTCAACATGTCTCAAGCACGCGGCTTCCAAGTGGGTGGTACGGTTCGTATCGTGGTGAACAACCAAGTCGGCTTTACGACGTCTAACCCAAGAGATACGCGCTCAACCATGTACTGTACGGACATCGCTAAGATGGTCCAAGCACCGATCTTCCATGTCAACGCAGACGACCCAGAAGCGGTGGCGTTTGTGACGCGTATCGCCCTTGACTACCGTAACGAATTCAAACGCGATGTGGTGATTGACCTGGTTTGTTACCGTCGTCACGGTCACAACGAAGCGGACGAGCCGAACGCGACTCAGCCGCTGATGTATCAAAAAATTAAGAAGCACCCCACACCACGTAAGCTCTACGCCGATGTGTTGATGGAGCGCGGTGATTTCGGTATCGACGTGGCCACGCAACTGGTCAACGAATACCGTGATGCACTTGATCGTGGTGAAGTTGTGGTCAAAGAGTGGCGCCCGATGGCTCTGCACTCAGTGGATTGGTCTCCATACCTTGGCCACGAGTGGGATATGCCGTGGAGCAATACCTTTGATAAAGCGCGTCTGCTTGAACTAGGCAAACGTATTTGTCAGTACCCAGAGAGCCACAAGCTCCAGAGCCGAGTGAATAAGCTCTACAACGATCGTCAAGCTATGTTAAGCGGTGAGAAAGCGGTCGACTGGGGTATGGCTGAAACCTTAGCCTATGCCACCTTGGTTGACGATGGTAAGCGTATTCGTATCTCCGGTCAGGATTCAGGTCGCGGCACCTTCTTCCACCGTCATGCAGTACTGCACAACCAAGCGGACGCCAGCACGTATGTGCCACTGTCTAACATCCACGACAAACAAGGCCCGTTCCAGGTATTTGACTCGGTGCTGTCTGAAGAAGCCGTGCTTGCCTTTGAATATGGCTATGCGACCGCTGAGCCGGGCGGCCTGACGCTATGGGAAGCGCAGTTTGGTGACTTTGCCAACGGCGCGCAGGTCGTGATTGACCAGTTTATCTCGTCTGGTGAACAGAAGTGGGCCCGTTTGTGTGGTTTGACGATGTTGTTGCCGCACGGCTATGAAGGTCAAGGACCAGAGCACTCTTCTGCACGCCTAGAACGTTATCTACAGCTATGTGCAGAGCAAAACATGCAAGTGGTAGTGCCGTCTACGCCAGCTCAGGTATACCACATGATTCGCCGTCAAGTGGTTCGCCCGATGCGTCGTCCTCTGATTGTGATGTCTCCAAAGTCGTTGCTGCGTCATCCTTTGTGTACGTCTACTATGGATGAATTGGCCGATGGCACATTCCAAGCGGCAATTGGCGAAATCGACAACTTAGAGCCAGCCAAAGTGAAACGTGTCGTGTTCTGTTCCGGTAAGGTCTACTTTGACCTACTTGAGCAGCGTCGTAGCAATGAACAAGACGACGTCGCGATTGTTCGCATCGAACAGCTTTACCCATTCCCGCTGGAAGAGGTGAAAGCCGCTATCGAACAATACACCAACGTGGAAGATTTTGTCTGGTGTCAGGAAGAGCCACAAAACCAAGGGGCTTGGTACTGCAGTCAACACAACTTCCGTGCTGCTATTCCGAAAGGCGCAGATCTTAAATACGCGGGCCGTCCTGCGTCAGCATCTCCTGCGGTCGGCTATATGTCAGTACACTTGAAACAGCAAAAGGCGCTAGTTGAAGACGCGCTAAACGTGAATACAAAAACTTCGGATTAAGAACTAGAAGTTAAAGGAAGAAACCGATATGACAATTGAAATTCTGGTTCCAGATTTACCTGAATCTGTTGCTGACGCTACGGTCGCGACGTGGCACAAACAACCTGGTGACGTTGTAGAGCGTGACGAGGTGTTGGTGGATATTGAAACGGACAAAGTGGTTCTAGAAGTCCCAGCGCCAGAAGCGGGTGTACTCGAAGCCATTATTGAAGTCGAAGGCGCAACCGTGCTCTCGAAGCAGCTCCTTGCCAAACTTAAGCCAGGTGCGGTCGCCGGCGAGCCAACGACTGACACAACAGAAGCGTCAGAAGCGTCACCAGACAAGCGTCACAAGGCATCATTGAGCGAAGAAAGCAACGATGCACTTAGCCCAGCAGTGCGTCGCCTACTCGGTGAGCATGGCCTTGAAGCGAGTCAAGTCAAAGGCACGGGAGTAGGTGGTCGCATCACGCGTGAAGATGTTGAAGCGCACCTTGCGAACGCGAAAGCAGCACCTCAAGCGGCAGCGCCTGCAGCCGTTGAAGCGCCAGCAGCGGCACGTAGCCAAAAACGTGTGCCTATGACGCGTCTTCGTAAGACAGTGGCTAACCGTCTACTGGAAGCGAAGAACAACACCGCGATGCTGACAACGTTTAACGAAGTGAACATGAAACCTATCATGGACCTGCGTAAACAGTACAAAGATCAGTTCGAAGAGCGCCACGGCACTCGCCTTGGCTTTATGTCTTTCTACGTTAAAGCGGTGACGGAAGCGTTGAAGCGTTTCCCAGAAGTGAACGCGTCAATCGATGGTGACGATATCGTTTACCACAACTACTTCGACATCAGCATGGCGGTATCGACGCCACGTGGCCTAGTGACACCAGTATTGAAAGACTGTGACACCCTAGGCTTTGCCGATATCGAGAAAGGCATCAAAGAGCTTGCGATTAAAGGTCGTGATGGCAAGTTGACGGTCGACGAATTGATGGGCGGTAACTTCACTATCACTAACGGTGGTGTATTTGGGTCATTGATGTCAACGCCAATCATCAACCCACCTCAGTCAGCAATCTTGGGTATGCATAAAATTCAAGATCGTCCAATGGCGGTGGATGGCAAAGTCGAGATCTTGCCGATGATGTATCTCGCGCTTTCATACGACCACCGTCTGATTGACGGCCGTGAATCCGTTGGCTTCCTAGTGACCATCAAAGAGCTACTGGAAGATCCAGCACGTCTGTTATTAGACGTTTAATATCGCTGAAACGTCTAGCTGTCTTAGATAGCTAGACGTCTAAAGTTTCAAAGGCTAGACTCGCTCAACTGTCTGGCCATCATTTGAATCGCAGTGTCGGTAACGAGATATGCGGTTGATTTGAGAAGACCCTACAGACGTAATGCAGTTCGCTGCGACGTTATGGAAATAATAATCCCTTAAGGGAACATAAACGGAATATCAAAATGAATTTGCATGAATATCAAGCCAAACAGCTGTTTGCAGAATTCGGTTTGCCTGTACCTAAAGGTTACGCGTGCAGCACGCCTCAAGAAGCGTACGAAGCAGCCGGTCGAATTTCGACAACCAAGAAAGTAGTCAAATGTCAGGTTCACGCGGGTGGACGTGGTAAAGCGGGCGGTGTAGAACTGCACGAAACCAAAGACGGCGTAAAAGAGTTTGCGCAAAAGTGGCTAGGTAAGAACCTAGTGACTTACCAAACTGATGCGAATGGCCAACCGGTTACTAAGATTCTGGTGGAAGAAGCGTCTAACATCGCCAATGAACTCTACCTTGGTGCAGTCGTCGACCGTGCAAGTCGTAAAATCGTATTCATGGCCTCAACCGAAGGCGGTGTGGAAATCGAGAAAGTGGCAGAAGAAACGCCAGAACTGATCCACAAAGCGGCGATTGACCCATTGGTTGGCCCTCAAGCTTATCAAGGTCGTGAACTTGCCTTCAAACTTGGCCTTGAAGGTGACCAAATTAAACAATTTGTGAAGATCTTTATGGGTCTTGGCACTATGTTCTCTCAATATGATCTTGCTCTGCTTGAGATCAACCCGTTGGTGATTACCGGTGAAGGCAGCCTGCTTTGCTTAGACGGTAAGATTAACATCGACTCCAACGCACTTTACCGTCAGCCTAAACTGCGTGAAATGCACGATCCTTCACAAGAAGATGAGCGTGAAGCACACGCTGCTCAGTGGGAGCTTAACTACGTTGCACTTGATGGTAACGTTGGCTGTATGGTCAATGGTGCTGGCCTAGCGATGGGTACGATGGATATCGTTAACCTACATGGTGGCAAGCCTGCAAACTTCCTAGATGTGGGTGGCGGCGCGACGAAAGAGCGTGTTGCTGAAGCCTTTAAGATCATCTTATCTGATGACAATGTTAAAGCCGTACTCGTCAACATCTTTGGTGGTATCGTGCGCTGTGACATGATCGCAGAGGGCATCATCGGTGCGGTTAAAGAAGTAGGTGTAAACGTACCGGTTGTGGTTCGTTTAGAAGGTACAAACGCCGATCTCGGTCGTGAAGTGCTTGCGAATTCTGATGTTGATATCATTGCAGCTGAGTCGCTCACCGACGCAGCTCAGAAAGTTGTTGCTGCTGCGGAGGGCAAATAATGTCTGTACTAATTAACAAAGACACCAAAGTAATTTGTCAGGGTTTCACCGGCGGTCAAGGCACTTTCCACTCTGAACAAGCGATTGCTTACGGCACGCAAATGGTCGGTGGCGTTTCTCCGGGCAAAGGTGGCCAAACTCACCTCGGCCTACCGGTATTCAATACCGTACGTGAAGCGGTTGAGGCGACAGGCGCAACAGCCACTGTGATTTATGTACCAGCACCGTTCTGTAAAGACGCGATCTTAGAAGCGATCGACGCGGGTATTGAGCTTATCGTTACCATTACCGAAGGCATCCCAACCACGGACATGATCGACGTGAAAGTGAAGTTGGAAGAAACCGGCGTTCGCATGATTGGTCCAAACTGTCCAGGCGTTATTACTCCTGACGAATGCAAGATCGGTATCATGCCGGGTCACATTCATAAGAAGGGTAAAGTCGGTATTGTGTCTCGTTCTGGCACGCTTACTTACGAAGCGGTTAAGCAGACGACAGACGAAGGCTTTGGTCAGTCAACATGTGTGGGTATCGGCGGCGACCCAATTCCAGGTTCAAACTTCATTGATATCCTGAAATTGTTCCAAGAAGACCCTGAAACGGAAGCGATTGTAATGATCGGTGAGATCGGCGGTACTGCGGAAGAAGAAGCGGCGGCGTACATCAAAGAAAATGTCACTAAGCCAGTTGTTTCTTACATCGCGGGTGTCACTGCGCCTCCTGGCAAACGTATGGGCCACGCGGGTGCGATCATTTCAGGTGGTAAAGGAACAGCGGAAGATAAATTTGCTGCACTTGAAGCGGCAGGTGTTAAGACGGTGAAATCACTGGCTGAGATCGGTAAAGGTCTCCGCGAAGTGACGGGCTGGTAATCTTAGCATTACGCTAACGTATACAAACAAAGGCTTGGCAGTGAAATGCCAAGCCTTTTTATTTGTCGGGCTCGTTGGATTATTAGCCTAGCTTCGCTTCAATGGCCTCTAATCGGGCGGTGAGCTCGCGTACTTGCTGCTCAAGTTGAGCAACGCGATCTTCTTCAAGCGGCGGCTTTGCCGCGACTTCAACTTTTGGTACGCGCTGTGACGATTTCCAGCTTTTAATCGTTGTGATCAGCGCTGGCATGGGAATGGGAGTAGAAAGCCGGGCTTTGACCAAGGCAACCGTCGGCTCTTTGCCTTCTTGGCTGAGTTGTTCTAATACTTGTTTGAGCTCTTGGCTAACATCCTGAGTAAGCATAGTGACTCCTTGTGTGTAATCGATCACATGATACTCGTCGACGATGAAGAAAACGAATAGAAAATTTGGTAATTGCGTGTGCGAGATATCGCACAAAGAGTGTGAGAAAAATTCGTCATTTTGCTAGCTCTTATATCAATAGTGAAATATAACTGTTTGATAGTATTTGATTATTTGTGTTGTTTATGAGTTGTAAACATAAAAGAAATGATCATCAGACTTGTCCAAAATCGTCAATCACGTAAATTAATCCCTGTCGGAAGGATGCTGACACGGAACAGGAAACAGCACGGATTGCACTCTTCAGGATGAAGAGAGATTGGCCAGGATGGACAATCGCGCAGGATGCTAGGATAGCCGTACGGACACGGTTTCGCTGATAGGACATTAGCGATCAAGGAACGAAATGGACCCCTCTAGGATGAGGCAGGACAGCATCAGGAAGATGCCAAGGACACCGCTCACGGAACAAGTGATGAGCGCTAACGGGGAAGGTTAGCACAAAGGACAAACAGGACACCGCTAGGATGGCGAAGTAGGAAGAGACTGACGGATCACAGTCACTATTAAGGAAGATGCATGGAGCACCTTTTGTAGCCGGACTGCTGCGAGTAAGACTATAGCCCCGATACGCAAGTATCGGGGCTTTTCTTATTCCATGCTTTTTCCTATCGATGCTTTTGCCTACGGACGTTAGTCTAGCGGCCCTGCGTGTTTAATCCTTTGTGCGCCTACAGGCGATGTGGCTCTAACCAGATATCACGCAGGTGAAACCCTTGCATGGTGATCGTTCCTTGATAACAGTCGTCACCAAGCGACGAAAATTCAAACAGGTAAATCGTATGCCAACGCCACTGACCTTGTGGCGTTTTTAGTTTGTGTCCATCTAGCGCCACACTTAAGAGCTGTAAGCCTAATTGGTCGCACTTACGTATGGCGATTGCTTTGGCGATCTCGGCCTGACGACGATGTTGCCAAAAAATAAAACAGCCAAAGCTCAGTGCCAGGATGGCCAGCAAGTTGTCAATCATACGCCCTCTTTTCTACTCGGCTTTGGTCGCTTTCTGAAGGTTCAGCAGCGCTTGAGCCAACTCAGGGGAGGGGCTGGTGTGGAGCAACGGCAGCAGGACCATACGCAGCTCAGGCAGCATCACCAGATCGGCAAACAGCTGATTAAAGAGTGTTTGATTACCAGTTTGCGCCAGTCGCAGCAAGAACTGCTCTGCGATGTCTTGATCTGACAGCCAGTGCCAGCAGCGGCCAGCAATAGCGATGAGCACTTCTTGATGACTGAGCCGCGGAGAGGCTAAGAGGGTTTTAACCAAGCGGTGACTCAGTTGATGGTGACTGCCCGATAACGCACGAGTCAGTGCGGAGAGCAAAAACAGATCCGGCGTTTTGGCCTCCATCTCCTTGTGCGCCATTTCACTGAGTCGCTCGGCTAATTTGCTTGGTAGTGGTGACGTATGTTCGAGCACCCCAAGCAGAGCATACAGGGGCTGGCTAGGCAGCGATGTGAGGGACTTACGTATATGCACGCCATTTTGGTCACGTCCTAGACGTGCGCACATATCACTGATGCCTTGAAGCCCGACAGTCTGCCATTGTTCAAAGCCTAATCCACCTGAGAAATAGTGTTGCGCGTGTTCATAGTACTGACTACAAGGAAGGTCGAGCTCGGCACGAATTTGACTATGGAAAACCGCCATTTTGTCATCGCTGGGTTTGAACGTATAGGGGTTGTTGGATAGCTTCTGTTGCTGCTCCTCACTCATCTCTTGATTTAAGCGTGAGCCCATCGCCTCGATGACGTATTTAATAAATTGGCCAATGTCCGATTGTTGAAACAAGCCGCGCTCATCCAACTCGAATTTTAAAAACCAAATCCAAGGTTGCTTGTGTTCATTCCAATAGGCGATCGCGAGGTGTGCTTTACGTTGAAGTGGGTAAGGGTAGGGTTTCTGTCCTTGTTCCACATCAGAAAATGTCTGAGCATCAATGACGCTGATGCGACGGCCTAAATCGAAGACACGGTAGTCGCAATGGCTGTTTTTCAGCAGGTCAGTGAGTGAGTGAATGGTATCCATCGATGAATTGTCCTAACTTTCTTTCCTCTATAAATGGTACTCTTATCATTAATTTCAAGGTTTCACGTTTAGGTTTATGACACAGCAACAACAATTGCTCACCTTGTTTGCGTCTATTCAAGCGCAACTGCAAGCATTACAACTTTGGCAACATACTCGACCTGATGAGTCACAACTTGTGATCGCACAGCCCTTTGCGATGGATAAGCTTGCTCCTGAAGCTTGGCTTCAATGGATCTTTGTCGACAAAATGACCGCAATGATCGAGAACGGTGAGCCTCTTCCGAGCGGTTTTGCTATCGCGCCCTATTTTGAGCAGTGTTGGCAGTCAAACAGCGACTATCAGCCGTTGCTTGAACTGATAAGACAGGTGGATGAGGTGTGTCAATGACGCTAGAGATTCTTTACCAAGATGCGTATTTTGTCGCGGTCAATAAGCCTGCGGGTATGTTGGTACACCGCAGCTGGTTGGATAAGCACGAAACGCAATTTGTGATGCAGACGCTTCGCGATCAAATTGGTCAGCATGTATTTCCTCTTCATCGCTTAGATAGACCAACATCGGGCGTGCTGATGTTTGCGTTGTCCAGTGAAGTGGCAGCAGAGGCGATGCCGATGTTCGCTGAACATCAAATGGAGAAAACGTACCATGCCGTTGTGCGCGGTTGGATTCATGAGGCGGCTCGCCTCGACTACGCGCTTAAGTTAGAGTTGGATAAAATCGCCGACAAGTTCGCGAGCCAAGAAAAGGAAGCGCAAGAGGCCATTACCGATTATCGTCCACTGGCAACAGCGGAGGTGCCTTATTCCACAGGACTGTTCCCTACGTCTCGCTACGCGTTAATGGAGTTAAAGCCTCTTACCGGTCGCAAGCACCAGCTTAGACGCCATATGGCCCACCTGAGGCACCCTATCGTCGGTGATACTACACATGGTGATGGTAAGCATAATCGATTGTTTCGTGACGTCTTTGATGCACACAGGTTGATGCTGCATGCCTCGCGGTTGAGTTTTGTTCATCCTTATACCCAAGAGCCCATCACCATCGTTGCGCCAGTCGATGAGTGTTGGCTGAGGATCATGGCGTCGATGTCTTGGCCGCTCGAACGCTTAACGGATTGATGAGAACACAAACGCAAAGAGCGCAGACTGGGTCTGCGCTCTTTTTATGACTTGAATTGTTATGGCTTGAATTGTTAGGGCAAGTGCGTGAAATGGTAAAGTACGCGCTTAGCAAGCAAGATAATCGCGAATCGCGCGCTCTATGCCCTTTGCATCTAGGCCAAGCTCTTGATGCAACTCTTCTTGTGTACCTTGAGCAATAAACTCATCCGGTAAACCCAGGTTAAGCACAGGTTTGAGTAGCTTATTCTTCATCATGAACTCAATCACGCCTGCACCTGCGCCGCCGGCAATCGCGTTTTCTTCAATGGTAACCAGCACATCGTGTTGCGCTGCCAGTTCACGAATCAGAGCTTCATCAAGCGGTTTAACAAAGCGCATGTCAGAAACTGTGGCATCTAGGCCCTCAGCCGCCTCGAGTGCGTTCGCAAGGAAGGTACCAAAACTCAAGATAGCGACACTCGGGCCCTCTTGAGAGTGGCGAGATTGACGAACCACTCGCCCTTTACCGATCTCCAGTGCCGTGAACTCGGTTTCAATCTCAACGCCCATGCCGCTGCCTCTCGGATAACGAACGGCACTAGGACCTTGATGCTGATGGCCGGTGTAAAGCATTTGTCGGCATTCATTCTCATCACTCGGCGCCATGATGACCATATTCGGAATGCAACGCATAAAGCTTAAGTCAAACGCCCCTTGGTGGGTCTGACCGTCAGCGCCCACCAGACCAGCGCGATCGATGGCAAACATGACGGGCAAATCCATGATCGCGACGTCATGAATCAGTTGATCGTAACCGCGCTGCAAGAAGGTCGAGTAGATCGCGACGATAGGGTGATTGCCCGCAATCGCCATGCCCGTTGCTAAGGTCACAGCGTGTTGCTCTGCGATCGCAACGTCGAAATACTGTTTGGGGAACTCTTTAGAGAAGCGCACCATACCAGAGCCTTCGCGCATGGCTGGCGTGATGGCCATCAATTTCGGGTCGATGGCCGCCATGTCACACAGGAAGTCACCGAAGATTTTTGAGAATGTCGGCTTACCGCCGCTGCTTTTTGGCAGCGAGCTGTGGCTTGGATCAAATTTAGGCACACCGTGATAACCGATGGGATCTTTTTCTGCGGGTTCATAACCTTTGCCTTTTTTGGTCATGATATGCAAAAACTGCGGCCCACTGAGTTCACGCATGTTTTTCAGCGTTTTCACTAGTTCATTAACGTCATGGCCGTCAACAGGACCAATGTAGTTAAAGCCCAGCTCTTCAAACAGAGTCCCTGGTACCACCATGCCTTTTAGATGCTCTTCGGTACGACGAACCAGTTCTTTAATCGGCGGCACGCCAGAGAGGACTTTTTTGCCCCCCTCACGAATCGAGGTGTACAAGCTGCCAGACAACACTTGCGCAAGATGGTTGTTAAGTGCACCAACGTTTTCTGAAATGGACATTTCATTGTCGTTGAGGATCACCAGCATGTCAGGGTGAACGTCACCGGCGTGGTTCATAGCTTCAAACGCCATACCTGCGGTGATGGCACCATCACCAATTACACTAACGACTTTACGATCTTTCCCTTCACGCCCAGCGCTGATCGCCATGCCGAGCGCAGCACTGATCGATGTGGATGAGTGTCCGACAGAGAGGGTGTCATACTCACTCTCTTCACGCCAAGGAAAGGGGTGCAGACCGTCTTTTTGACGAATAGTTGGCATTTGCTCACGGCGACCCGTCAGAATCTTGTGCGGGTAAGCTTGATGACCCACGTCCCAAATCAACTTGTCAAATGGCGTATTGTAGACATAGTGTAAAGCGACCGTGAGTTCCACCGTACCAAGGCCGGAGGCAAGGTGACCACTCGATTGGCTCACCGAGTTGAGTAAGTAGGTGCGTAGCTCGTCACACAACGCTGGCAGCACATCTTTCGGCAGCGAGCGTAGCTCCTGCGGCGTGTCAGCCAGTGCAAGTGTCGGATACTTTGAAATATCAAGAGTCATAGTTATGCGCGCTTATAGTGTTAGTTCTTGCGCTCGATGACATATCGGGCGAACTCTTCCAGTAATTCTGTATTGTAGGGGATCACTTCCAATGCTTGAAGCGCCTCATTAAACAGAGTGTGAGCTTTGTTGATAGCTCCCTCTAATCCTAGCAAAGCGGGATAGGTACTTTTGTTGAGCGCTTGGTCTGAGCCTTGCGGTTTGCCGAGCGTTTGCGTGTCACTGATGATGTCCAAAATGTCATCTTGGACTTGAAACGCCAGCCCAATGGCATCGGCGTAACGATCAAGATGTGGCAGTACCTCGACCCCTCGTTCACCGGCGGCGAGGGCGCCAAGACGAATTGCAGACTTCATCAGTGCCCCCGTCTTATTCCGATGGATGGTTTCGAGCTCCTCAAGAGACACAGCGCGGTTTTCCGCTGCTAAATCCAACGCTTGGCCTAAACACATGCCATTGGCGCCCGAGGCATTCGCCAACTCCTGTACCATCTTTATACGTAGACTTTCGGCCTCAGGGTGTAATGGGCCTTGCGCTAAAATGGTAAAGGCGAGCGTTTGCAATGCATCACCCGTGAGCACAGCGGTCGCTTCGTCGAACTTAATGTGGCAAGTCGGTTGGCCACGGCGAAGCTCATCGTCATCCATCGCGGGTAGGTCGTCATGAATCAAGGAATAAGCGTGGATACATTCCACCGCCGCTGCGGGCGTGTCCAATGATTCCAACTCACATCCGAGCATCTGGCCGGTGATGTACACTAAAAAAGGTCGCGCGCGTTTTCCGCCGAGCAGTAAGCCATAGCGCATGGCCTCCAGTAGCGGAAGATGCTGGTGTGGGTAGCTATCGAGCCAAGCTTGCAGCTGAGCGTTGTTGCGCTGTTGAAGAGAGGTTAAGGCCTCAATCATAGGAGAATCTTCTAAAACCGTTATTCAGGCTGGGCATCAAAATCAACGAGCGGCGCGTCATCGTCATTACGAAGTAGCAGGCTGACACGTTGTTCTGCATCGCTCAATTTAGCTTGACCAGCACGAGCAAGAGTGATTCCGCGTTCGAATTTCTTTAATGCGTCGTCGAGCGACAAATCGCCATTCTCTAAATTTGCAACAATTGTATCCAGTTCTTCAATTGTTGCCTCGAATGTCATATTTTCGGGTTTCTTGCTCGCCATAACTTTTCTACATTTGTAAAGATGGACGAAAGTTACCTTAGCCGCCAATGATGGTCAAATTTAACCGAGTAAATTTGTCAGAAAAATCGAGCTTGCGCGGTGGCTCTGGTCAAGCAAAGATGGATGTTGTGACGCGCAACTTATAAAAAACTAAAGATCTGAACATGTTGCCGATATAATTTGGTAGAAGCTTGGAGTTAGCATGAGGAGTGCTTTGTGGATTTAGCAACGCTTTTGGGATTGCTTGGCGGATTTGCCTTCGTCATCATGGCAATGATACTTGGCGGAAGCATCATGATGTTTATCGATGTTACATCGATATTGATCGTGGTCGGCGGTTCGACCTTTGTTGTACTGATGAAGTTTACCATGGGGCAATTCTTTGGCGCGGCGAAGATTGCTGGCAAAGCCTTCATGTTCAAGGTGGACGAGCCAGAAGATCTCATCGCTAAAGTGGTCGAAATGGCTGACGCTGCTCGTAAAGGTGGCTTCCTTGCACTCGAAGAGATGGAAATCACCAACAGTTTCATGCAAAAGGGCATCGACTTATTGGTTGACGGTCATGACGCCGATGTCGTGCGCGCCGCGTTACAAAAAGACATCTCCTTGACGGACGAACGACATGAATTTGGTACCAGCGTATTTCGCGCCTTTGGTGACGTAGCGCCGGCGATGGGCATGATTGGTACCTTGGTCGGTCTGGTGGCGATGCTGTCGAACATGGACGATCCTAAAGCGATCGGTCCTGCTATGGCGGTGGCGTTGTTGACAACGCTGTACGGTGCGATCTTGTCTAACATGGTGTTCTTCCCAATTGCCGACAAACTCTCCCTACGCCGAGAGCAAGAGAAGTTAAACCGTCGCTTGATCATGGATGGCGTACTGGCTATTCAAGACGGTCAAAACCCTCGTGTTATCGACAGCTATCTGAAAAATTACCTCAATGAAGGTAAGCGTGCCCTTGACGTCGATAACGAGTAAGGAATAAAGATGGACGATGAGAACGATTGCAAATGTCCGCCACCTGGTTTGCCCTTGTGGATGGGGACGTTTGCCGACTTGATGTCGCTGCTCATGTGTTTCTTCGTACTGCTGTTGTCATTCTCTGAAATGGACGTACTGAAGTTCAAACAGATCGCGGGATCAATGAAGTTTGCGTTTGGTGTACAGAACCGCTTGGAAGTGAAAGACATCCCGAAGGGGACCAGCATCATTGCTCAAGAGTTCAGACCAGGTCGACCTGAACCAACGCCGATTGACGTCATCATGCAGCAAACCATCGACATCACTCAGCAAACGCTGGAGTTTCATGAAGGCGAGTCCGATCGCGCCGGGGGAACCCAACGTGACAAAGGCAAGCTGACTGGCGGTAAATCACCCGACACGTCAACGCAAGACAACCAGAACTCTGAATCAGACAACGAACAACAGCAATCGGCAGAGAAGTCGCAAGAGCTTGAAACCTTGATGGAAAGTATCAAGAAAGCGCTAGAACGTGAAATTGAGCAAGGGGCGATTGAGGTAGAAAATCTTGGCCAACAAATCGATATCCGAATTCGTGAAAAAGGTGCCTTCCCTGAAGGTTCTGCCTTCTTGCAGCCTAAGTTCCGTCCTTTAGTGCGCCAGATAGCGGATCTTGTTAAAGACATTCCTGGTGTGGTGCGCGTCTCTGGCCATACGGACAACCAAAGGTTGGATTCGGAGCTCTACCGCTCGAACTGGGATCTGTCCGCTCAGCGTGCGGTATCAGTAGCACAGGAAATGGAACGTGTGAGAGGGTTTGACCATAGCCGTTTAGAAGTGCGTGGTATGGCGGATACTCAGCCGCTCGGACCTAATGACACCGAAGCGCAGCGCTCACGCAATCGCCGAGTTGAAATCAGCATCTTGCAAGGGGAAGCCCTGCTCAGCGATGAAGTGCCTGTACTGGACAACTAAGCTAAAGCAAAAGTAAGCAAAAGTAGTCAGGGCAAAAACAGTTGGGATAAAAGCGCGATTCGAGAGGCGGAAACTTAGCGTCATCGAGAATGGTCAAAAGGCGAGCGATGGCTCGTCTTTTTTATGCGCACTCATTCGTGTATAATCCTGCGCCCTTAGCCAGCGCAACGCGTTAAGGCTAACCTCTATTTATGTGCGAAACAGAACTTGTGAAGTGAACTATGAAATTTATCGTTAAGCCCCATCCAGAAATCTTCGTAAAAAGTGAATCGGTGCGCAAGCGCTTCACCAAGATTCTAGAGTGTAATATTCGCAACATTATCAAAAGCCGAACGGAGTCTGTAGCGGTATTTAACCGTCGTGATCACATCGAAGTGACCTCCGAGTCTGATAAGTACTACAACGAAACCATCGAAGTGTTGACGCACACGCCGGGCATTCATCATGTCTTAGAGGTTAAGCAGTCAGAGTTTAAAGACTTGCACGACATCTACGAGCAAGTGCTAGAACTTAATCGCCCCAACATTGAAGGTAAGACGTTCGTGGTGCGCGCAAAGCGTCGTGGCAAGCATGATTTCACCTCTATCGAACTGGAACGCTATGTCGGTGGTGGCCTTAACCAAGCGGTGGAAAGTGCCAGCGTTAAGCTGCAAAACCCAGATGTGACAGTCAAGGTTGAAGTCGCAGGCGACAAACTTAACCAAGTGATCGCACGCCACAAAGGCTTGGGCGGCTTCCCATTAGGGACGCAAGAAGATGTGCTGAGCCTGATTTCAGGTGGTTTTGATTCCGGTGTTTCTAGCTACCTGCACATCAAGCGTGGCTCAAAAGTGCATTACTGCTTCTTTAACTTGGGCGGTCCGGCGCATGAAATCGGCGTTAAACAAGTCTCTTATTACTTGTGGAACAAATACGGCTCGTCGGCCAAAGTGCGCTTTATTTCGGTCGATTTTGAACCTGTGGTCGCAGAGATCTTGGAAAAGGTCGACGATGGTCAAATGGGCGTGGTGCTAAAGCGTATGTTTATGCGCGCAGCCGGTATGATCGCTGAGAAGTTTGGTATTCAGGCCTTGGTCACAGGTGAGGCGCTTGGCCAAGTATCAAGCCAAACCTTAACCAACCTGCGTCATATTGACGGCGTGACCGATACCTTGATTCTTCGTCCGCTGATCAACTGGGACAAAGAAGACATCATCAACCTAGCGCGTAACATCGGCACCGAAGATTTCGCTAAGACCATGCCAGAATATTGTGGGGTGATCTCTAAAAAGCCAACCGTCAAAGCGGTGAAAGGCAAGCTAGAAGCGGAAGAGGCCAACTTCAACTTTGATATTCTTGAGCAAGTGGTGCGCGAAGCGCGTCAAATGGATATCCGAGATATTGCGAAAGAGACAGAGCAAGCGGCGCCTGAAGTTGAGCAAGTTCAAGCGGTGGAAGATCACGCAGTGGTTTTGGATATTCGTAGTCCAGAAGAGGAAGACGATAAGCCATTAGAAATAGAGGGTGTTGAGGTTAAGCACATCCCGTTCTACAAGCTAGCCACGCAATTTGGCGATCTCGATCAGTCGCACACGTATCTGCTTTACTGTGAGCGTGGGGTGATGAGTCGCTTACAAGCGCTCTACCTGCAAGAGCAAGGCTTTAGTAACGTCAAAGTCTATCGCCCATAGTGGTTTTTTAAACCCTATAAACGCGCAGCCTGAGTTGTCTCACGCTGCGCGTTTTTGTTTGACTGGGTAAATGAGCAGATAAGGAAGCGTTAAGCCGTTATTGTCTGAAGAACACGAATACAGGGCATAAAAAAACACCGCCATAAGGCGGTGCTAAAAAATTTGACAGACAGGTCAAAATAAATACAGGAAGTATGCGCTTTGATAGTTATCAAAGCGGGTAGAATACTACCGAACTCGAAATTCGAGTTTGCAAACACAACATCGCAACAAGAAGCCAATTGATACCGAAATATCAAGCCGTTCAGGCTCTTGGTGCGGTGAGAAATATAGAATTTCTCTAGTCGTCAGGCAATGGACAATTTATAATGTTTCAGATTAAAAAAACTAATCCATATAGAGGCGACCCTAATGTCCAGAAGATTGCCCCCTTTGAACTCATTAAAAGTGTTCGAGGCCGCCGCACGTCATTTGAGCTTTACCCGTGCTGCCGAAGAGTTGTTTGTGACTCAAGCGGCAGTGAGCCACCAGATTAAAGCGCTGGAAGAGTTTCTCGGCTTGAAACTGTTTCGTCGCCGAAATCGCTCGTTACTGCTCACCGAGGAAGGTCAAAGTTATTTCCTTGATATCAAAGATATCTTCTCTTCACTGGCCGAAGCGACAGATAAAGTTCTGGAAAGAAGTGAGAAAGGTGCCCTAACCATCAGCTTACCGCCGAGCTTTGCGATCCAATGGCTTGTTCCAAGACTGGCGGACTTTAACCAGCAAGAGCCAGATATCGACGTGCGTATTAAAGCCGTTGATATGGATGAGGGGTCTCTGACCGATGATGTCGATGTGGCCATTTACTACGGGCGCGGTAATTGGCCCGGGCTTCGAGCAGACAAACTTTACCAAGAATTTTTAATCCCACTTTGTTCCCCGTCGTTACTTTTAGGTAACAAACCATTAGAAACATTAAGTGACCTCAAGCAGCATACTCTACTTCACGATACCTCGCGCAAAGATTGGAAGCAGTTTGCGAAAGAGCATGACATTGAAGGCGTCAATGTCAACCACGGCCCCATCTTTAGCCACTCAACCATGGTGCTGCAGGCGGCTGCTCACGGCCAAGGGGTCGCCTTGGGTAACAACGTTCTTGCCCAACCAGAGTTGGAGGCAGGACGCTTAATTGCCCCATTCGATGAGGTATTGGTCTCCAAGAACGCCTTTTATGTGGTCTGCCATGAGAAGCAGGCGGATATGGGGCGTATTGCCACTTTCCGTGATTGGATGCTGGCCAAGGCGCACAAAGAACAAGAGGTATTGCTGGATGAATAATCGACGTATTGACGGCGATAGCCATGATCCTGTGTTTATTTTTGCTCATGGCGCGGGGGCGGGAATGGATCATGCGTTCATGGATGCCGTCGCCAAGGGGCTCGCGAGTCACGGTATTCAAGTGATTCGTTTTAATTTTCCCTATATGGAAAAGTGCGAACAAGATGGCAAGCGCCGCCCGCCAGACAGAGCGCCCAAGTTACTGGAAGCCTATCAACAGGTACTTGAGCAACATGCCGCTTCCCCTGTGGTGATCGGCGGTAAGTCGATGGGAGGACGCATGGCGAGTTTATTGGCTGATGACGATAAGGTGCGCGCGGTGGCATGTTTGGGGTTTCCTTTTCATCCGCCGGGCAAGCCAGAGAACTTTAAGGGCGACCACCTAAGCACTATCCACAAACCCACCTTGATTTTGCAAGGTGAGCGTGATGCGTTCGGCTCAAAAGATGAGTGCGTGAATTTCTCTTTGTCGTCATGTACCGAGCTTGTGTTCATTCCAGATGGCGATCATAGCTTTAAACCTCGCAAACGCTCTGGGCATACTGAGCAAAGCAATATCGCCTTAGCGGTCGAGAAGTTGGCCGAGTTTATTCAAGGAGTCTACAGTGAAAAGTAACTACTTACTTGCCTTGGGTGGCATGTTTGCCGGTCTTGGTGTCGCATTAGGCGCTTTTGCTGCCCATGGTTTAAAAGCCATGCTGCCGCCTTATCTGCTGGAGGTGTTTCAAACCGGCGTCCATTATCAATTCCTCCACGCTGTCGCGATCATCCTCTGTGCGCTTTTCCTTCGGTTGACGTCATTTTCCGCCGGAGAAAAAAATTTCGCACGTGCGGCAATTTGCTTTATCATCGGCATCTTTTGTTTTAGCGGCAGCTTATACGCACTGGCGATCACGGGCATCAAATGGTTTGGCCCGATCACTCCGTTCGGTGGAGTGATGTTTTTGATTGGTTGGGCGCTGTTTGTTGTCGCCGCACTGCAAAGTAACGAGGTGAATCAGTGAAACAGTTAATGCTCTATTGCCGTTCTGGGTTTGAGAAAGAGTGTGCCGGAGAAATTCAAGATCGCGCCACCCAGTTGGAAGTGTATGGTTTCCCTCGCCTGAAAAAGAATTCGGGATACGTGCTGTTTGAATGCTATCAAGAGGGCGATGCCGAGAAGTTGGTCAAAGAGCTCGACTTTAAGTCGCTCATTTTTGCCCGTCAGATGTTTGCGGTGGCGGTAGAAATTGACGAGCTGCCTCGTGAAGATCGTATCACGCCGATTTTGCAATCTCTGGCTGAGGTCGAAGATTTTCCTCGTTGCGGCGATATCCGAATTGAGACGCCAGACACCAATGAGGCCAAAGAGCTACTCAAGTTCTGCCGAAAATTTACCGTACCGATGCGCCAAGCGATGCGCGGCAAAGGCATTCTTTTCGATAGAGAGAGCCCGAAAAAACCAGTATTGCACCTCTGCTTTGTAGCGCCGGGGCACTGTTTTGTTGGCTACTCGTTACCTAGCAACAACTCCCAATTCTTTATGGGCATCCCGCGTCTTAAGTTCCCTGCTGATGCGCCTAGTCGTTCGACGTTGAAGCTTGAAGAAGCGTTCCATGTCTTTATCCCAAAAGAAGAGTGGGACGAGCGTCTTGCCTCTGGCATGTGGGGTGTGGACTTAGGTGCGTGTCCGGGCGGTTGGACCTATCAACTGGTCAAGCGTTCGATGTTTGTCCATGCGGTTGATAACGGCATGATGGCGGACAGCTTGATGGAAACAGGGCAGGTGAAACACCATCAAGAAGATGGTTTTAAGTTCGAACCCGCGCGTAAAAACGTCACTTGGCTCGTGTGTGACATGATTGAAAAACCGTCACGCGTGGCGCAATTGATGGGTGAATGGATCATCAGTGGCTGGGCGAAAGAGGCGATCTTCAATTTAAAGCTGCCGATGAAAGGGCGCTACGATGAAGTGTTGGAAGATATTGAAAACTTGAAGATTTTCTTGATTGAAAACAAGGTCAAATTCAAGCTGCAAGCGAAGCACTTGTATCATGATCGAGAAGAGATCACCGTACACGTCCAGTGTTTATCGAACATCTCGCCGCACTAAGCTAACCGATTAAGGTCAAGTTACAGCCCTGCATTGTCAGGGCTGTTTTTTATCCTTTTTCGGGCGGTGAATAGCGCAAATCTTGTAAGTTGAATCCAAGCTCGATATCGGTTTTCAGCGCGGCAACTTGGCGGCACAGTTTGGCTTGCTCAATATGCTCGTCCAATTTTTTACGATATTTGGGCGCTAAACTCTCGCTGGCGTAGGCCTCATCGATGTTGGCAAATTGGGTCAGGATCTCTTTGGCGGCTTTCGGGCCAATGCCCGGAACCCCAGTCACTTGGCTTGAGCTAATGCCAGCCAATCCCCAGTAGTCGGCCAGTTGCTCGGGTTTGACACCAAATTCTTGTTCGATAAATGGCGCGTCCAACCAACGATGCTGAAAATAGTCGCGAATTTGCAAGGTGGGAGAGAGCAATTGGCAATAGCCTTTATCGGTGGAAATGATGGTCACTTTTTCGCCGTGACTCGCGACCTTCATCGCCAGTGTAGCGACCAGATCGTCCGCTTCATCCCCTTCAGATAACAGCGAATCCACCCCCAATTGCCACCATGCTTCTTGAATGCTCTCTAGGCCCTCTTGCAGTGGTTCGGGCATCGGTTTGCGGTTTTGTTTGTACTCAGGCAACCGTTCGGCGCGCCAGCCTCGCTCTTGCAGGTGATGATCAAACACCGCAATAATGTGGGTGGGTTGGCTTTCGTTGATGATGCGACTTAAAGTGCGCGAGGTGGTTTGAGCGGTACGTGCGATGTCTGACGCATCGGGCTGCGCTGAGTGGACTCGGCGAATCAAATTGAGGGCATCGATGATCACAAGGTGTATAGACATAACAGCGTTACCAAAACGGCATAAAATAAGGGCTCTAAGGCCCTTATTGTAATGATTGAGTGATAGATTGCTAGGCGGTCTTAATCCGATAGCACGGTTCGTAGGCACTGCCTCCGGGCAGTTTCATCCGGTCTTGGCTGACAAAGTCTTTTAATAGTCTGTCCATCTTTTTCATCAGCTCACTATCGCCATCGAGTTCGAACGGGCCGTGGCGTTCAATCTCACGGATACCTTCTGCCTTAACATTACCCGCCACAATGCCCGAGAATGCTTGACGCAGAGAAGCGGCGAGGTTTTCAGGTCGTTGATTGAGGTGCAAATCCAAACTCGCCATGTTGTCGTGGGTCGGTTCAAAGGGCAGTTGGAACTCAGGCTCAATTTTAAGTGACCAGTTGTAGCTGTATGCATCGCCGGTTTCTTTACGATGAGCACGCACTTCACTCATTCCATGTTTCATGATTTGCGCCACACGCGCGGGATCATCAATCACGATTTCGTAGTGTTGTTGTGCAGCTTTACCTAGCGTGGCACCGATAAACTGGTCAATGGAGCGGAAGTACTCTTCACTCTCTTTTGGCCCAGTCAGTACGATGGGCAGCGGCTGATCGGCGTTTTCTGGGTGCATCATAATGCCTAACACGTAAAGCAGCTCTTCCGCTGTGCCCGCGCCGCCGGGGAAAATCACAATGCCGTGCGCCATACGCACAAAGGCTTCGAGGCGCTTTTCAATGTCCGGCATGATGACCAGTTCATTGACGATCGGGTTTGGCGGCTCAGCAGCAATGATCGATGGCTCAGTGAGGCCAAGATAACGCTGCTCGTAGTAGCGCTGTTTGGCATGACCGATCGCAGCCCCCTTCATGGGGCCTTCCATCGCACCAGGACCACAGCCGGTACAGATGTTCATTTCACGCAGACCAAGCTCGTTACCCACTTCGCGCGTGTACTGGTACTCCGTCGCATTGATAGAGTGGCCGCCCCAACAGACGACTAAGTTAGGCTCAAGCCCGGGGATTAGGGCTCCGGCGTTACGCAAAATGCCAAACACCAAGTTGGTAATGTGGCTGGCATTGGTCAGGTTTAGACGTTGATTGTCCGCTAAGTGCATGTTGACATAGACAATGTCGCGCAGCACAGAGAAGAGATGCTCCTGAATACCTTTGATGATTTCCCCGTCAACAAAGGCGTGCTCTGGAGCATTAATGAGTTCGAGTTTGATGCCTCTCTCACGGCGTAATACATTGACATCAAAGGATTTGTATTTGTCGAGTAGCTCTTTTGAGTTGTCCGTGTGGCTGCCGGAGTTAAGCACCGCCAGTGTGCAGTTGCGATACAGTTGGTAGAGATCACTCGAGGCCGTTTTTTTAAGGCGCTCAACTTCAAGTTGAGACAGTAAGTCCATACTACCGGCTGGGCTGATATGTGTGATCATGAAGTCTCCTTAACCAGAATTGTTTCATGCGGTGATTTATTATTGTTAGTGCTCAGTGGAAAATGGAGAGGGAGTGAATAACTGAGTTACTACTAGCTTAGCATGCTTTAACAGATAATAAAGGCTAAGTATTTGATATGTTTATATCAAGCTGAGAAATGAGGGGGTGGGTTATTTCCAAACCAGTTGGCTTTTTCCGACGGATTTCGCTTCTTTCAGTGAAAGGTTTAGGCGTTCGAGTACTTCTTCTGGTGTATCGGACTCTTTGAAGGAGGTGCTGGCCGCCGACAAGGTGATAGAGAGGTTTTGGTCGCGGAATTTGAATGGCAGCTTCGAGACCTGAGACTGAACAGTTTGGATGAGCTTAAAGCTGGCGTTGTCATCGGATTCAGGCAGTAAAATGATGAACTCTTCGCCTGAGAAACGGGCGACAGTGTCTGTGCTATTCAACTGGCTCTTAATGGTGCGTGCAATGATCTTGAGTGCTTTGTCGCCCGCAGAATACCCAAAGCTGTCATTGATGACCTTAAAACCATCAATATCAAACATCACCACGCGAAGATTATGTTGCGCGCGAATCCAGCGGCGATATTCAAGCTCTAAACGATCGTTAAAGGCGGTGCGGTTGTAGACCTTGGTCAGCGGGTCAAGCAACATGCGCTGCGCTTGATCTTCAAGTCGACGACGGTAATCTTGCGTCACTTCGAACAGCGCTTCCAACTGATTATTGCCATATTCCATCCGCTCGATGAGGGCTTGCTCACGCTGCTCCGCTAAGTGTAACCGTTCGGTCAATGCATTGAGCTGACTCAACAGTGGATTGAGATCTTGCTTGAGATCATCGAGCGACTGCGCGTTGTTGACCTTAGATTGAGTACTGCCCAGTAACTCGGAGAGCTCGATGTTCATCTCTTTGCGCTGCTCAAAGTAGCTTTCCGACTGCTGCGTATTTTGCGCGCTACTTTTGAGTGTCGTCGCGAGAGAAGCGTTCACTTGCTCTAAAAACTGCTCAGAGGTCTTGCGCTCATACTTGGTGCCTTCGATGACCAGCTTGAGCGTTTGTAAGGTGAGCTCAAGCAATACATGTGAAGAGACGCCAATCAGCAGTTTGGCACGGATATCCGCTAAGAGATCCCCTGACTCACCTTCAAAATCCAATTCAGTGATGAGGTGTTGCAGCTCATCCGAAAGGCGCAAAAGCAGTTCGCGATCCGAGCTGTTGGCGATTTGATTGATGGAAGTGTCAGGGTTGGAAGTAATGATTTTGATGGAGCGTTCGTAGAGGCCAAGTAGAGTCAAAGCTTGTTCTGCTTTTGGCCGCTCAATGCCGTTGGAATAACTGAGTAAATCGCGTAGATCACGCTTAATCTTGGCAGGCAAACCTGTCAAGCGTAGCAGGGTCTCACCGCTTGCTTTGATTTTCGAGTCTAAATTGTCGCTCTGTTTGTCCATCGCTATGCTCTGCTGTTTAAGCAGGCGTTCAAGAACGGCGAGCTTCGGTATCATGGTAGTGACATCTTGCTGCTGTTCTAAGGCTCGACGCAGTTCTATCAAGCCATCTTGAAGCCTAGGGTTCTCATAAGTATAGGCGCTACTTAGGGACGCGACGATTCGCTTCAATACCTTTTGTTCTCGTTGAAACTTGAACGAGGTATCTCTGTGATTCAATCGGACTTGTTCCAATTGAGATTTCAGATTGTACAGCTGTGACTGAAGATCTTGCTCAAGAACGCCCATGAAAATCTAAACTTAAGACGGATAGGAAAAGCCTAACCTTAATAACGAATTTAACGATAATATCAAAATAAATCCGCCCGTCACGACATACCGACGTCGTTTGCCCAGGTTTTACTCATCTTTTAATAGTTTTTTGATACTGTCCTCATTCTTGAACGATGAATGGACCTTTATTAACCCTTGATTAATGGAATGTTTACACGCTTTACGTATGTTACCAGTTGCAAGGCTCGCTGCCGGAGCATTCTCAATCGCCTTGAGGTAAACCCACTGACTACTGTGTTCTTTCATACTTAAGGTACGCGCCGTGCTGGTGGACATCAACAACACATCAATCAACTCTTTATCATTCACGGCCGTATAAGCCCTTGGTAGGAAGGGGTAATCCGCCATACCAATTCGTACGATGCGGTTAAGCGAGCGTTGAGGCTCAAACTCACAGATCCACTGCTGAATGCGTTCAAACAGTCGTTCAGGATCTCGGTTCTCTTCGCTGGCTGGCTCAATGTAGAGGAGGTTGGCATCGGAAAAGTGATACATACGCGCCGGAGATTCAATTCGGCTGTGCAGATAGTCACCAAAGGCTTTTTCCAGTTTTAACCCCTCTGCGTAGCCGTGTTGCAAATACATGTTACGCAGGAAGGGGACGTCAATCATGACGAAGCGCAGGCGGTCATTGAGTGGTTCATGAATCAGCTCGCCAACATGCCATTTCTCAAATTTGTGGCTGCTCTCTTCCAATGACGCCGGTAGTTTCGCGTTCAACATGCGTAGGTTTTTCAAGCCAGAACGTGAATGGGTGTAGATCAGCTCGTTGAGCAGATCCAACTCCTCACGTTGAACATTGATGACATGCCCTCGACGTATTAAGAAGATAAAGAGCAGCGCGCACACCACAAACAGCGTCACTGTGATTTTCTGAAATTTGAGGTACTCGGCGTGGGTTTCAATCAGCTCTTCTTTTTGGCCCGCTAGATGAAGCGATTGCTCGACGAACTCTTTTTGTTGGCGAAACGCGTCTTCGCTTATGATGTCGAGTTGCTGCTGCTCAATAATGGATAGGGAGTTAAATTGTTTCATAAACTCTAACGCTTCTTTGTATTCCCCACTCAGTTCATAGCCGTAGTAGAGCAGTTGGAACGCGTGTTTACGAATGGTGATGTCATTGAGCGATTCACCGATAGAGAGCGCTTTGAAGGCGCGATCCAACACCACTTTTGCGAGCTTTTGATGACGTGCCAAACCGGCTTCAAGCAACAGAGCGTGTGCCTTTAGACGTGGGGTATCTGTGTACTGCAACAGATCTTGCGCGCGCTCTAAATATTGCTCTGCCAGTGGGTAGTTGACCAAATTTAGATAAGTGGTCGCGAGCGAGAGACGAATGTCGATGACACTTTCGATATTGGTGCGCATCTTTTCATGGTCCATGGCGTTGAAGTAGTGCACCAACGCCAAGTTGTATTTCCCTTGCTGGTAGTAGATATCGCCCATACGTTTGAGCAAGGGGGCTAATCGAGGTGATGAGTCAAAGTTGTCATAAAAATCCGCTGCTTGGGAGAGGTGGTCCGCCGCTTTATCCAGCACTCGGCGCTCAAAAAAGAGTTGTCCCAGCACTTGGTTGACCTCTGCCAATTGTTGCCCTGAGTCCACTTCAATCGCTTTCCAATAACTGGCAAGAAGCTCGGAGAGCGCTTGGTTGTACTGTTTATGCGCGAGTAAGTGCTGGCCATAGGTGGTGTGAAAGCGGATAAACGTACGGTCCGAATTGGAGTTGTCCACATACTCTTTACTTTGCAGGTAGAGTTGATTGGCGAGATCCAATTTCCCTTCCTGTGACGCTATCGCGGCGCGCAACATGGCTGTGCGGTATTGCAATCCGCGAGCAAATTGCTGTGGATTGGCGATTTGACTGATTTCTTGCTCGACCAACTCGAGCCCTTCACGGGCAGCGGCGCCATCAGCGCTGATTTGCCAACGCAGTTGAATTTCATCAATACGCACGTCAAGCAGCAGATAGGGGAGTTGGTATTTTGCCGCTAATTCTTCCGCTTGCTCAAGGTGCAGGAGCGCGTTTCTTGGGTTGTGCAGATTGTATTCGGCTTTTGACAGAATTCGCAGAGCGTCAATGGTGCTACCTGGTGAGCGAGTGCGGCTCTCAGAATCATCACGGGATAAAGCGTTCGGGCTTTGCTCCGTCTGACCAATTAAATCACGCTGCTCTAAGAAATTTTGCACCAACTGACGGGCTTGCGCTGGCACGACATCCACCACGCCGCTGGCCTCGTTCAACACGGCGGATGAGTAGATCGTGTTGGCCCATAACGGGCGAGAAATCAGCAAAACAAACGCAAAGACAATCGAGCGCCAGCGAAGTGAAATCATGGTGGTAGCTATCCTTGTTGACCAAATTAAGTGGAGCGAATGTTATTGGCGCGCCATGCGTTGGTTGTGCAACGGTTCTGGGTATTGATTCGAGCGATATGGGTTGATATCAAGACCACCACGGCGCGTGTAACGGGCATAGACCGTGAGCTTCTCTGGTTGGCAGTAGGTCATGATGTCGGTAAAGATTCGTTCCACACACTGCTCGTGAAACTCATTGTGCTCACGGAAAGAGACAAGGTAACGCAGCAGTGCTTCGCGATCGATTTGCTTGCCCTGATATTGAATCTCGACGCTGCCCCAGTCAGGTTGATTGGTGATCAAACAGTTCGATTTCAATAGATGGCTGTGGAGGCTCTCTTCCACGTCCTCCGCGAGCGTGGCATTTTCCAGCAGGCTCGCATCAAAGTCGTAGTGGGTGATTTCGATGTCTTGGTGATCGATACACTCGCCATTCATGGTCACAATCACGCTGTCGGTATAGTCCTCAACGCTGTGCAGGGTGACGGATACGGTTTCACCTGCGCAGGCCGAAAGATCGCGGGTCAACGTGCGTTCGACTTCATCCCAACTGTCGAAGCGGGATTGGTTAAGACTGTTAAGGTAGAGCTTGAACGACTTCGACTCAATCAAGTTGGCGCTAGTGGCAGGGATGGCGACGTCACCAATCGCAACTTGAGGCAGCCCTTTACTGTTTAGCCATGAGAGCTCATACAAAGTCCAAAGATCGCAGCCCATAAATGGCAAGGTGTCACCCAGCTGAAGATCGTCGCGGTTGAGGCTGCGCGGGACCGGTTGAAGCAAGCTTGGGTCGTACTGGTTGGCGTAGTCGGTTTTTTGTCCAAGGGTTAGGCCAGCCAGCTCTTTGGCATCAGAATATTTGCTCATACTTTTGTTCATTTTCCATTAGAATGGCGAGAATTTTACGCAATCCCGCCCCTAAAAGCGAACATTGATGTTGGAGATTTGAATGCAAGATATCGCAGCTGAGGCGTTACTCTCGTTGAGTGACCGCTACCGCCAAGCCTACCTTGACCGTCAAGGTCATTTGCCGAAAAGCGCAGAGTTGGCGGACTTGGTCTCACCCTGTGTTGTACACAAGGATGAGGACACAGTCTGGTGGCAAGCTCAGCCGAGAGAGCGTCAAGCGGATTTTTCCAACGTTGAACAAGCGATTGAGCTGACCCTTCACGATGACATCAAAATCTTTTACGGTATTCAATACAGCGCCGATATGGACGTGACCTGGCAAGGCAATGACTTGACGCTCTTGCAAGTGTGGAGTGATGACGACTTTGAGCGCCTGCAAGAGAACATTCTGGGGCATTTGGTTACCCAGCGTCGTTTAAAACTCAAACCTACGGTGTTTATCGGAGCAACAGAGGCGGAGCTCGATGTGGTCTCGATCTGCAATTTGACGGGGAACGTGATTCTTGAGCGCCTCGGCACGGCAAAGCGAGACGTCCTCGCACCAAGTATTGATGAATTTCTTTCCCAGTTAGAGCCGGTGGTATCAAGCGATGTACGTAGTTGAGTTACAGTTTGAGTGTTTTGATAACACCACCATCAGTGCGGTCGACAAAGCCATTAACGGTCTGATGGATGCGCTACGTTACAACGGTCAGGTGCTCGGCAGAGAGTTCCCTATCGTGATGGGCGATGGC